>CAZWEB010000041.1:5751-8339 GCA_964632115.1 Candidatus Woesearchaeota archaeon
TCACAATAAATTTCTCTGAAGCCATTTTTCTCTTTTTTCCTCTCTTTTTATTTAACTAGTTTATAAAATTAAATAAGAATATTATCTTTATAAATGTTTTTATTTTTTGATATTGTATTTTTATTACTCTTTTTCAATAAAAATATGATTTAATCTTCTGAGAGCACAATACCCTTTTCTTTACTAAACTGAATTAGTTGTGAACTTTTATCAATCCAGTGCCCTTGCCTTTTGTTCTTTTACTTAAAAATTTTCTGAAAAATATAAACCAGGAGAGATTTGCAATTAATAGGATTATTACTAAGACAAAGAGTATTGTGGTTATGCTTATTCCACCAGGCTTTGGAGTTATGGCAAAACCAAGGCCAACAATATTTAAGCTGTCTTCTGTAATCTCAAGTATCAGGTTTTTGTCAGCAGATTTTTGCCCGTATTTCACCATTAATTTTCCATTATACTCTCCTTCTTTAACTCCTACCGTGTCCCAGTATGCAATTAATTCTTTTTTAGTTAAGGCCGGAACACTTTCACTTGAAGATTTAACATCTGCCATTACCTGACTTTCATGATTATAAACAAGCAGGTTTGCGTAAACATCTTTTAATTCCTGGTTCCATCTATTTTCCACTAAAATCTGCAATTTTGCAATTTCCCCTAATGTAAAGTCATTTACAAGAATGCTTTCTAGGCTCAATGTCTGAGTTCCAACTGAAAATTGTTTTTCAAAACTCTTGCTTTCTCCGTCGTAAAATACAGTTACCTTGGCTAAATAACTTCCAGAGGGAACATCTACCTGCCATTTTCCAGATAATTCTGTTCTTTTTCCAGCATCGATAGGCCAGGTATCTGTTTCTATTGTTATTATTTTTTCATTCAAAGAAGTATAAATATCAATTATTGCTCTTGCATTTCCTATTCCGAGCTGTCCTCTGTTAATCACAGGAACAATAAAAGTCGCTGTTGAATTTTGCTCTGCATCCAGAACATTCAAATCAGATTCTATGCATTTTCCAGGACAAGGAACATTAACATGTACTTGCGAAATTACTGCTATTGTTGCTCCAACATAAGTCCCCTGAGCATTTGCTCTAGGAATTTCCATTGCAACAATTTCAGCGGTGTGCAATCCAGCCTGTTTTGAAATTTTATCAGGAAGTTTAATCTTGTATCTTAATGATTTGCTCTCTTCGCTTGGGAGAAATTCAATCATGTTTTCATAGAAAGTTATAGATTCATTTAATTCTCCCTGAACCATCAGCAAAACTTGCATATTTTTATGCTCATTGTTAACTATTGAAAATGCAATATCTCTTTCAGCTCCTGCTTCGTAATCAAGGGTAGTTCTTCCAGGAGTTATTCCTAAAGCATCTGCTTTTGGAATTAATAACATAAATGCCATAATTAACATTAGAACTCCGAGTATAGAAATTATTTTGTCATATCTCCATCTATTCAAATTAAGGTTCTCGCATTGTATTATTAATTTATTCATTTTGCCTCCCGACATATTCTTCATTAGTATTTTCTATTTTTTCTGATTCTTCTGGTTCGAGTATAATATGCCCCACCATCACACCCTCTTTGCTTTTTGTGACATTTATTTTAACATTTCCTATATTTACTAAATCAGACTCTCCGGTTTCATTTTCTCTATTAATTCCAAGCCCAACTTCTGATTCAATTGTAAATTTATTTTTCATTCCTTGAATCATCCCATTGTCTGATTTCCAATAGTAAGTTCCTGGATTCAAATTAAATGAAATATTTTCTCCCTCATTAATCTCCAAATATCTTGGATTTGAAAAATCAGGATTTTCAGACAAAACAATTACATGGGCATTAATTGATTTGAGATTAACGCTGTTTCCCTGCAATTCCATGCTTGCTTTTGGATAAATAAAATACAATCCAACAAGAACCACAATTAGGAAAACTGCCTGAATTGCTATTATTTTTATGTGTTTATTCATTTTTTCAAATTCAGAGCAAAATATTACTCCCAATATTTAATTTAAAATCTATTACTCTTTCAAAACTTTTTGAATTACCAAAACCATAACTATAATATTTTGAAATTTCAATTAGCAATGTCTTTCTTGTGAGTATCTTTTGTCTTGGTTTTGTTTGTCTTAATCTTTTTATATTTTTCATTTTAATTTGTCTTTGGCTCTCCTAAACTTGATATAAAAGTGATAATTGATGATTTGTCTCCAGGAGACTCTTCTGCAGGAACTTCAACTAATACATCTACTGAAATATTATTGCATCCTGTTTGATATCCTGAAGTAAAGTTTAATTGATTTATTGCCTGCCCTGTTATCCCCGGAGCAGTTGCCTGCGCCCAGGCTGTTTGAGTATTTGTTGGGATATAACACCCCAGACTATTATTTCTTATTTTGAACTGGAAGTAATTGCTTGGATTTTCTACATTATCCCATAAATGGGTAAAGTTAATAGAGATATTAATATTTGTGTTTCCATCATTTCTTAATATTAAAGGAGCAGGACTTCCATTTGTAGTATTAGAAGAATCAGTCATATTCATTTCTCCAAATAAAACAGAATTTACAGGCAGGCTGATTGTTATT
>CAZWEB010000042.1:0-7953 GCA_964632115.1 Candidatus Woesearchaeota archaeon
ACTGCCCAAGTCCTCCATCTCCACCATACCAAGAAGAAGGAACACCAGTATAAGTACTGCTGATTGAATAACTCCACAGAGCATAAAAATTAACATGCCCATTGTAAAAGGCATTGTTTCCATTTCCAGAATAATCATAGAAAAATTCATCATTCTCACCATAAGCAGAATCATTATTAAAATGCAGCAAAACCTGAGTTGAAGAATCAGGGACAATCTCTGAACTCATTTTCTCCTGAATTTCTTCTTCAGACAATGCTCTGTTAAACATCGCGAACTCGTCAATTGCTCCGCCATAACTGCTGATTTCCCTGAATCCTCCAATGTAAACACTCTTATTATTGCTTCCAATATCACCTGTCCTATTCTGCTCAAATACAAGCTCTCCATTCTTGTACATCCTCTGATACTGATGATCATAGGTCAAAGCAAAATGACACCACTCATTCTTTGAGCAGTTGAAACTTCCTGAACCGTATTGCTTGCCTGATGAATATGCCTCATCAGATTTTAGAGTATAATATATTTTCCCTCCATTAATCCCCCCCCTATAAAGGGTATTAGAAGAATCAGAGTTTTCTCCCTTGACAAATAAAGTATTCTCTCCAGCAGAACCATCCCACTTGAACCAAAGCATTGCAGTCCAGTTACTGCTTCCAGGATTAAGCCCATTACCAACATTCAAATAATCTCTTGACTGGAAACTATATCCCGGATAAGGTGGAAACCTAACCGCATTTCCAAACATGCTGTCATTAACAACTTTATATCTTGGTTTGAAAATAGGAACCAATGGCTCTAATTTTATTGTTGTGCAGTCAGTGCAAGGAATTCCATTTGAATAAACACCAGACTCATCTGCATTTGCATAACTGTCTCTTGCGCCGCCTCCTGCTGATTCACCTGTTTCCACACTGGCAGATAATTGCCCATTATGATCAAGTCCTCCCCAGACATAGCCATTACTCAAAACAAACAAACCAATGTTGCCCTTTACGCCACCGATTCTTCTGTTCCATAACAAGTTCCCTGTTGTCGCATTATAAGCAGTAACTCCTGCCCCCTGATTACTCATTTGATGTCTTGCCATCACAACAAATAATCTTCCATCCTGATAGAGCAGTCTTGTAAGATGAAGATAAGAATTCGTATCAGTACCCGGATAAATTGCACTCCACTTCAAACTAAAAGGAGGCACAACCGAGTCATCAGCAATTCTCGAATTGCTTGAATCCTTTGCCCATGAATACCATCCTTCAGATTTGAAGCGAGATGCACAGCTTCCATTTGCAAGACAATTTCCACTTGAACATCCACAAACAGAACAATCATCAATCAGTGTTCCGTTATCGCAGAATTTTGGCTTTGTTGCAGAGCATTGTCCAAAACTTGTTCCATTTGAACAAGTTCTAGTTGTCAACACAGCCATATTCACGCCCTTTGCATCTGTCCATACAATCCTATTTCCATAAATATGCGCATCTGATTTGTATTGGGCATCATAGGTTATTCTTGTTTCTGAATAAGCAGAAATGTCGTACACATATATATCATTGTCCATGATATACACAACCCTTCCCTCATGAATAACAGGGTGGTATTCTTCTCCAGGATATGGAGTGATTTGAGTTTCTTCTAATGCAGCCAGGTCGTAAATATAGATATTGTTATTGCCACTGCGCTTGTCATTCCAGACAATCTTATCCCCATATATAGATGGATTGATCATATCAGAATATTTCTCTATTTTCCAGCCTAATGGAGCGCTTGATATAAGAGTTTCTTCTCCTGTCAAAATATCATACATGTAAACGCCCTCGGATCTTAATAAAGTACCTTCATTGAAATATTTTAACCATACAATCTTGTTTTGATCTATTTCAAGATTTCCCTGCTCTTCAGAATCATTATTTATCTGAGTTTCTAAACCAGTAGACAAATCATGCATATAAATATCAAAATTTGCACTTCTCCGGTCTTCCCAGATAATTTTATCACCATAAATCACTGATCTTTGTTGTATATTGGCATCAGAAGTTATTTGAGTTTCTAAACCAGTGGACAAATCATACATATATATATCAAAATTTCCATTCGTATTCTTTGTATACACAATTTTGTCTTCATAAATATCTGCATCTCTTCCAGAAATTATGGAAGTTTCTTCTCCTGCAGAAACATTATATATATAAACAGTATCAGTTCCAGTTCGTTTATCATTCCAAACAACGTTATCATTATAGATATCTGGAAAATTTTGAAGCGAAGAATCATCTGCTATTTGAATTGTTTGAATATCAACCACAGTTATACTAACATTATGATAAACTATATGCTCACTGTCCCTTACTATAAATGTTATATTATAACTATCTTCATCTGATTGAGAAGGCTGCCATAAAAAGGTCTGATTGTTGAACTGTGCCCGTGGAGGCAAATTGCTCACAAAATATAAAAGCTGCCCCTCTGGAAATTCAGGATTATCTGGGTCTTCTGCCTCTACCCTAAATTCTAAAAGGTTATCTATAGCAACACCTCTATTATAAAGATATTTAAATTCAGGGGCATTATTAATATTGTCTACAGACACCTCAACTTCATCTACGATTTCTTCGCCTCCAGTAAGAGTGACTTTCAATGTTAATACAATCTCGCCTTCTGGCGCAGTGGTAGTATTCCATAAACATAAAGAACCATTTTCTACCATCTCTGTTGAAGAGCATATAGTTGATATATTTTCAGGCTTATCCTCGGGCGCATAATAAATCTGATAATTATTAAAATTCAGAGGTGAATATGCACTTCCAATCAAATTTACCTCACCTCTTAAAAATTTATTTGGCAAAGGGTTGCTGATAAAAACCGTGCTTTTGACAAGTGCTTTATACGCATTTATTCTGCCGTAACCAAATAAATAATCCTTTCCAGGAAATCCCAAATCATCTGCAGAATCTTTAAGTATATCTATAACTTCTTCATTGCTAAGTTTTGAATTATATGATAAAAGCAGGGCAGCCAAACCAGCTACATGGGGGCATGCCATAGAAGTGCCTGATTTTATTGTTGTGCCTGTTCCAATCTTGAGTGAAAGCACATCCATTCCAGGAGCAGCTAAGTCTATCCAAGAACCAAAGTTTGAGAAAGAAGCTAGTTGGTCATTTGAATCTGTTGCAGATACAGCAATAACTTTTTCGTAAAGTGCAGGAACCCCTGGCTTATCTCTATGGGCGTTTCCAGCAGCTGCTACTACAATCACGTCATTAAAATAGGCATAGTCTACAGCATCCCTCATAACATAGCTGTACTCTTCAATAATCCAGCTATTAGAGATTATTTTTGCCCCATTGTTAACAGCATAATAAAAAGCATCACTTGCATCTGCTAATGTTCCAGCAGTAGATCCGATAAACTTAAGTGCCATTATCTTTGAGTTCCAGGACACTCCAGTTATATCCAGATTATTATTGCCTTTTGCAGCAACAATGCCTGCGCAATGTGTGCCATGCCCATTGCTATCCATCGGATCAGGGTCCCTGCGCTGTTGATCAAGGGTGTCAAAATCATAGCCATAAATATCATCTGTATAACCATTCATGTCATCATCTAGCCCATTCCCGGGAATTTCATCTTGATTTACCCACATGTTTGCAGCAATATCAGGATGAGTATAGTCTACACCAGTATCAAGAACAGCAACAATTATTTCAGGGCTTCCTGTATGAATATCCCAGGCTTCCGGTGCATCAATATCTGAATCAGGCGTGCCGTATAAACTGCCTGCTAAAGTGGGATAATTTTGCCCCCTATTATTCAGAGGCCATTGCACAGAATAGTTAGAATCATCTGGAACAAGGGCAAGTGTGGCAATATAATTTGGCTCTGCATATTCAATATCCGGATCTTGATTTAATTCATTCAGAATACTTTTCACATCTCTGTCTGTCTTAAATCTATAAATTGGGAGAAGCTTCTCCGCATGTTTAATTTTACTCTGTTGCTTGGTGATATTCCTTTTATTTAAATTAGGCTCATTTAGTATAAGATTCTCATTTTGTATTTGTGCATGTAGCTCTTCAAACAGAGGTTTTTCATCCATTAGTCTGTACTTTGATTTTAACTTAGAAATTTTATCTTCATATTTTGATTTTTTAATAGAGTATGTATCACTGTTAATAATTGTCAGAAGCTCTTCATCATCTTTTAGCTTAATAATCACTTCTCCCGATACATAGTTCCTAACTTTTTCTAAAACAACAAGCTCATTCTCACTTGCAATCTCAGGATTAACTTTCACTTTAAAATAATATTCAGGATTTCCAAATAATAAATTTAAAAATTCAGCTTTCCATGTTGCAATTGTTTTTTCTGAATCAAGCACAACAGAAATATTCTCAATAAAATTATCAAAAATCCAGTCGTTTCTGTAAATTGAAAAAACAGCTGTCTTTCCCTCGCAATTTTCGCTCTCCAGGATTAAATTAACTTGTTCATTTTCTCCTGCTTCTTCTTTTTCCCAATAAGCTCTCTTCAAAACACAATCTTTAATTATTTCTCCTTCAGAAACAACCTTAAAATCTTTTTTTACATAAGAATCAGAATCATAATCAAAAACAGCAACATAATAATTTCCAAGATACGAGTCATTAATAAAAACTTGAGTTTCTTTTTTCTCCTTGCAAATATCATCGCAATCAAATGAAAAAACTTGTTTCAAATTATCTTCAGAATCATAAACATAAGCAAATTTGTAAATCCCCTGGCTTTTTGGATTTATTGAAACTTGTAAATTAGAATTCTGCAAAACTTGAGAAGGAATCTCAACAAGTTCTGAACTTAAAATTGCTTTTCCTGAAATAATCTCTCTCTGCTGATTTGCTGAATTAAAAAAAGAAGCAACATAATTCTGATTAACTGAAAAAATTAAAATTAAGATTCCAATAACTAAGATTATTGCAAATATTGCCCATCCATGAACAAGAAGATATTCTAAAGCAGCTTGTGCTTTTCTGCCTCTTTTTTCCATGATAATAGATATATCTCAAACTTATAAGTTTTATTATCCTCAACAGTTAACATTCAGTTGGATTAAAACTAATTCCCTGAGCATAACACTCTTTTCCATTTTCTTCTAACTTGGGTATAAATACTGCTTCTCCTATTTTATTAGCCCTATCAACAGTAATAAAAAACTCGTTTGTTTCCATTGCCTTAAGTTCAGAATTAGAAGAAGTTGGAATTTCTACAAAATTTTCTTCTGTTCTTTTGACTCTAAGCAGGAAAAAATCAGGACCATAATTCACATTATTTTTATTAGAAACTGTAAACTTCAGTATCTCTCCACTTCCAGGATTTGCTAAATTTACCTGATAGCAGCTTGAGATTATTTCCAAATCAACTTCAGTCAAACAAGTGACTTCTTGTTCAACATTTTCTTTTGAATTAATAATAACTCCTTTAACAACTATATAAACTACAGAAATAGCAGTGATACTGATTAAAATTAACAAAACAACAGTTATGATTGTTGAAACCCCTCTTTTTTCCATCATAAAACAAAGAAAAGAGAATATTTAATTATTGCTATTCCTGGAGAAATAGTTATAAAAACCCCAAATATCTTATTGTATTATGCTAGATTCATTAGGGAGTACATTAAAAAAAGCATTTGATAAGATAACTGGAAGTATCTTTCTTGACAAAAAAACAATTGAATCAATTGTAAAAGACTTGCAAAGAGCATTGATACAGGCAGATGTTAATGTTTCACTTGTTCAAGAGCTAAGCGAGAAAATAAAACAAGCTGCCTCTGAAGAGAAAATAAAAGGAAAGGGAATTGATAGAAAAGAGCATTTAATCAAGCTTCTCCATGATGAGTTGCTTCAAATGCTTGGTGGAGAGAAAAAAGAGATTGTTCTTGAAAAAAAACAAACAAAAATCATGCTTCTTGGTTTATATGGAAGTGGAAAAACAACAACAATTTCAAAACTTGCAACATATTACAGCAAACGGGGGAAAAAACCAGCAATGCTTGGCTTGGATGTTCATCGTCCTGCTGCCCCAGAACAACTCGAGCAGCTTGGGAAAAAAATTAAAATTCCAACATTCATAGATAAACAAGAAAAAAATCCACTAAAGATTTACAAAAAATATGAAAAACAATTAGAAGATTATGATTTAGTGTTAATAGACACAGCAGGACGCCATACCCTTGATAAACCTTTGATAGAAGAAATTAAAACACTCGGTAAAGAAATTGCCCCAGACTATATCATCCTAGTTATTGCAGCAGATATTGGACAAGCAGCAAAAAAACTTGCTTCTGAATTTCAACAAGCCCTAAATATCAATGGAGTAATTATAACAAGGATGGATTCAAGTGCAAAAGGCGGTGGAGCCCTGACAGCATGTTCTGAAACAAAAGCTCCTGTTTTTTTTATAGGAACAGGCGAGAATGCCCAAGATATTGAAACATTTAATCCTTCTTCTTTTATTTCAAGAATTCTTGGTTTAGGAGATCTAGAGTCTCTTGTGGAAAAAGTAAAAACAGCAACAGACATTGATGAAAAAAAACAAAAAGCCTTGCAAAAAAAACTAGAAGAGGGAAAATTCACCTTAAGAGATTTGCAGGAACAACTCAAATCAATGGGTTCAATAGGCTCATTAAGCAAAATAGCTGAAATGGTCCCAGGACTTGGTGCTCTTGTTGGAAAATCAAAACTTCCTGAAAATATTTTTGGAAATCAGGAAGATAAATTAAAAAAATGGCAGCATGCAATCAACAGCATGACAGAAGAGGAAATAGAAAATCCAGAAATTCTTGAAAAACAAACATCAAGAATTTCAAGAATAGCAAAAGGCTCTGGCACAAATTCAGGAGATATAAGGCAGCTCTTAAAACAATATAAACTTCTCAAAGAATTTTCCCAAGGAGGAATGCCTGACGACCTCTCTCAGGGACTCTCGCAAAAACAACTTCAGAAACTAGCCAAGAAGTTTGGAAAAAAAATAAGATTATAAGATGAATCACCCTCTATAAAATAAAGGTACTGCTAAACAAAAAACAAAATGTTGACACAATTCAACCACATGTTAATAAAAAATAATTTTCTAATTAGAAATTCAAAGTATTATAGTTATGGTATTGTTAATTCATCAAGATTAAGTAAATTAAATTATTCTTGAAAGAAGATGATAAAACAATCACAACCTCAAATCATCGCCCGCGGCGCAGAAGCAGTAATTTACAAAACTGAAAAATTTGTGATTAAAAACAGAGTATCAAAGGGATACAGAAATCCAGAACTTGACAGGAAAATAATAAAATCAAGAACAAAATCAGAAGCAAAAATTCTCACAAAAGCTTCTGAAATAATTAACTGTCCGAAGCCATTTTTTGTTCCTGACTTGGATTTCTCAAAAATAAAAATGCCTTTTATAAAAGGGAAAAAACTCAGCGAGCATCTCGACAACCTAAGCAATAAATTTGAAGTTATGGAAATTGTTGGAAAAGAAACAGCCAAATTGCACGACAATGATATAATTCATGGAGATTTAACCACAAGCAACATGATTCTAGTCCAAGATAAAAAAGAAAACAAAGTATTTATCATCGACTTCGGACTTGGTTTCCACTCAAAAAGAATTGAAGACAAAGCAGTTGACCTTCATCTTATCAAGCAAGCTCTGGAGGCAAAACATTTTCAAAACTGGGAAAAATTATTCCAGGTATTTATAAAAGCATACAACTCAAAAGATAAAATAAAAATTCTCGAACAATTAAAAAAGGTTGAAGCAAGAGGAAGATATAAGCACTAAACATCTATCAAAACCCTTATAAATCTTGAATTTGTTTGATTTCTAATAGCCCTGTAGTCTAGTGGTCAAGGATCTAGCCCTTTGGACTTTCGAGAGAAAGGCTGGGACCCAGGTTCGAATCCTGGCGGGGCTATTTTA
>CAZWEB010000043.1:0-7742 GCA_964632115.1 Candidatus Woesearchaeota archaeon
ATACTGGGATAGATGTTTCAAATATACGTTCAAGATTTAAAGCATTAATGCAAAATGTTAAAAATTATACAGAATGCAGAGGCACTGGCCCCTATGCAGAACTTGCCCCAAGCGGGAAAATGTATCTTTGCTGTGACAGAAATATTAATCCTAATTATGAAATTGGAGATTTAACTAAATCAGGATTATTAGAAATTCATAATGGGGGAGAAAGAAGAAATCTTCTTAATTGGATTAAAAAAAATAAATGCATAGACTGCCCACCTGCATGTAAATCTCACGAACTAAACAAGCAGTTTGAAGATGTTGAAAATTTTAGAAAAGCAGGAGAAATATATAAAGTTGAATTGTGGATTGAAATGTTCCAGTCAAGAGAGCCTCCAAAGATGGTTAATTTTTAACTAAATCAAGAATTAAACAACAACATTTAAAAACACCATTTTTCTCAATTCTTTATGAAGAGAAGTTCTAGACGATGGAAAAAAAAGCGCCAGATGCGCTGGAAATGGCAGAGAAAAAGACTTAGAAGAGAAAAGCGCAAGAGAAGAATGCATAGAGCCAGAAGCAAATAAAATTAGTTCTTAATTTATTATTAATTTAATTTTAAATATTCTAAAAAAATTATTATATAGTCAAGGAAGAACTTCCAGAAATTGCTCCTTCTCCTGTATCACTATACCACTCTCCTGAAAAACTTAATGTTTTAATATCATCCATAGGCTCAAGAGTATAGGTGACTGCAGTATTTCTTCCAGGAACAATAAGCCACTCAATCCTATCTCCAGTTAATACTCCTTCACGTGAAAAAGAGGATACTATAAATCCCTCAGGAATCTTCTCAGAAATGCCTAAAGAACTATCAGTAGAATATACAGAAATGCGAACATACACTTGAGTTAAATTAGAACCTCTACGCGTGGCATCTGAGGCATATCTTACTAATGAAGTTTCATAATCAACTGATACAAAACCAGTATATCTAATTATAAAAAACATTGCAATAGCAATAATCACCAGAATCGCTAGAATCACCCAAATCAAAATTATCTCTTTTTTTCTCATGATTATTATATGATAAAAGCATTTAAAAAATCTTTGCTGTAAAAATTTTTAATAAATCCATAGAGTATACTATTATTAAGTAACAACATATAGAAAGATTTAAAAAGAGAAATAAATTCTAAATAACATGAGAATATTAAAAGGATTAACTGGAAGATTAGCAGTTTTAGGAATTCTAGGACTTGGAGGTTTAGCTTCAATTATAAATTCAGGATGTGAGTCTTCTAAACCTACTCCTAAAAACTTCCCAGTATGCTCAGCAACATACGAGACAATACAAAGTTCAAAAGGAGACAAAAGCAAATATACTAGGTTACCAATAAACAGTATAGACCTCAATAGAGATGGAAGATTAGATGTGCAAAAAACTCCATCGGGAAATATTAATCAAAGAATATCAAAAAGCTTTAATTCAGGAGCACTTGTTCTTGAATATGAACCTAATAACCGGAATTTTAAAGCAGAAATTCTAGACGGAGAAACATTTTATACTGATGAAGAATTTGATAAACTCTATCCTTTGTTAAATTCACTTTCTACAAACACTGGAAAGTATATCCTAAGAGATAAGGTAAATCTATCTGGAGTAGATAAAACAGATGAAGATGGAAGACTTCGCCTAAGAACTATTAGATATGAACATCCTAAGTTAGCAGATTTCGAAAGAAGAGAACACTATGGAAAAGATGGAAAATTAGTGATAGCAACAATAGTTAACAAATCAACAGGAGAGTATGTTTATACAGCAAGATGGAATGAAGAAAAAGGATACGAAATTATTCTAAATAGACTTCCTAAATTTTCTCCTCAAGAAAAATAAGCTACTCTTATCTAAAACCAAACAACCAATAAAGATAAAAAACAATTCAAACAAATAATATTAAAGAAAAATTGTTAATTCAAAATATTCTCTTTAGGAAGTTATTAGTCTATAGAACTAAACCAATTAAATTTTATGCAAAAAACTAAGATTAGTTTCCTCTCCAAATTCTTATTGCTTCAATAACTAATTTTACTCCAACCTCTCCATGATACCATCTCCTGACTTCTTCAATTACACTCTTAACACCCTCTTTTTCAGGTTCCAAAGAAACAGTCTTCTCTTTAAAACAATCACTAATACTAACTTCCTGAATACTCAAAACCCCTTCTTGGCTAACAGCATTTTCAGGAATAATAACATCAACACTTCCTATGCTAAAAGTCCCTCCGAAATTATCAATAGGAATATTGTCTTCATAAATGACACTGATATTGCAATTCCCTTTATAAAAAATAACTGCAGAATCAATAATATCATAATCATTAGAGTCTATTTTTCTATCTCTGTTTATATCTGAACCATTGCACCAGTTATTTTCTATTGAGCAAGGATTAGTTTCATCTTTATGAAATAAATACCATTTGTCAATTATATCATAATCATTTGAATCTATCTTGCTATCCTGAGTTATATCTGCCCCATTGCACCAGACATTCCAAGCGGTGCATTTTGCATCTATCTCTCCATCATCATACCTATACAAAGCAATAGCTTTTTCATCATTAAATTTAGACTCATCATAATAAAATATCTTTTCAATAGGCTCGCTAAAATCCTTATCAAAAGAAATTTTTATTGCATACCCTTCAATTGACTGAGAAAACGGCTCCTGAATATAATAATATGACTTCAATCCTTTTGTTGTTATTGTATTTTCTTCTGTATTTACTTTTGCTGTTTCTGGTTTTTTCATTTCAAGGCAATTTCTTACTTTTTCTGCAACTTCAGAAGGTTTTAACATTCCATTTACATCTTTATTATGCCAGTCATTTTCAAGATAACCACTTGTCACATTGCGTCCCCCGGTTATTCCTAACCAATTTTTTCCAAGATTATACTCAGTCTCAGCTATCTTAACTTTCGTATTAGGAGTTAACTCAAGATTAACTGCATCTACAATATCTGCTTCAATAATCTCTAAAAAATCATTAAATTTTTCTCTTGGAAAATTTGATTCTGCTGTTTTTTTTGTATTTCCAATAATCCCTATAAGAATTAGTTTCTGTGAATCAAAATCATAAGTAAATTTATAATCAAATTTTTCAGATTCATACATTTCGCAAGCTTCTTCTTTATCTGAATTGTTTCCGGTTTCATCAAAATTATGCTCTTTCCAAAATCCTTCAGCACAACCCCATTTTGCAATTTCCTCTGAAATCTTAAATCCTAATTTTCCTTCTAATTTTCTTTGAATATCTTTCAGTCCTCTGGACCTCCCTGCCTCAATTGTTGGTCTTGACCCCTCCATGGATAAACCATGCCTAATTTCATTAATCATATGCACACTAAACGTTCCTGAAGGATACTCTCCACCTTTGCTAAAATCAAGATTACTTGAAAGTTCTTTATACATTCTCTCAAACATTAATTCATCTTCAATATAAACCCGAAAAATATACTTCCAAATATCTCTTTTAGCAGAAATCCTCACATCATAAGCCCCTTTTAAGTTTAGTTTTTCAGGACACCAGTAAACCTGTGTCTGCATTTCATCAGATTTTTCCTCTCCGTTAGCCTCGCCAGTTCCTGTTTTTCCATCGTCGCTTACCTTCAAATAAAACTTATCTAATTTTGGAAGTTCTTTAAAATTAATCCCAATATCTGCTGAATTAAAATTAACTGAACTTGCAAGGGAAGTTATCTTACTGCTTCCAATCTGAAGTTTTAAATTTGAAATTCCTGTCTCTTTATCTGAAATCTCTGGCCTGTCATAAACTACAGAATTTATCTTAATCTTTCCTTTAGAATTACTTTCTAATAAAGAGATAGTGTTCCCCAACTCTTTAATATAAATTGCTTTCGGAGATCCCTGGATTTTTGGAGGAGTGTTTTCCTTTTCGCAGGAAACACCTGTTGAAATTGAACAAGACTCACTCCAGGTATCTGTTTTTGAGCTATCATACTGATTTTGCCATTCATCATAATAATTATTGGAACAGGTAATTGTCTGCCCATCACATGTTTCTTCAGCACCATCGCAATAATTATTAACTCTCTGAAAATCATTTAATTCAGGCAGATAAACCCCATAACCAGTCTGCCCAATTGTATTCTCACATTTCTCATAAAATTCTCCGTCAAAAACATATCCATTTTCTTCATAATTACAAGTATCTGAATCAGAACAACAGCTTTTCTTTATTTTTTCACACTCTAAACAATTACCTTCTTTTGTGCAGGTAACTGTCTTTTCAACTAATTTGTCAAATTCCTCATTAAAACAACTGCAAGAACTTAAACTCCAGAAAGGAGGCTTGCAGTAATAATGCTCTTGAGTATCCATCCACCTATAATTGCTCGTGCCAACCCAGTATCCTGTCTCAGCATCTTTAACAAAATCAAATTCAATTAAATAAGAAAGCTCCGTGCTTCCAAGTTGATTAAAACTATTTATTTGTTTATTGCAGTTCCCTTTATAGATTTCATCTGATGCAGAAACAAATGCAGATGAAATGAGCACTAGGAAAATCAAAAATAATATCACCTTTTTCATTGTTTATTTAATACAAATCATTATTTAAGTATTTTGATGCCCATCTCTTTCAAATATTTAATTTATATACCTCAGAATAACAATCTTTAAAACACCTCATGAATTTTAAATCTCAATAAAATGAGGATAAAAAATTTATCAACAAGTAAATAAGAACCTTACAATATTATCAGTCAAATAAAGGCGTGTAAATTAAATGACATTCAATTAAACATGTTAAAACCAAATAAAATATAAAATAAATCACCCCTAAGTCATATCAACTCGTAAATAAAAATGCAAAACCAACTTACAAAACCTGCAAGAAAGAATTTAATAATTAAAAATTCAAAATATTATCATTATAGTATTATTAATTCATCAGAACTAAATAAAATATAAAATAAAGATGTCAGACGCAACAACAATTTGGACAGAAAAATACCGCCCAAAAGCATTTCCTGAATTGCTTGGGCAGGATGAAATTGTCAAAAGAGTGCAAAACTTAACAAAATCAATGAACCTACCTCATTTGATGTTTGCAGGTCCTGCCGGAACAGGAAAATCTTCTCTGGCGTTGATTATTGTAAAAGATTTGTTTGGAACTACATGGAAAGAAAATTATCTTGAACTTAATGCAAGTGATGCTCGTGGAATAGATGTTGTAAGACAAGAAGTTAAAAATTTTGCAAGGACAAAATCATTAGGGCAGGTTCCATTTAAAGTTATTTTCTTAGATGAAGCAGATGCTCTGACAAGAGAAGCTCAACAAGCTCTGAGAAGAACAATGGAAAATTTCACAGCTACTTGTAGATTTATACTTTCGTGCAATTATTCAAGCAAAATCATAGACCCTATACAAAGCAGGCGCGCTATTTTTCGTTTCAAACTCCTGGAAAGAAAAGATATTTTTAAAAAATTAAAAGAAGTTGCAGAAAAAGAAAATTTATCAATAAGCGAACCTGGTTTAATTGCATTATATGAATCAAGTGAAGGTGACTGCAGAAAAGCTATTAATCTTCTCCAGTCTACTGCAAGCATCTCACCAAACATCACAGAAGAACTTGTTAATACTCTCTCTTCAAGCGCCCGCCCAGCAGACATAAAAATTGTTTTAGAATATGCTCTATCTGGAGATTTTTTAAAAGCAAAAGAAAAACTTCTTGATGTAATGCTAAAAGAATCAATTTCAGGACAAGATACAATAAAAGCAATACAAAAAGAAATCTGGAATCTGCCTATTGAAAATGACATTAAAGTAAGACTCACTGAAAAAACAGGAGATGTTGAATTTCGTCTTGTAGAAGGAAGTGATGAGTTTATACAGCTTGAATCTCTATTAGCAAGTTTTGTTCTTGCTGGCATAGGGAAGATGTAAATCCGGCAAAAATCATCAATAAATTTTATTATTCTATCTTAAAGAGCATTAATTGAACTTTCCAGTACTGTGTATGCTAAAGAAATATCAACTACCAAAAGTCCTGCTCCAACAGTACCATAACTTAACATCTCTTTAATAGATAATTTCTGCCCATCTTCATTTCTTCCAGAAATAGCATTTGTCAAAAACCTCCCACCAAGATAAGCAGCAAATCCAAAAATAGGAACCAATAACAAACCAACTTTTATTGGAAGTAATGCTGATTCTAAAGGTCTTAAACTATTTTCAATTTTTTCAACAAGTTCAAAATAAGGAGAATTTACAGGCAACACAGCAGCTTCTGAGTTTCTGCCTCTATTTGTTTCATAAGTCTCATTTGTTAAGTTATCCAGTGTCATTCTATTCCTATCATCTCAAAACCCCGGGTTTTGCATTCAAACCTCTTAATCAATAATATCTCAGATAAATGTTTATTTATAAATCTTTTTATAGTTTCTCCAGTGAGTATATACAAAATCACATATAATTTTATAAATCAAATCTTCTAAACCTTACTAAAGAAAAAAGAAGTAAAATGACTAAATGAAAATGATACCCTTATGTGAAAAATACAGGGCAATTTGTTTTGCAGATATAAAAGGGCAGGATTCTGCAATAAGCACCCTTAGAATCTTCTTTAAAAATTTCCCGCATAAAAAAGCCCTGATTCTACACGGCCCTGCAGGAACCGGAAAAACCTCTCTGGCCTATGCACTTGCCAAAGAAATGGATTTTGAGTTGTTTGAATTAAATGCTTCTGATTTAAGAAATCGAGCTTCCCTTGAACAAGTGCTAAAACCTGCAACAGAGCAGAGCACATTATTTGCAAAAAAAGGAAAAGTCATCTTAGTTGATGAAGTAGATGGAGTTACTTCCAGCGACAGAGGCGGACTTGTTGAACTCATTGCCCTGATTGAAAAAACTTCTTTTCCAATTATCATAACAGTAAATAATATCTGGCAGCAAAAATTTAATCTTTTGAGAAGAAAATGCGAGATAGTCAAATTAAAAGAACTCAAATACTGGGAAATTTTAATAATTCTTCAGAATATCATAAAAAAAGAAAATAGGGGGATTTCAGAAAATATTCTGAAAACAATTGCTGCAAAATCAAGAGGAGATGTCCGAGCAGCCCTGAATGACTTGCAGACAATTTTAACTCTAAATAAAGACGATCTTTCAGGAATTTCAGTAGAAGACATACATGAAAGAGAAAAAGAAGAAGATATTTTCAATGTAATGAAAAATGTTTTCAAGAACAAGTCAGACCCGAATTTAATTAATGCCTATGAGAATGTAGACATGCCCATAGATGATATTTTTCTCTGGATAGAAGAAAACATACCCTATGAATATAAAAACGAGCCAGAGGCAATTGCAAAAGCCTATGATGCTCTGGCAGTGGCAGATGTATTCAGGGGCAGGATTTACAGGCAGCAACACTGGCGTTTTTTAGTCTATGAAAATTTCTTCCTTTCAGCAGGAGTTTCTTTTGCAAGCAAGAAATCTCGTTCCTTATCAGAATTTACAATTTATCAGCGCCCAAAAAGAATATTGAAAATCTGGATGCAAAACCAAAAATATGCAAAAAAGAAAACAATTGCTGCAAAATATGCAAAATTCACGCATATGAGTAAGAAAAGAGCAATGAAAGATTTTTTTCTTATACCATTCACCTTGGATAAACAAGCAAGAAAACAGCTCAACTTGAGTGAAGATGAAATTCAGTTTCTTGACGAGTACCA
>CAZWEB010000044.1:0-7713 GCA_964632115.1 Candidatus Woesearchaeota archaeon
GAATAAGAAAAGCAATAGACAAATTCCAACCTGATTTGTTTATCTCAGGGCATATCCACGAACTTGAAGGTGCAGAAGAAAAAGTTGGAAAAACCCGAGTAATCAATGTCGGCAGAAAAGGCAAGATTATCGAAATCTGAAAACTAAAATCCTAATCTAAAATTCTATTTTCTTTTTCTTCCTTTAGCATTTCTCGGAGAATTTTGTCCAGATATCCCGCATCTAAGCCATTCTACATCAACTTTTTCATCTCCTGAGATATCCAAAGCAATTAAATAATCATCAGCATCATATGTTCTAAAATCCTTTCTTCTTAAAAGTTTATCAATATCCTGAGATTTCATATTCACAAAGCGAGAACCATAATCTACTTTTAACAAAAGTTTCCCTTTAAATGGAGAAATTTCCTTAAATCTTCCATAAATCTCACTATCTCCTAAAGAATCTAATAATCTCGCCCAAGTTCTTCTATCTCCTTTTCTAAGTTTCCCCACTTTTTCCTTGAATTTTTCAGTTAAAGAAGTTCTTCCGCCCCGATAACCTCCTCGAACACTATCTGTTTGTCCAGCTGCTTTTTCAACTTCTTTGTAATTTGCTTTAGAAGGATTTTTCAAATAATCAAAAAGGTTTTTTAGATAATTATGATATTCTATTGCTCTTGCCGAGTCTCTTGCTGAGTCACTTATTCCATCTGACATGATTCATCAAAGAAAAGAGGGTTTTTAATAATTATGGCATTCAGTATTGTTATATTCTCGGGACTTTTGTAGATAATGGCCTCTATCAATTTGGCAAAAGTCCCGCTATTTTAACAAAGCAATGGCATTCTAAAGAGAATATTAAAAACATTTTTATATACCTTCTTTTTAAGTTAAGCATGCCAAGAACAAAAATTATTGAAAAACCAAAAAGAGCAGCAGTAAAATCCAGCAAAAAAACAGAGATAATTATAACAGAAAAACCAGCGGCTGCTGCAAAAATAGCCTCTGCTTTAGGAGATGCAACTCAGAAGAATCTCAATGGAGTCTCTTATTATGAAATAAACAAGCCAGATAAAAAAATAATTATCGGCTGCGCAGTAGGGCATTTATTCACATTAAAACAATCAGAAGGACAAAAGGGTTGGCCTATTTTTAATATTAACTGGGTTCCAAACTCAGAAGTAAAAAAACAAGACTGGAGCAGAAAATATTACCAGACACTAAGTAAATTATGCAAGCAGGCAGATGAATTTATTTTAGCAACAGACTATGACATAGAAGGCGAAGTAATTGGATGGAATGTTTTGCGTTTCTTATGTAAAAAAGATTCTGACAAACATGCAAAAAGAATGAAATTCTCAACACTAACTTCAACAGAGTTAAAAGATTCATACGAGCATTTAATGAAAAACATTGATTTTGGACAAGCATATGCAGGAGAAACAAGGCATAAACTTGATTGGCTTTATGGTATAAATCTCTCAAGAGCATTAATGGAAGCAATAAAAACAACAGGAGCATTCAAGATAATGTCTGTTGGAAGAGTCCAAGGCCCTACACTCCATCTTATTGTTGAAAAAGAAAAAGAAATACAAAAATTTAAGCCAGAACCATTCTGGCAGATTTTTCTTCTTGTCCAGGATTTAAATAAACAAAAGGTAGAAGTAAAATATCCCAAAGATATTACAAAAAAAACAGAACTTGCAAAATTCAAAACCCTAAAAGGCAAACAAGCCAATGCAACTACAATAGATTCCCAGCAGAAAATTCCTCCTCCGGCTCCTTTTGATTTAACAACCCTCCAGACAGAAATATATGCATTTCATAAAATAACTCCTTCAAGAACCTTGCAAGCAGCACAAGGACTTTATCTTGCAGGGCTTATCTCTTATCCAAGAACCTCTAGCCAAAAACTTCCTCCAAGCATCGCTTATAAAGATATTTTGAAAAAACTAGGAGAACACACAAAATTAACTAATTATGCAACAAGAGCAAAGCCAGTTGAAGGAAAGAAAAGCGACCCGGCTCATCCATCAATATATCCAACAGGCGAATTTAAAACTCTAAGTGGTGAAGAAAAAAAAGTTTATGAGCTTATTTTAAAAAGATTTATCTCATGTTTTTGCGAAGATGCAATAGTTGACAATAGAAAAATAGAAGTTCTAGTTGACTCTCTAAAGTTCATAGCAAAAGGGCAGAATATCCAAGAAAAAGGCTGGATGAATGTTTATCCTGCTAAATTGCAGGAGCGAGCCCTTCCAAAAATAAACGGCCCAGTAGATATAAAAGAAATAAGAACAGAAGAAAGACAAACCCAACCACCAAGAAGATACTCTCCGGCCTCAATAGTAAGAGAAATGGAAAAAAGAAACCTTGGAACCAAGGCAACTAGGTCAAGTATCTTAGAAACTCTTTATGACAGAGGTTATATAAAAGAAAAATCAATTCAAGCCACTCTTCTAGGGGTCTCTTTAATAGATTCTCTTAAAAAAAATTCACCAATAATTATTGATGAGGCTCTGACAAGAGAATTTGAAAAACAAATGCAGAGCCTACAAGAATCAAAAAAAGATTTAGATAAAAAATCAGAAAAAGTTTTAGAAAATGCAAAATCCAATCTCCTGCAAATTGAGAAGCATTTCCGCAAAAACGAGAAAAAAATAGGAAAAGAGCTTATGGGTTCAATACAAGAAATAAGAAAAGAAGAAAGAGAGAACAATCTGCTTCAAAAATGCCCAAAATGTGGCGAGGGGTTCCTAAGAATTTTATATAATCGTGCAAGCAAAAGATATTTTGTTGCTTGCAATGCATATCCAAAATGCAGAACAACTTTCTCCCTGCCCCCAAACTCACTGATAAAACCAGCAAAAATTAAAATAGAAGTTTCAGGAGAAAACACAAAAACAGAGGAAAACAAATCAGAGGAACAGCAAGAGATATGCAAAGAGTGTGGTTTTCCCCTTATGCTTGCAATAAGAAAAGCCAAGCGCCCATGGAAGTTTTGCTTTAATCCTGACTGCCCAACAAACAAAGAATGGCGCGAGAAGGCTGAAAAGGCGAAAGAAAAAAAAGAGCAATTATTAAAAGAAGAAGAAACAGATAAAAATATTCAATCTTAAAAACAGAGGCACTACTAAATAAAAAATGCAAAAAAGTTCAAACAAATACTAACAATAAAAGGTTTAGTAATTGAAAATTCAAAATATTAGAGTTATGGTATTGGTAATTCATCAGGATTAAAATAATAGTTCTCCAGGATAATAATATTTATTAACTAATTTTCCCTTAAATTAATATGGCAGAAAAAGGCAATTCTGTAGATGGTTATGTTGAAGAGCTGGTTTTAGGAGGCAAAAGTAAAAGAGGATTAATTGTAATAAATGGAACTGTTTATGAGCCGGTATTTGGAGGTCCTAATAGATGTGTTGGATATGTTAAAGGTGGTGTTCCTTACAACAATGTCATTGGTGGCCGAAGAGAAACTCTCGGAAGATTTATACCTTCTAAAAAAGAATAAATTTAATTTAATCAGAAACTCGTGCAACAATTCTTGTCTTTCTTGATTCTTCTTTAAAATATCTGTGTTTTTCACGATAATCAGAAAATTCTTTTTCTGCTACTTCATAAAATTTCTTTTCAGAAGCTAAAATTTCTCTGCCAGTCATCATTTCATAAGCCTTTATATAATAAGGAGCATCACATGAAGCAGCAAAACATTTAGGTAAACGCAAACTATCTTGATAAATCCTAATATTCAATTGCCTTATTTCTTCAGCAGTTCGCTTTCTCAAAGGCAATCCTGCTTTTTTTAAATTTTTAATTATTTCATCCCGCCAACTTTCCATATTATATCTAATGTACTAAGGTTTAAAAATAAATCTATACCCCAGGATATAATTAATTTTAAATACTTTCAAATTCTTAATTAATCATGCCAAAACTAGAAGCAAGAGTTTATTATGCTCCAAAACACAGAACAAAAGAGGAACAAGATAAACTCAACCAAGTAATATTAAGAATGCGCAATAAGGCATATGAAATGGCTGAAGCAATAAGAAAAGAAAGAATAAGAGACGAAAACATAATCATGGCAATAAGACCAAAATACAGAGGCAATTACCCTAATTAAATCCATCCTCTTTTCTTTATTCCTTCATTTGTTATTATAAAATCAATCTCTTTTTCTCTAAGCGAGCGGTGTTTCTGCAGCAAAGCAACTCGTTTCCCATTTTCATGCTTCAGCTCGATTATGCATTTGCTCCAGTATTTTAAAATATCTCCACCGACCATTAAATTTCTTCGTTCTTTTCCAGCCCTGAAATCTTCATCAGTAAGAAACTGGCTATATACTTGATTTGTAATAATAACTGGAATTTCTCTCTTGCGGGCTATTTCAGCAAGAATTCGCATTTGCCTTGCTAACTTTGAATTTATACCTTGAATATTATCCATAGGAGTTGCAGAATCTTGGTTCTGCTCTCTCGCTTCAGCAAGTTTCAAACGATAAAGCATTGTCATGCCATCAACAATTATCAGGGAAATTGAACTTCCTTTTTCTTTAATTTCTTTTAATAAACTTGAAAATGCCTGTTCTTGCTCTTCAAAATTAGTCGGCTTCAGAAGAATAATATTTTCAAGGACTTTTCCGATTTCATCGCCGCTACTTGCACTTCCAGAATCTCCAGCAATCTGCCTAACTCGTTCAACAGAAAATCCCCCTTCTGTGTCAATAAAAATGACTTTTCTGCCTTTTTTTGCCTGTGAAACAGCAGCAAGCAAACAAAGATTTGTTTTCCCGCTTCCAGCTGGTCCATAGATTGTTGTTATAATGTCTTTATCATAACCCCCATAAAGCCATTTATTCAAATCAAAACTTCCTGCAGATATTTTATTTCTTTCTGTTGATTGCATAAATAAACAAAGAAAATAAGAATTATAAGGATTTATGTAATAGAAAATAAACAAGAATACCAAGGTTTATATATCATAGATATATAGTTAATATATAATCAACTATATAATTAAAAATGGCAGAACAATCAACAATCCTTCTTGATAAAAAAATAATTCAAAAACTAAAAGAAGCGAGAGAACACCCAAGACAAACCTATAATGAATTACTTGAAAAAATGCTTTTTATTTTCTTAAAAATAAAAGAAAGAAATCAATATGATGAATTCTTACATAAAATTCAACAGCCAAAGATGAAAGAACTTTGGGATAATAAAGAAGACGAAATTTGGGATAAAGCATATAATGGAAAAATATAATTTTGGACAGATTATCTTAGCGTCAGTCCAATTTACAGATACTTTTGAAATTAAAAAACGTCCAGCATTAGTTCTTTTTGAAGAATTAGGAAATATTGTTGTAGCCGGAATAACATCAAATTTAAAAATGAAAGGCATCCCTTTACGTAAAAAAGAAGGAGCAATAAAAGACAGCGTAATTAAGCTTAATTATATTTTTACTATCTCTGAAAAAATGATTGAAAAAACCTTGTTCTATGTACCTAAAGAAAAAAGAGAAATAATAAGAACAGAACTTCTAAAGAGATTAAATTGATTATTTTTCAGGAGATAGTCAATTCTCTTTAATAATTTCATCCAAGCCACAGATGAGCCAAATAAATAGTAGTAATCAAAGTAATGACACTTATACACTGTACAAAGATCTGATAAGCAAACCAAATAGAATCATTTTGATAAATCCAAAATCCTGGAAGTTTTTTAGGTGGCTGTCTGACTACTTTAGAAAATTGCTGATTAAAATAATAAATAGTTTCCCCTAAACTTCTCACAAGCCAAAATGCAGAAAAGATAAGCAAAAACAAAATCCAGTCATTTAATATCAGAGAAAGAGTTGAAGTAAGAACAAAAAACAAACTAATAATAACAGCATCTCCCCAAACAAATATTCCAAAAAGAATCAGCACATATGGAACTGTTTTAAAAGCATTTTTTCTGTATCTTGTTTCTATGTATCCTTTGATAAATAAAACAAAATTTAAAATTGCAAAAAGAATAATGATTATTGATTGATGGGATTGCATTCTAATATTAATTCAATCAGGTTTTTAAATTTATTCACGTACAATCTCAGCAGAAAATTTCCATAATTTAAAACCAGGTTCTTTCCAAGTATCAAGTCGCAATCCTGCTTTTGCGCACAACTGCCTTAAAAACTGCTCTGCATTCCATTTATATTCAACAGCAACCTGCGGCAAGAGCAATCCTGTAAAACCTTCATAACTGCACATTAAACCCTCTTTTCCAATTTTAATGTTTTCAGGGAGAGGCTCAATTTTCTCAGGCAAAGATAAAATTGATATTTCAACTTTAATTTCAGGAAGTTCTTTTTTCGAGAGCTGCGGAAATCTCGGGTCTGAAAAAGCAGCACTTTTCGCAGCTTCAGCAATTGCCTCTCCTAAAGGCAGGCTCGGATATGGAAACCCAATGCATCCGCGCAATTCGCCTTGTTTAGTAAGTGTAACAAAACATCCTCTTTTTTCCTGCAAGTCCTTATCATTTGGAACCCGCACTTGCTTCCCAGAAAACTCACTTTCAATGCTCTGTCTGGCTAATTTAATAAAATCTTTTGATTGCATAAACACTATAAGAAATTCAGATTAATAAGCTTTTATATCTTATTTCGCTTTTTTAAAATCAGCCACGAGTTTCCCAGTTTCTTTTTCAATTGCAGAAACAGCATCCTGCAGTGCTTTTTTTGCGCTCTTGCCATTAGTTCTGATAGTTAAAATAGGATTTTTGCTTGGATGTTCTCTTTTCCATGCTGCAAATTTTACATTTGAATCTTGATTTAAATAAACCCTTAATACTTCAACTATAGTAAGATTATCTATTTGAACACTTAATTCATTTTTATCATCTTTCAATATATTAGTTTCCATGATTTATTTAGAAAAAGTGTGTTTAAAAAGCTTATTGTTTTGTTAAATCAAACTTATAACCTGACATAACCTACTAAAACAAAAACAGGGATATAACAATAATAGTTTGCTAAATTTCATTATTAATTTAATATAGATTTAATTGATTTTAATGTCAATAAGCAGCAGAATAGGTAATTATTAATTTTACAGATTTGTCTTACTTCTTCTTTTAGTCATCCCCAATCCATTCAATCTTAGAATCATCATCCTTAGATAAAGCCTTTTTTATATTATCAGTATCATCAAGATTCTTATAATCTCCCATACTTTTTTCCCCTATAACTTCAATTTCATTTCCAGCAACTTCTTCTTTTTCTTTTACAACTCCCCTTTCTCTTTTTCTTTCTGCTAATTCTGCAATTGTTGGAGTTCTGTTGCTAAGTTCTATTTTGCGCTTTTCTTCAGGTTTTAAAGATACCTTAGTGAGTGCTTGATTCAAAAGCTGTCTTTTTTCCTGCAATGTTTCAAACACTGGTTTTCTTTCAATATTTCTTCCAAGTGCCACATCTTTCATCTCTTTAGAAATTGTTTCTCTTAACTTAAGTTTTTGAGTTTCTTCAAGAGATTTCTTTCTCTCTTGCTCAAGCATCAATAACTTCTCTTCTCTTTCTTTCTCATTTTTTATTTTTTGCAAATCTGATATAGTGATGTCTTTCAAAACCTCAGGTTTAAAACGAAGAATTTTTGTGGGACTTGCTCCAAACTCCCTATCCTCTTTTTCTGCCTGGTCTAATCTTCTCATTTTTTCTTCATCTCCCAGAGAAATATTCCTTCCACCTG
>CAZWEB010000045.1:0-2602 GCA_964632115.1 Candidatus Woesearchaeota archaeon
TTATTGATTGCATTTGTTTTTTTATTTTAAATACCTTATCTTTAGAGCAAGATAATTCATTTTCAAAACCTCTTTTTAGATTAATCTCTGGCAACATTATAAGGCCTTACAATCATTGAGCATTCTGCTGGATTTGGCTGGTTTCCATAAGCATCTGTGCACTTGATATAATAAGTTGTGTCTGTTTTCCATTCTGCAAAATGCTCTTTTTGATTTGTGTAAGGCATATTTGCACCGTCTTCAATCTGGAAATTGCAGGATTGAATGCTAAAACTGCAGTCACTTGGTTCTGTTGTTACAATTTTCAATAAATCATCTTCTTCATATACTCTTGCAATAACAGGAGAATCTTTATCAACTTCAACATTAAATTGAGTTGAATTATAGTCTGTGTTTCCGCCTAAATCAACGCACTTGAAATAATATTTATAATTTCCAGTAACTAAGTCTTGTTGTTGTTTGTGTATATTAGATTCTGTTTCAAAGAACTTGAGATAGTCATCTTCATTGTTTGTTGTTGAAAAATAACAGATAGCATCTCCATTATTATATCCATTTTCAGTTTCAATATAAAGTTCTACAGGAACAGTTGTTGTTGAGCCAGAAATTGTTCCATTTGGCAGAACCTTTGTGATTGTTAATGGCTCTGTTCCTTTTAATGTAAATTTGTAACTCTGTTGATTTACATTTCTATCTCCTTCAGCAGCCCATGGCTGGTCTTTGCATCTAAAGTAAAAATCATTGTCTTTTCTGTCTTCAATTCCAGTCAGAGTTGTCCTGCAAGTATAAAGCATTTGGTTGTTCATTTCCCAAACCTGTGTGCTGCATTGCATTTGGTTTTCCATTTCATTATATGCTTTATCTTGTCTGCTCCATTTGCATTCAGCAGGTTCATTAACATAAACTTCAATATCAGTATGATCTATTCCAAACTGCACAGGCATTCCATTTAAAATATCTGTTGATTCAATTTTTGGAGGAGTTACATCTGGCCCTTTATCAACGCAGAATCTTATTACAAACTCATCGATATTCTGGTTTCCATTTGCATCCTGGCATCTTGCATATAATGAATAAGTTCCATCGTTTTGCAATTCAGGAGCAGCTGCATTTATTGCATCAGGGCTTGGTAGATTCATAATCTGTGAGTGATTGTATCTAAATAAATTAGACTCGCCAAACCAGAAACTCATATCATCAAATTTCATTGTATGATTATAATCTAATTTGCACTGAGCAGGCTCTTCTTTTCCATCAGGCCCTATTGTTGTAATTCCAAATTCCAAAGCAGTCCATGCTTTTACACATCCTCCACCCTGTTTTTGTATTGTCATTCTTCCTGGTTCACTTCCATCTCCAGGAGGACGGATTCTCACATCGGTGTATTCATATCCAGGAGTTAGAACATCTTCCCAAGGACTTATTCCAGGACTTTTAACATCTCTTGGATTTACCCAAGTGCATCTTTCTTCTTCACTTCCAGCATTAAGCAATTCACAAGCTTGCCCAAGACTCTTGCATCTATATTGAGAACACGGATTTCCCTCTGCATCTTTATTGCATGTCTCGCAGTCTCCTCCGCCAATTGGCGCCTGCCATGAATTGCAATTAAATACAACAACATCTTTGCTTTCTGTTTTGTACATCAAAAGAAAAACAACAACAGCAACACCAATTCCAGTTATTAGGGGGTGTGCACCAAGCCATCCTAAATTTTTAGCAGCCCATGTAGATGTTGCCAAAGCCTTCCATGTAAGTGCTCCTGCAGCAAGCGCAAGAGACAATGCTTTTTGATTATTTGCATCAAATCCAATTAAACCCCCAACAAGATAACCTACAGCATAGGCAATTGCAGCCCATTGAACTCCTGTAGCAAGTGTATCTGCAAATTTTCCTGTTTCTTTAATTCCAAGCCAACCAGATAACATTGAACTTCCACCAGGGGCAGGAGTAACTGGTCCACCATCTCCTACCTTTTTCACTAATTCTTTAGCCCCGGAGGTACTTGTAATTATTGGAGCATTTCCAGGAGATGAGCCTCCATCTCTAAGATATAAATCTTTAGGATTATCTAGATTTGCAAGTAATTCATCTAATGTAGGAAATTCAGTTAATCCATTCACAATTTCCATTCCAGTAATCCAGCTTCCTCCTTTGGCTAGGGCCACAACAAGAGCATTTAATCCTCCTAAAGAAATTGCTCTTCCAGTCGGAGATGTTGAATATCCATATGTAGCATCTCCAATTTTTTTATTAGCTCCATCAACAAGCCAGTCATAACCATCATCTGTATATTTTCCTAAATAATTAACATAACCTCCACAATCTCCTAATGCAACGCAAATTTCATTCATATCCTGCGCCCAGCCTTCTTCTAAACACTCGCAATTTTCAATGCATGTTTCTCCTCCAAGGAGTTTCTTTTCATATTCAACAACACATTGTGCAGTTCCTCTTGAGCAAATTGATTGAGATTCTTGTGAGTCCCAGAAATTAAATCCAGGTGAAAAATCAGGAACACATAAACCTCCACCCTTGACAATGCCTGTATCTGTTTCTTCAGGTGTTGTTGATTTAGAATCATCTCCTCCGAAAAGAGCAT
>CAZWEB010000045.1:2702-7553 GCA_964632115.1 Candidatus Woesearchaeota archaeon
AATCCTCCTGTTCCTGCTCCTCCTTGTTGAAATGTTGTTCCTGTTCCGCCTTGATTAAATGTGCTTTGAGTCTGAACTCCTCCTGATTGAACAGCATTTATATCTGTAAATACAAATCCAGGTTTCCAGAAACAATCTCTTTTGTCTGTGTTCTCGCAATCACTTTGTTTGGTTTGCAAAACACACTCCTGCCATCTGTTAACTCTGCAACCAGCTTGTGAAAAAGGTCCTGAAGTAGTTGTAATTGAATCTTCATAGCAAACTTCATTTCTAAAATCAGCGCA
This sequence comes from Candidatus Woesearchaeota archaeon, assembly GCA_964632115.1. Classification (GTDB taxonomy): domain Archaea; phylum Nanobdellota; class Nanobdellia; order Pacearchaeales; family GW2011-AR1; genus CAZWEB01. The sequence continues at coordinate 2,987 of CAZWEB010000045.1, forward strand.
AGCCTCGATTAATTCCTCACCATTAACACAAACATGCCTGAAATGTCTTGAACCAACAGCATCTTTTCCTTCTCCAACTGTTCCATCATATGAACACCAGGTTTCTCCATGGAAATGATCTTTTCCGTCGCTTGTGCCATAGCAGTTTAAATCTTTGCAAATATTATCTCCATAAGTTGCCCTATTAGTAGTAGTGGCTTGCCTGCAATAACTTCCTAAATAATAATCACAGTTTCCGCAGGATTTTGAATCAGCATTGCTCTGTCCATAACTGCAGCTTTCGCTTTTGTCTAAAATTTCTTTCCAGTAAGATTTATCATTTATTTTTGAAGCATCATAAATATTTGCAGGATTTCCGCAGGAGTCAATAAAATAAACTTCATCTCTTCCATCTATGCAGGTTGTTTTTGTAGTTGGCCCGCAATTTGTTCCAAGTTCTTCAGCAGAACATAAATAATTTTTGAAAAATTCAGTTGAAGAAGTTGTCGAACTTGAATTTCCAGCAGTTCCTTGCATAGACTCGCATGCTTTTCTTGTTGTGAATTTGCATGTTCTGACAAACTCATCTTCAAAAACACATGCGCCCTTATCTGTTGATTGTGCAATTCCAATGCAAACCAACTCGTTTTGAATTTCTTTTCTAAAATCTGTTTCTAATCCATAAAATCCAGTTAATCTTTTGCATCTTGTTAAAGTCACAAGAGCAGCTTGGTCTCCAAGAACACAGCATCCTAAATTGCATTGAGGAATATCACATGAAGCACTATCGCTCCATGTTCCATTTTTATCATTGCAAACTTTTTGAGGAGTATTTTCCATGCAAAGCCCTTCTTGAGAATCATAACAGCATCCTGGTTTGCAGAAGCTAGTGGCTTCGCAGGAACTTGGTGTTTGTCTGAAACCAGTATTGCAATCTCCAGGAAGAGAATTCTGGCACCAAAATCCAGACAAAGTTTTCTCGCAACAGACATTTACATCAGCAGCAGAAACTTCAGGAAGAAGTTCAATGTCTGCACTATGAATTATAAAAGCAAATGCAAAACTCGCCATAATAATTATAATTATCTGCAGGTAGCTCATGCCTGCTTTTTTGCTGAATATTTTATTTTTCATTTCTTTTTTCATCTTTGAATTATTAATTGCATACACAAATATTTAATTTACATAACTTTTTTGAATTGTCAATAACATAACTATAATTCTTGAATTTCCAATTAACAAATTTTTTATTGTTGTGATTTGTTCTTCCATTGTTTTTTTTATTATATTTTTTAGACTCCAAAATATCCAGGAGGGAAAACCAGGCTTCTTGATGCAAACTGGAATTTATCTCCTGAAATTATATTTGTTAAAATATAAATTGTTGTTCCATCGCCTTGTTTTTTCTTTTCAATTTTTAAATTAGGGTAAAATGCCATAAAATTCATTGTCTCACTGTCTCCATATCTTGCTTCCCAGTTAGAGATGCTTGAAGCAACCATGATTAAATCATAAATATCACTTTTAACATCTTTGTTGAATTTTTTAAAAGAAGATGTTGCTCCGTCGCTCTTTGACACTGTTAGAGGAGCATCAACCTCAACTAAAAGATATGTTGGTATAACAGATGTCTTGACACTTATTTCATTTAAATTTAAACTTACAGATGAACCCTTGCTTTCAAGTTGTTGTTTCAAACTTGAAAAACACTCTTTTATTTTAGGTGTAATATATTTTGTAATCTCACTTTCAATATCATTTTTTAAAAAAGGTTTTTGCATTATGCATGTTTTATAGTATTCATTTGTATAGCATGAATATTCTATCTTATCTCCCTGATATAAAATATAATTCTCAGGTTCAACAGAGCCCCCCTGCATTTTCACTATATCAATTGCCTCTTTTGTTGAATCTTCAATGCATTTGTCAATATAATCCACAGCAATAGGCCCTGAAATTGCAACCTTAATCCGAGGATAAAGCAAAACAAGAATAATTGCAACTATGGCTATTGCAAGTATTATAAAAATAGTCACCTGCGCTTTTTTATTTATCTTTTTTTCCAAAGTTTTTTCCATTTTCCTCTTTTAAATTTTATTTAATGAGATAATTTATTTTTAAATTCTCACCATCATTTTTTCCCATCTTACTTCTTTTAAATTTTATTTAATGAGACAAACTTGTTTTAAGAGTTCTCATCATTTTTTCCCATCTTACTTCTTTTCTTTCTAGTTATTTCAATGATAATAGCATATTTAAATTTTTATACTATATATTATAGGGCCTTACTACTATGCTGCAACCCCCTGGCTTGGTATTATACTTGTCTTTGCATTTAATATAATAAGTATTTTCTGTCTGCCAATCTGCATTATGCTCTTTTGTGTTTCCAGACATCATTGTAGTGTTGTCATTAAATTCAAAATTGCAATTTCTAAATGAATATCCGCATACAGAATCTTCATTTGTCATAATTTTTAATGAACCATCATAGAACACTCTTGTTACAGCAGGAGGAGAAGTGTCTACATTAATTGTGAATCTTGTTGAATTTTGGGCTGTATTAAATGCCCCGTCTTCGCAAAAAACATCTAAATTATAGGTTCCTCTCAGCAAACTAATTCCAGGAGAAGTATGTGTTGCTGATGCAGTATTAAAAAATGTATCTCCATATTCTCCAATTCTCCATCTGCAGACAGAATTTCCATTTTCAGAACCTCCTGAAGTATGTGCTTCTAATATTGCAGAAACAGGTTCCGTGCCAGAAGAAATTTCTCCTGAAGGAGAAATAAAATCTATTCTCAGAGGAGATGGAGAGGATTTTAAAATATATTCCACGCTTTGTTCCATTACATTTCTCTTGCTTTTATCTGTTTCAAGGGGTTTGTCCATGCATTTTATAAAAACTTTATTTTCAGGAGAATTTAAATTCCTCATTGTGAAATTGCATGCATAACCATAATTTAATCCCTGAATTTCCTGTTCTTCTAAACTTTTCACGCATTCCATTGGGTTTTCCATTGCATCAAAATTTTTATTTACATAAGAATATTTGCATTCAGCAGGCTCGTTTAGCCATAACTTGACAAATTTTTCTGTTTCACCATATTTAACAAAAGAATTGCTTGGAGGAGAAAAACTTCTGATATAAGGTGCTGTTTTATCCGGTCCGTCCTTAACACAAAGTTTAATTGCAAAATCAGCATTATTCATATTTCCCCAACTATCTCTGCATTTAACATAAAAATTCAAATCTCCAAGCTTGTCTAAAATAATTTCAGGAGAAATTCCATATTCAGCGCCATATTCATTAGCAATGCTTTCAGCTCCTGGCAATGAGAAAACCATAGTATGGTTGTATAACATCATATTTGTTCCTCCAAAATCTCCAAGCATTTTTCCAAACTCATTTCCAGGTGCAACATCTATTTTGCACTGAGAAGGCTCGTCTGTTGTGATTCCAAAAGCAATAGGAGTAAATTCCTGAACACATCCTTTTTCATCTTCATTGTTTTTTAATTTAAATTGAAAATCAGAAACATCTTCATATGTAATATTTTGAGTTATAAAAGCATAATAAGGAGTTATTCTTGGAGCAAGCCCGTCATTTATTTGAGTAATGCACATTTCCTGATTTGTTCCTTCATTTAAGAACTCGCATGATTGTCCAAGACTCTGGCATTTGTATTTAGAACATGAAGATAGAGGATTATCTTCATCAGGTTCATTGCATTTTTCACAATCACTGCCGCCAACAGGCGGCTGCCATGGTTTGCAAGTATAAGTTACCTGAATTTTTTTGCAAATTTTACCAATTCCTGCTATTTGAAAGAAAGCCATGACTGCAACTGCGAGTGCAACCCCCCAAATAAAGGGTACCAAACCCATACTGAATCCTATTGTTGCGCCTCCTTCAAGTGTAAGACTACCTGTTGTAACAAGAGTCAGGGCTTGAGCAAAACCAATACCAGTAGATGCTTGCATTATGCCTACAGCCGCACTTACGAAAGTTCCAGCCACCCCTGCAATTGTTCCTGCAATCATTCCTGTTGAAGATGTTTGAATTCCAAGCATGCTTGCAATCATCGGAGCAATTGTCATAATTATTCCAGTTACCATAAGAAGATTTGTAAATGCAGTGAATATGCTTGGAGGTGCTGCAGCAGTTACAGCTTCACCAATCTCTGCGTCTACTATTTCTAAATCTGAATATCCTGCTGGCCAAGATCCTGTTCCCGCTCCAACTGCCCCTGAGCCTAAATCTCCAATAGCAAGTTCAAAATTAATTGGTTGCATAGTTCCTGAAATTAATTTAGCACCACCATCTATGCTTACTAATGATTCCTCTATTATAGGAAGATTTAATGTCGCTGGTTCTGTTAATGAGGGATTTGTAAATTTTACAAGACTTCCTGTTTCATATGTTGTTTCTATCCCAGCAGTTTCAAGAGGTATTGAAATTGTTTCAGGATTATAAAGAGTTACACTTGTGCCTGGCTCAAGAACTGCTGAAAAATCTCCTACAAGAAGTACATCTTCTGCAGCTCCTGCTCCTAATTCTGCCACTGCTTCTAATACAGGAGAACTT
>CAZWEB010000046.1:0-7292 GCA_964632115.1 Candidatus Woesearchaeota archaeon
TATTATGATAGGAGACAATATAGTTCCTACTGGAGCTGAAATGGAATATATAGTAAGACAGGGATTAAATGTTGAAGAAATTCCAAGTGTTTGTATAATTGGGAATTCAGTTGAAATAGCTTCTAATACTTTTATTAGGAGCGATAGTTGTGATGCAGAACTTGCAAAATTAGGGATTATTCTTCCTAAACCAACAGCTACCGCAGGAATTTCGAAAGAATGTATGGTTGATAATCGTGTTGTTGTTTCTCCTGAAGAATGTAAAAATAAAGTAAAACAAACCCTTATAATTGATACAGTCCCAAAAGAATGCCAGGGTGCAGATGTTACAAATCCTGAAGAATGCGGTAGTTTTATGCAAGAAAAAAGAATTGAAGAGGGCATTGGACTTAATATGCCTTCAGAATGCATGGGCGTATCAATAGAAGAATGCAAAACAATTATGGGTGAAAAGGGCATTGAGATTAATAAAATTGAGCAAGTCCAGAGAGTAGAAAAAGTCCAGAAGATGTGCAGAGAAGGAGAAGATTGTGGAGATCAAACTAAGGAATATGAAGAAGTAACCCTGCCAAAAGAATGCATGGCCATGGGTGTTTCTGATATTACTGATTGCAATATGATTGCTGGAAGAGTAAATGAAGAGAGAATAAAAAATGGAGAAAAAGTCATTATAGATGAAGATGGAAAAGTTGATTATGTTAATCCTGAACAAATAGAAAAAATTGCAGATGATTCTGAAAAAGCATCTCAGGAAATTAAGCCTGATTTTGAAAGAGCAGAAGAAATAAAGCAGGAAATTATGGTTATAGAAGATTCTATTAAAACAATAGATATGCAAAAATCAGAGATAGCTAGTGGAAATAATGTTGTTGATACTAGAATGGATAAAAATAATGAAGATGTAACTCCTGCTCCAAATGTAATTGATAATAATGTGGCTCCCGGGCCAGACGGAATTACAGGGCAGAGGGTTGTTGAATCAGGGAATAATGGCAATAGTGCTCCTTCTGATTCTGGAGGCGGAGACAACAGTGGCAGTGAAGGATTAACTCCTGAAGTAGTGACAGAAGATTCTGGTGGCGGCACTGATTAACTCGACAAATAATTCTGTAATTTTTAATTTTTTCATCAATAGAAAGTGCTAAACAAGGTTTATATAAAAATCTTGGTTAGAGTTATTATGAAGAATAAAGGGAAAATTTTTGTTATTGTTTTTTTTATTTTTTAATGCTGAGTTTTATTGTAATGATTAGTAGATCTTCTATTTCTAACACTACATTATATCTTTTATAATCTTTCTTAAATTACTTATTGCTTCCTGCTCTGAATAACTTACATCAGGATATTTGGCAGCTAATTTTTCTTTGATTAGTTCTAGTGCTTTCTTTTCAATATGCTCTTTGTCGTCAGAGTTCCAGTTATAGGTTTTTGAAATCTTTTCTGCCTTATTCCTGTATTCTATTGTCTCTGATTCTAAAAAATGCACTGATTCTGGTCTGTTTGTATGCTTTGTTACTATTTCGTGCACAATTATATTAACTATTTCTCTAATCAAGGATTCTCTAGTTCTATTTTTTCCCATTTTGGATTGTTTAGCTCGGTTTCCAGATATTTAGTTAGTAAGTTTAAATAATTTAAGACTAGTTTCTTTTCTATTTTAGATGCCTGGTTTTTCCTTAATCTTACAATCAAATCCTCCCCTAGGATACTTATTAGGTTATCATTTAACTGATAATTATCTATCTTTTTATTTATTAACATCAAGACCAATATTGCGTTCCTGATAGCATAGTATATCTCGCTTGCATCTGAATAGTTATGCAGACCTTCGCTCCAGTCTAATTTCATCTTTAAATCCAGGTTAGAGAGCTTTATTTTGGCAGGAATTTTTAAATTTCCATAAATAACCTTAGAATCCTTTAATTGGTAGATTAATGAGGGATTATGAGGATATTGGGATAAAATTGAGTTTCTTGCATATATCTGAACATCTAAATTAATGCCTTTCTTTTTTCCAATTTCTTCTATATTCTCTATTAATTTATTCTTCTCTTTCAGGCTCCTTGTCAAAATGTTCTTAGTTGCCACTATTATGTCAATATCATTATACTTCTTGTAATTTGTCTGAACTGCAGAACCACAAACTATTATTGAGTCTACTTTTGGGATATTTTCCAGTATTATATTTTTTATTTTTCTTTCTATTGATATTGCCTTAGGGCTATATTCTAATTTTTTTAGAAGAACCTCGGCATTAATTGAAGCAATATCCCTGAGTTTAGGTCTTACAAATCTGCTCAGGTAGTTGGAATCCTGCTGAGTAAGCTTTTTGTTTCCAAGCCTCTTGTTTATAATTCCCATTGCTTTTTCTGTCAGGATTTTGTTTTTTACCATATAACACCTTATGGTGTTAAGTATATAAATGTTTTGTAAGGTTTACTTTTCCTCTTTTGCTTTCCTCAGCAGGATATATCAAAAAAACAAGGGGGCACCACACACTAAAATGTGCGGTTTTCTATCATCCCCGACATAAGATTTAAATAGTGTTATTATTATGAAGTCAAATGGCATTAGAATTAGAAACAACAATCATGGAAGAAATTGGTTTAGGAAATCATTTTAATTGGTTTAATGGCAGTGGTTCTTGCCCATATATAAGAAAAAATGCTGCCAGAAGACTTCCAGAAGCCATACAAAATCACATGTTGCAGGAGATTTAATTGCTGAGCCAGATCAACGTTTATGCAATGTTGTAAGGCAAATTGCTCAAGAGGGTGATGAAAGTGAGTATAGTTTAACTAGAACATGGAAAGCAGCTTCTGATGTAATTGCAATTCATATTCATCAGGCAGAGGCTACTCCTGAAAAAAGAAATGTTGAATATGCATGGGTTTTAAAACATCTGCAGGAAAACTATCTTCCTCGCAAAGTTAGGCAGGGGAATTTTTCAATACCTCCCCAGTTAAAATCCCTGAAGTGAAATGGAGTATTATTTTTAATGAGTTATATTAAAAAGATTTAAAAACAGGGGTTTTGCGAGTTCTCGATTGGATTAATTTTATAGAAATGAGGTGTAAATTTTAATATCACTGGGAAAAGTTGAGGAGTTAATTCTTAGGATTAAATCTCTTATAATGCAAATATTTATAAACTATATTGTAATATGTTTTGTATGTTACAAGAGATAAAAGAAATACTCACCTTGCAAAAACGAGAGATAGAAACAAAACTCAAAGAGAAATATATTGAAAGAAATCAAAACCTAAAACTAAATAATGACTTGATAAAAGTAATAATTGGGCCTAGAAGGGCCGGAAAATCATTTTTTGCAATACACTTCTTAAACAAACAAGGAAAATTTGGCTATGTGAATTTTGACGATGAAAAGTTAACAGAGGTAGATAATTACGATGAAATAATTACTGCTATGAACTCTATCTACGGCAGCCCTAATTTTGTTCTTTTTGATGAGATTCAAAATCTTCCAAAATGGGAGTTATTTGCCAATAGACTACAAAGACAAGGATATAACTTAGTTATTACTGGAAGCAATTCAAATCTCTTGAGTAGAGAATTATCAACACATTTGACTGGAAGACATTTGTTAACTAATATCTTTCCATTTTCTTTTAAAGAATATCTTAAATTTGAAGCTAAAGAATTGACAACTACTGAAACAAAAGAAAAATTATCTCAATATTTATTTAATGGAGGTTATCCTGAAATATTATCAAAGAACGTTGAGTTAAAAGAATATTTGTCTAACTTATTTAATTCAATATTATACAAAGATATTGTAAAAAGATATAAAATAAGAAATTCAAAACAGATTGAGGATTTAGCACTTTATCTTATTTCAAATATTGCAAACGAGTATTCTTATAATTCATTAACAAAAATTGGAAAAATTAAAAGCTCACATACTATAGAAAAATACCTTAATTATTTGGAAGAATCCTTTATTTTATTTAGTTTAAACAGGTTTTCATACAAAGTTAAAGAGCAGTTGTCTTCAAATAAAAAAATTTATTGTATAGATAATGGATTTATTCAGGCAAAAGCATTCAAATTAAGCCCGGATTTAGGAAAGTTATACGAGAATCTGGTTGCTTGTAAATTAAAAAAAGAAGAAGTTGAAGGAAATTTAAAATTTTATTACTGGAAAAATCAACAGCAAGAAGAAGTTGATTTTGTTGTAAAAGAAGGGATAAAAGTTAAGCAGTTAATACAAGTCTGTTTTAGTATAAAAGAGTTAGAAACTAAAAATCGAGAGATAAGAGCGTTAATTAAAGCAGGAAAAGAATTAAAGTGCAATAATCTTTTAATTATAACTGAAGACACAGAAAAAGAAGAAAAAGCAGAATGGTTTGGAGATAAAGCAACTGTAAAATTTATTCCATTATGGAAATGGCTTCTGGAATAATCTCATCGAGGAAAAAGTTGGAGAGTTAATCTCGGGGATTAAGTTAGCTGCAGAAAACGAATAAAACTAAGGGACAAGATGGTTCAGTGCTTCTAAGGAGAGTATACTAAAAAGTTTAACTCTTGGGAAGAGCATTAAACCAGGAGGCTAATAGAACTTTTAAATAGTTCTTTTGTATTTTAATTATATGAAAATTTTCAAGCAGGAAACAGATAAATCATGTGGAGTGGCTTGCCTTAGGAGCATCTTAAATTATTATGGAAATAATTTTTCTGAAAAAGATATCTGGGATAAACACAATCCATTTCAAACTAAAAGTGAAGGAATTAGGAATCCTATTCTAAATCTGGGAGTAACTGCTCTTAAATTTGGTTTTGATGTAACTTATATTGGATATAATCCAATTATTAGCAATAACAATTCCTCAAATAATTTAAAAAAATCTCTTCAAGAAAAATCAAAAACCTATTTTGATTATGAAAAGTTTTATGTTGATGAAGCACTAAAATTCTTAGAATTAAATGGAAAATTAAAAATTTACAAATTGAATATAGAAAAAATTAAGAAGATCATTGATGAAAACAAATTCGCTTTAGTTGAAATTAAACCTGCTTTTGTGAATAAAAAGGGTTCGATAAATATGAATCATAAGGTTATCCTTGATGGTTATACTAATAAAGGTTTCAAAATTTTGAATCCAAGCGATGCAAAAGAACACCTTTGGGATTTTGATACATTCCTATTAGCTTTTTATGCTGCGACTCCTGAATTGCTAATAATAAAACTTAAAAAATAATTCTATTATAGTTTATAGAGGAAAAACGTTAGGAACTTAATCCTTAAATTTTCAGATTTGTTTTTTTCATCAAGAAAAATGGGTAAAAATGAGGAAATTATTCTTATTAGTTTTGGGGGTCATGTTTCTTGACATCTCGAAAAGCTTTAACAATTACCTGAATCATATCCTTCACATCAACTTTTTCATCGGATTTCAGCAGTGAAGATATTTCTTTTTCATTTAAGTCAGAGAGTTTAGAGTCTAAATCTTCAATAAACTTAATTAAATCCTTTTTTATAAATTTCTCTTTTTTGGTTTCATTAATTTTTATTAAAATAAGGCCTATAATCTCTTCATTAATTTTTAGAATGTTATTTTTCAGAATAAAATAAATATCATAGATATCTCTTATAGCAATATTTTTCCTTGTTACTAATGCCCTGAATTTTTCTGCAAAATTTTCTGATAAATCAATAACTTCAATTTCAACATCTTTTTTTAATATTGGCTGGCCTAAATCATCAATAAATTCATGTTTGATTGCCTTTATTATTGTAGGTTTCATTAATTTCTTTCTAAATGAGATTTCCAGTTTAATTGCCTGAAGAGAATTGTCAATCAGAGAGATATAATTTGTTATAATCTCAAGCCCGACTATTTTCGGGTCTTCTTTTGCAGTTAACATTTTCCAGCCTTTTCCTAATTCTTTACTTGTCTTGAATTCCAGCCCATTTAATATGTTCATCATCTCTCTTCTTAGTTTATCCAGTATTTTCTTAATTTGCATCTTGGACTGGTTTTTTACATCCTGATTATATACAAAATCCAAATCCTCGCTTAATCTGTAAAAACCCAGATAGCATTTATTTAAACAAGTTCCACCCTTAAAAACCAAATCTTTTATTCTTTTTTCACTAATCTTATGGAGTATTCTTGTTAAATGATAGTCTTTCTCCAATAATGGAGACGAAAACTTTGTTTTATCACCCAGTTTCACAAGTTCTTCTCTCAAATCAACCGTATTTTCCATTTTTTATCCAAAAGTTTAGTTCTTGTTCTTTTGACTGTAGTGTAGTAAGATAATGCTTTCTTCTTCTTTAATAAACTAAATAATTTGTTACTATCTGTCAACATACCAACAAGTTTTATTATTTTAACACTATTATATTGGATAGAGTAATTAATTAATTTGCCTTTATTGTATTTTATATTTTTAATTCTGTCTATAACCTCGCTTAAACCTCCAAGATATTCCGGGTACTCAAGAGCATCAATTATTGTTCTTTCTCTATCAGAATAAGGGTACTTATTTTTAATAATGCCGAACATTTTATCTTTCCTTATCTTAAAGAATTTAAAGTTATAATGCAAGATTTTTTTATCTGCAGAGTATTTTGTGTTAAATACAAACATCTTATTCGGAATTTGTTCAGTAAATCCATGCAGATTAAATGCATTGTATAATCCGATGTAATACCCGCTTCCTAAAATATATTCATTAAGCTCAAACTCGCTTAATGCTATTGCTTTATTAACAGAACTTATAGGTATAATAATATAATTTTCCCTCTTAAAAAAAACCAGTCTTCCTCTCTGCAACATCGATTTAATCAGATACTCTGGATTTTTTGATATCTTGTGCTCTGAGATTAAACTAATTAAATCTTTTCTTTTGATTATTTTATATTTTTTATACTCAAGAATACTCTGCAGCCTTTCCTGATTGGGAGATAATCCTAAATTCTTTGTTTTTTCCATTTTTGATAAGTCCTTATTTACTACCTTATCTAAAACAATAAAAAGAGGTTTTTAAGCTTTTTGGTTATATCCTATATCTTGTTGTATCTAATAACATATTTATCAATTTTAAAGATATTTGTTATGTCAGAAATGCACTGGGAAACATTTTTGAGCATCCTAAAATTCCAACAAACACTCAGAAATTTTTTGATATTATATAACTTGTTTGTTTTCTATTTGTGTTTAAAGATTTTCATCATCTTTATCCTAAAAAACAATATCCCTGAGGATATTGCAATTATTCCAAGAATTGTCAGGAATGAGTTGAAAAGATTAATCTTGACTCCGATA
>CAZWEB010000047.1:0-7280 GCA_964632115.1 Candidatus Woesearchaeota archaeon
CAGAAAAAATCTCAGAGTCTGCCCAGAAAATAATCTTAGTTCCTGTTTCTTTTTCCTTTAGTTTTCCAATTTCTTTTACATTTGCCTTTGGTTTTCCTCTTTCATATTCCTGACTGTAAATTTTTCCATCTCTTTTGACTTCTGCAATCATTTTTTTTGAAAGAGCATTTACAACACTTACTCCAACGCCATGCAATCCTCCTGAAATCATATATGATTTTTTGTCAAATTTCCCGCCAGCATGAAGTTTTGTTGTTACAATTTCCAATGCTGATTTTTTCAGGTTAGGGACAATATCAACTGGGATCCCTCGCCCATTATCTTCCACACTCACGCTTCCGTCTTTATGAATAATAATTTTTATGACAGTGCAAACTCCTGCCAAAGCCTCATCAACAGAATTGTCAACAACTTCGTAAACAAGATGATGCAAACCATCTTTGCTTGTAGAACCAATATACATACTTGGACGACGCCTCACCCCCTCTAGTCCTTCAAGGATTTTTATGCTATTTGCATCATATTTTTCTTTTTTTGATTCAGTAGACATTTTTTGATTCTCCTATTTTATATTTCATACAATTAGGTATAAAAGGTTTAATTATACCAATTAATTTCTTAGAATCTTTTTGCTTAAACCTTAAAAAATAATATTTACTATCCCTAAAGCCAATAGTTGGGCTTAAATTAAATGTCTTTTCAAAGAATTTTTTCATTAATTTGTGTTCTTCAAAAGAATAAGAATTTGTACATATTATAATATATCCTTGTTTATTATTATAACTTCCATCATCGCAAATCCAATATGCTAAACTTCTTGAATTAATTTCATTAAGAATCTCTGGAGTGATTATTTTTCTTCCAGTTTGATAAAAGAGTTTTCTGTAGTAATTAAATACTGAATGGGTTTTTGTAGCAAAATCAATTGCATGGATAAAAGAATCTCTTATCTTCCTCTGAACTTCCCTAAATTCGGAAATATTAAAATTCTTTAATATTTTTCTTTTATGATTAGCATATTCTTTCTGTTTAATAGAATGGGTGAACCTAAAGCAAGAATTTTTCTCTCTTTTCCTTATACTAGCATCCCCCATTAAACTGCCAATAATCAAATCATGCTCTTCTTGGCTTACTAACAAAAGAGGATTTGTTTGAACGTCTTGTTTCCATTGCCTTATTAACTTAATTAATTTTCTTGCAGGAGTTTTGTAGATATCATATTTTTTTGAGAATATTTTCAGTTCTCTATCTGTTCTCAAAGCAGCAAGAATTCCTGCCTTACTTTTATCTAAATTTGAGAACATAGAAAGAATTCTACCTTCACATACTGCTTCTTGAAGTATTCTTGGTCTTATTTTAAGTTCGTGTGATAAAATTAGAATATCTCCTTGCTTCTTTACTTTTTTAGAGAGTTCTATAACATCAAACCTTTTCCTAACTCCTTCAAGCCCTTCTAAAACCCTAATATCTTTTCCTGTATATTCACTTGCCATTTTTTATATTTATTTTTGTTTTTTAAAATAATTTTTTAATTTAATTTATATAAATCTTTTGAATTCCTCATGCTATAACAAGAATATTTTGAATTTTTAATTTGCAAATTTTCTATGATTTTTATTAATTGCATTTGTTTTGTTTGTCTTGACATTTTTTATTTTTCAAAATTTTTAATTTTATTATTTATTTCAATTTTGATAATTTTCAATAGTTCTTTTTAATTTTATTAAAGTTTTTAGTAAATTCAGAGCAGAATTTTCATCTGGCTCTTAACATAAACGCAGGAGGTATTTAAAAAGCTTTCTCCTTAAATTAAAGCGTTTTAAGGCTTAAAAGGATGATTTTTATTTTCTAGGGTTGTTTTACTCTTACTCTAAAAAAAGAAAATAAAGGCATCTTGTCTTTATAATGTTTTTTCATTTTTTTAATCTTACCATTAATAAATAACTTTCTTTGCCTAGCATCTTGTTTAGCTTTGCACAGCCATTGACGAGCTTCTTTTTTCTCTCCCCTTAAATAAAAATGTTCAGCATATTGAAAATCAAAATAAACAGAAATCAAGCAAGAAGCTCTTCCTGCTATTTCCAAAATATCTTTTGCTAAGGGTAAAGGTTTGTAAGAAGTATTATAAAATTCCTTAAGAGCAGTCTGTAAACCTGCCTGTGCAAGTTCTCCCTCCCCATTTACTGCTAGTTCATAGCAATGATCAACCAAGGACTGAATATTTAAAAGATTTGAAATCGTTGAGTGCATTTTTCTTCTGCTCTTTTTATTTTTTCTCTTTTTTCTGTTCGGGCTTTTTTTCTTTAGATTTTTCCTGTTTTTTTGTTTCTATTTTTTCTTTTGCTTCTTTCTTTTCAGTTTCTTTTTCTTCTTTTATTGTTTCCTTTTCAATTTCCTTCTCTTCTGCTTTCTCAATTTTTTCTTCAGATTGTTCTTCAGCCTGCTCTTTGATTTCTGCAATCATTTCTTTTCTTGTATGCTTCATTTTTCTAACCCATTTTACTTTCTTGCTCTTTCTGCCGAGTTTCCAGTTTTTTATGCATTTGCTTGAACAAAAATATAAAATTGTTCCATCATTTAATGCAAAAGTTAATCCTCGTGGGAATTCATAATTTTTTTTACAAAATGAACATTTTGGCATTTTTTTATTTTCTCCTAAAAGTTGCTTCGTAAGAAAAAACCATATCTCTCATATCAGCAACACTTCCTATTTCAACACTGCACTGTTTTTCTAATTGTTTAGAGTTAAAATATACTCTTGCAAGTCTTGCTTCATCATTTGAAAGCCGAGTTAATTTATAACAATCACTAATAGTCCTCTTAGATAATGAAGTTGATATATCTCTTATTAAAATCTCCTCATTTAATCTGCCATCATCAGTTCTAAAATTTTGAATAGAACACAATTGTGTCATTTTAAGTAAAAGCCCCCTTTGTAACTTTACTTCTGATTCTTCTTGCCTCTATGGCAGTTTCTCTCAGCATTAAAATATCTTTTAATCTTACAGAACCCTTGACATTTCTTCTCATTATCTTTCCCTGATCTCTTCCTTCAAGAACTCTGCATTTAACCTGAGTAATCTCGCCTCTAAAACCTGTTCTGCCTACAATATCTTCAATTACAGCAGGAACAGCTATGCCTAAGATTTTCTCTGAACCTTTTGTTGAAGAAGAGCTTCTTTCTTGTATCTTTTGAGTTTTCTGAGCCATTTTATATTCTATTTAGCAAGAGATTTTCCTTACCATTATTTTAATCATTTTAATATTCTAATATTTTAATAAATTGATAATAATTTATTTATTTTTTGCGCTTATTTTTGCTTCGCCTGCATCAATCACAGCAATTGAAGCACAAGAAACATTAAGTCCTGCAGCAATTCCTAATTTTTCCTTGCTGTCAACTTCTTCGCATTGAATTCCTTTTTCTTTGCATAAAAAAGGAAGGTGCTGAACAATTTCTTTTGGCTCAACATCAGAAGCATAAGCAACAAGTTTTGCAGTGCCTCTCTCTATTGCTTTTGTAACTTCGTTTGTTCCTTTTTCAACCTTGCCGGTTTTTCTTGCTTTTTCTATTGTTTCATATACAGAGACCATTTTCAGTTTTAGATTTTAAATTCTATTTTATTTATTTAATTATTTATAATGCCATAAACCACAAACAATAAATCATAGAGAGAACTTTTTCAGCCTCCCCATAATTCTCGGTCATTGGCTAATCAAAGTAGAAAATCATGGTTTATAAATGTTTTTGATGAATGGTTTAGCAATCCCAAAGACCACTATAGGTTGTGTAGAATAAAGTTGTTTCTTGACGAATAACTCTACCATCATGGCCCAAATCAAGTCCCCTACACCAACTAGGCTCTGCACAATTACACCCCGGCATCGGCATTGTTGGATTCATAATATTACAAATCCAGGATTCCATAATTGTGCGATCATTCACATCTACCTTTCCATCACTATTAAAATCAGCTCCACTCGCCGTTGCAGCAGAAGGATATCTTTTAGCATTAATATCGTCACAATCCCCTGTAAGAGAGATTAGTTCGTCTGGAAGATAATAATTTGATATATGTGAAGTTGAAGTAACTCCATCACTATAACCATCACTATCAGCATCTTTGTAATAAGTTACACTTTCATCTCCAGTCTCACCCGTTTGAGTATCATCTTCATACCATCCGCTTCCACCCTCAGAACCACCACCAGATTCTCCGCCAGTTCCCTCTCCAGAACTCCTGCCAGGACTTGTTCCTTGTTCAACTTGTTTTACAGTATAAGTATATCCAATTCCAACTTTTCCTTTTAAAGAGACAGGATAAACAATTATTTTTGTAATTGAATCTTTTTTAAATCCAGAAATATCTAAAACATATATTCGATACTCTAATGACTTAGGAATTTCTTTGGTTCTAATTTCTATATGAGTTTTAGCATTTTCCTCAGAAGTATCTTCTTTTCCTAAAACAACAATTTTTATAGAAGAAACATTAGATTTATCAGAACCTCTGTTCACAATTAACTGGAGTTTATCAGAAACATAATTAATATAAACAGAATCTTTTACAATTCCCAATTGAATAGTCATAATTTCAGAATCAACATTTTCTGCACTTCCCCGGATAACCCTAATAACTACTTGATAGACTACAACAATAGCAGCAAGAACTAATAGTATTAATAAGATTGTTACAATAATTTCAGATTGTGCTCTCTTAATTCTCTTGAGTATTTTTATCTCTTTCATTTTCCTCTTTTTTATAATAAATATAGTTTATTGCGATTTATAAATCTTATCGCAAAAGAGAAAAATTAAAATCAGCATAAAATTAATATATTTAAAATATCCCTTGATTCTATTATTGGCATAAAAAATTAATTATCCCCAACTACAAGAACTTTTCCAGGAGCAACCATCAGGATTAGGATTAAGTAATTCACATGTAGTTTGAGTATAGTAATTTCCGCCAGGAGGGCACACACTTGTCTCAGTAGCATCTACACATGTTTTAGGAACCAAACAAGTAGTACTAGTGCGATAATTATCACAACCACTTGTTCCTGAATTTAAAACCTTAAGTTTACAACAACCTTCGTTTATACCCATCGCACAATTATTATCAATATTATCATTGCAAGATTCAGTTACTCCTGGGTGTATAGCAGAGTTAGTATCATCGCAATCTTCGTTTTGTCCGCCGCTGCTGAAGTGAGCAGGAAGATAATAGCCTACAGGAGGCTCATTAGTATCTATCTGTGTCCCATCACTCCAATAATCTCCATCAGAATCTTTAAAATAATTCCTTACTTGAGGAACACACACACCATTTACACATAACTCTTCATCACAATCACCAGAAACCCATTCCAAACAACTTCCTGTATTAACACAAGTGTGATATTTATAGTCTGTTGTACACTCTTGAACTCCTTCTACACTGCATCCATTTGTTGTACAAGGGGGTTCTTCCCCAGTTCCTCCAGGTCCTCCAGTATTCCCTGTCTGAGGATCCTCAGTGTACCATCCGCCCCCACCAGAACCACCACCAGGGCTTGTTTCCTGTTCAGTAGGTTTTACATTATAAACATATCCAATTCCGACTTTTCCTTTTGGTGAAACAGGATAAACAGTGATTTTTGTAATGGATTTACTTAAAAATCCAGTAATATCTAGAACATAAATCCTATATTCTAATGGTTGAGGAATATTTATGGTTCTGGTTTCAATATAGGTTCTGTCGTTGCCAGATTCATCTTCTCCTAAAACAACAATTTTTATAGAAGAAACATTAGCCTTATCAGAACCACGACTCACACTTAACTGAAGCTTGTTACCATCATTAGAAAGAGGATTAAAAGGATCTTCAGGATCACTATAATCAATATAAACAGAATCTTCTACAATTCCCAATTGAACAGTCATAATTTCAGAATCAATATCTTCTGCTCCTCCTTTAATAACACTCATAATAACACTATAAATTATAAATATAGCAACAAGAACTAACAAGATTAACAAAATAGTTACAATAATTTCAGATTGTGCTTTCTTACTTATCTCTCTCATTTTTCCTCTTTTTTATGATAAATATAGTTTATTGCGATTTATAAATCTTTTCTTTAGCAACCCCGTTAATATTTCAGAACTTTTTTTAATCAAATTTATATTTTACAACACCATAATAATTATAAATAAAGAACATAATAAATTATTATGGCAAAACAATCCACACTCAACGAAAGAATAATGAAATTTATTTCTGCAGGTGAAAATGAAAATGAAATTTCTATTGACTGGAGAGCTCTTGCTGATTTCAGAGAACATCAAAGATATATAAACCAAGGTATATCAGAAATAGTCTGCGACGGACTTGTAGATTTTCTCAGGGAAAAAGGAGTTTTAGTTTATTCAGGAAAAAAAGGAAGTTATGCTGTTGTTGGAGAAGGAGTTTTAGGAGGAAATATAGGCCCTCATTATTCTTCTCCAGGAGTTAATTTTAATTTTAAAAATCTTGAACAAGCAAAAGCATATAAAGATTTTGCAGGGAGATTTCACGGACAAGCTGTTTTGCCTGCGCACATTGTACAAGTACTTGATTAATTGTCTAATCTGGCAAGTATAATTCAAAATGCCTTTTATTCAGTAAAAATCTCTTGTCACAAACATTCCATAAATGATTTGATAATGAAAAAGCTGATTTTCTTTTTCTGTCTGTGAAATATGCTAAAATAACTTTTATATTATGTCTTTCTTTTATATCTTTTATTATTGGAACAAAGTCTGTATCAGATGTGATAATTATAATTGAGTTTGTTTTTCCTTGTTCAGTAATCTTCAATAAATCCATTGTCATTAAAGTATCAACTCCTTTCTGCTGGAATTTATTGTTTATTTTCTGACATCTTCCTTCACGAACAATTATTTTTGGTTTTGTTAATTTTAGTTTTGAAATAAATCGGTCATAATTTTTCTGCCGTTGTTTTTCAATCTCAGTGGGAACAGGACTTTTATATGGTGGAGCAGTATAATAATAAATTTCTTCACAAAAAAGATCTAGTTCTTTACAAAGATGAATTGCAAATTTCTCTATTTTATATTTCAAAGGTTTGCCTTTACCAAAATATTTTGAGATAAAAGAAAGATAAGCACCATCGATAAAAACAAGAGTTTTATCCATCTTAAAAAACATCAGGCAACCCTTTCGGATTACCTGGGATTATGTTATAAAATTATAATCATCTATATATATAAATCTTTATGTTTTGAGTTATTTCCA
>CAZWEB010000048.1:0-4254 GCA_964632115.1 Candidatus Woesearchaeota archaeon
TCTTACTGGAAGAGTATATTGCTTTCCCTGCCAATAAAAAACCGCCTCAGGTTTATTAA
Source organism: Candidatus Woesearchaeota archaeon (assembly GCA_964632115.1). Classification (GTDB taxonomy): domain Archaea; phylum Nanobdellota; class Nanobdellia; order Pacearchaeales; family GW2011-AR1; genus CAZWEB01. The sequence continues at coordinate 60 of CAZWEB010000048.1, forward strand.
ATGAAATCTGATTTCCATCTCTGTATGTTTCTAATTTAACTCCTATAATTGCAGCTACCTGTGCAGGCAAGATTATATCTTCTTTTCCAGGTTCTTTATAGATAATATCTTCATCAATTCCAAATCCCCCTTGATAAATTATAATTGTCCCATTTCTTGTTTCTTGAGTCTGCTTTTCATCAGAGATCATTGTAGGAATCCAGGAATACCTATCATAATTCTCATCGCTTCCAATACTTGAAAAAGCAGTATATTTTCCAATGTCTGTAGAATCAATTAATAAATGCGTTGCATTGTGATTATATAAAAATTCCAGAGAATCTGCCTGATTATTTCCTGTTAAAACAAGTCTTCCCATTAAATAATTCCAGTATACAATAAGATTTCCACCATCAACAACAGTTGCTCTTTCCCCCATTGTCTGTACCCAGTAACCATAATCCCACCAATGGGCAAAAACCGAGTTCTCTAGAGTATTTTCTCTTGTCCAAGCCATTGCCCTTTGCCATTGATAAGAATAAGAACTGGGGATGTAACTATATGCTTGTCCTTTGATTTCGTTGTAAAAACTCCAAAAGGTGAAAATACTCAACAGCACAATTACAATAAAAATTGCAATAAGAATAATCCTTCCAAGTTCATCTTTTGTTTCCTTAAATTTCTCAAAAGATCTAACTATTAAATAACTCAAAAAGATTGGAGCAACCGGAGCCAGCACCATTATAAGTCTTACAGCGCCTCTTGCAGTCAGCAAGCCTAAAACAAATAATGAAAATAAAAGAAGGTATTCATAATTTATTTCTTCAAAACCAAGAATGTCTTCTTTTTTATATTTAACATAATAATAAACAACCCCTCCGATTAATATTAAAGCAGAGCCATAATAAAATGATTTACTTAAAAAATCCTCTCCATCAAAAATAGCAGGATGAGGAGCATATCTTGAAAAAACTAATCCAAAGAAAAATAAAATATATAACGCAGTTAAAATCCAAGCATCTTTTTTCTTTATCTTACTGAACATCTCTTTAAATAAAACAACAGAGCCAATAAAAAACAACCAGAATAATATAGGGATATTTTTTATAAAAGGTCCAAAACTAGAAGCCCACTCTGTGAAATAAGGCTGTCTGTTCTCTGCAACAGTAATTCCCCATCTTCCTGTTATTGGATTAAAAAATATTTGATTAATTGCTTTCAACTTGCTTATAAAAAAAGAAGGGCCCAGAATAATTAATATAAGGATTATTCCAAGAACAATTGCTGCGAGAATAGATGTAATGTTCTCAGGAAGTTTTATTTTTTTTAAAAGATTCATATTTCTTAATTTTGTTTTCCACAAAGCAAAATGCACTGCTAAGATAAAGAATACAAGAAAAGCAAAACCAGAGTCAAGAGAAGTAAAAAATCCAATAAGTGATATTCTAGTACCTAAAAAGATAATTGAGACTATGAATGAAGCAGCAAACCATAATGAATAAACTAAAAATTCTTTTTTGTGAATCCTGTTTAAAATAAAAGCAGCAATTCCTGCAATTGCAATGGTGACAAATACATAAACAACTCCTCCCCAAATTAATCCCATGAATGCAGTGGAAATTCCTGCCAAGACTGCAAGAATCATTGAATTTTTTAATTTTTCTGATTTCCATGCTTTTAAGAACAAATAAAAAGCTAGGAACATAAAAAAGAAAGCAGCAGACTCTTTTTCAGGAATGCCTGCAATTGTTCTTGCAAGAAAAGCAGGAATAACAATCATAAAAAATGTTGAAATCAATGCAATAATATTTGCTCTTTTTTTGCTCTTTTTATCTTTTCTTGAAAATATTTCTTTTACAAATAAAAAGAAAGCTATAATTGTTAATGCAAACATTATAACTGGGAAAATAACAGCAGCAAATGTGACACTTACATCTTTTACTCCAAATGAAAAAACACTGAAAAATTTATAGGTATAAGCAATCATGTAGGGCAGTAATCTTGTTTCGCCAGCAGTATTAAACCCTAAGGGGACATTTCTCATAAAATCCATCGGGGGTAAGGAACCATAATCAATAATGTCCTGAGCATACCTCATAAATAAAAAAGGATCTAAATCAGGGCCAAGAGACCAGGAGTTTGTAGTTATATCTATCAAACCAGGCCTTCCGCCATGATCCTGCATAGGCATGCTCCTAATATAAACTCCAAGAATTATTGCAATAATTAGAACAGCAACTACCCAAAGATTTACTTTTTTTAACAGATTTATTAATTTATCTTTCCTTTCATTGATTATTCTTTCTTCATTTGTTTCAACTAATTCTGCTTTCTCGGTTTTTAATGCTTCTATTTCCACCATTTTTTGAGATTACCTTTTTTCCACTAAATTTAATTTACCTAATTTTTTTGAATTAACAATACTATCACAAGAATATTTTGAATTTATAATTTGTAAAGTTTCTATTAATAACTTTGTTTGTTTTCGCATTTTTTGTGTATTGTGAATCTTCTTCTTATATTTTCTATTCTAACATCTTATCTACTTCATCTAAGAGTTCTTGAGCACCATGTTCTTCTTCTAAACTCTCATTATTGCAGTAAGGGCATCTTTTTAGATTATATCCTTGTTTGTTTTCAAACTTATACCCGCATTTTTTGCAAAATAGATTTACCATATTATCTCAGAGATTTTAGGAGTTTTTAAAGTTTTATTTACTTGAATTTGTTGTATTTTCAGGACTTTTTTAGAATAATATAGGGGTTATAAACACTTCTATTAAAGCAGCAATAAACAAGATAACAACTGCAATTATTATTAAATTTAACGAGTCCTGCAGAATGCTCCAGAATTTTTCTGTTTTTATATCATGCCTAATTACTGCCACACTTACAATCCCTCCAGCCAAAGCAGCTACAAAATAAGCTCCAATTTCAGGAACCCCATGAATCATATATCTTGCTAATCCTAATGGCAAGGCTGAAAGAGAAGACTTGGAAAAAATGCCTATTGCCGCAGCAATTACACTTGCATTCCAGGCTAAAACAAAAATAGCTCCTGCTCCAAAAATCAGCGAGAAAACAAGAGTGAAAATTAAAACATAAATATTATTTGCAAATATAGCCACAAGTCTCTCGCCTGCAGTCATAAATGCAGTAACTTTTCCAGCAGCTTTGACCCCATATTGCTCTATGCATTCATTAAAATTAGCAGGACGATTAATCATGCAGTATGTTTCTATCTGTGCCCTAAAACTTTGAGTTCCACTTGATAAAACAATATACCAGAATGAAAATGCTACTACAAATCCTATAAAAAGCCACATCAGAGCAAGAATAGCTTTGCTGTGTTCTCTGAGAATTTTTAAAAACCCTTCCATTTGAATATCTTTTTTTTCTTCAAGTTTAATAATATAATACATAAAAGGCATTGAAAACATAACTGTAAAAGTAACAACTAAAATTCCTGAATATTTTGATAAAACAGCATCTTGAGCAAAAATCCAATTAACCAGTAAAATTGATAAGGATGCATAAAACAAACCTACAAAAAACATCTCCCATGAGTTTCTTTTTGCTTTTGTTGGATTTATTAACATCTGTAGCATACCAAAGCAAAGGAAAATATGTTTTTAAATTATACGTCTTTTGAGGTTATGCAATATGGCAGGAAATAGAACTCCCCTTTTGAGAAAGGCTTTTATATCTCCTTTGTTTATTGATTTTATGAAAAATAAAAAGAGGTTCAACAAGATAGTTGAAGATATAAAGAAAATAAAAATACAAGGTGCACGGAACATTGCTCGGGCTGCTTTGTATGCTTATTCATTAAATCCAACAAAATCAGGAAAAAACAAGCTTATTAAGGCAAGAGCAACAGAACCAATGCTTGTTAATACTTTGAAAAATTATGAAAAAATAGGATATAAGAAAACACTTGCTCATTTTGATGAAGCCCAGGAAAAAATAAATAAATTTGTTTTTAAATTAATAAAAAATAATTCAGTTGTTTTCACTCATTGTCATTCGACAAATGTTGTCAATGCAATCATCTATGCAAAAAAACATGGCAAGAAATTTGAAGTTTATAATACAGAAACACGTCCGCTTTTTCAGGGAAGAAAAACAGCCCGCGAACTGGAAAAAGCAGGAATTAAAATAACTACTTTTGTTGATTCTGCTGTGAATGTTGCTCTGGAAAAAACTCAAGACACAA
>CAZWEB010000048.1:4354-7227 GCA_964632115.1 Candidatus Woesearchaeota archaeon
ACTACTTTTGTTGATTCTGCTGTGAATGTTGCTCTGGAAAAAACTCAAGACACAAAGAAAGTAGATTTAATTTTTCTTGGTTCAGATGCAATCCTTAAGGCTGGCGCAATAAATAAAATTGGTTCAGCAGTAATTGCAGAACTTGCTTATAAAGATAAAATTCCCCTATACATTATAGCTGATTCATGGAAATATTCCTCGCATCCTATAAAAATTGAAGAGCGTAATTTTAAAGAGGTTTGGGCCCGAGTCCCTAGACACATAAAAATAAAAAATCCTGCTTTTGAATTAGTTCCAAGAAAATACATCAAAGCAATTGTCAGCGAACTTGGAATTTTGTCTTATGATGGGTTTTTGAGAAAAATTAAGAAATAATCATTTCCCCTCAGATTTTTCAGCTTGTTCAATAATATTGTCTACTTGAATCTTTAACTCTTGCAGTTTTCTCATAACTTGGTTTTTTGCATTTTCAAGCTGTGAAACTTGTTCTTCAACAATTTTTAAGGTTTCAGGAATCTCTTTCTTGACAAAGATTTTGCTTCCAACATCAACAAGTAATTTTTTCTCTTTGATTTCTGTTTTTATGAAAATATTTTTTCCTAAATTTGCGAGAATTTCCTTTTCCTTGCTTTTATCCAGTTCCTGCAAGCTAAAATACAAACCCTGCAATTCTAAAATATGCTGGTCTATTATCTGCACTTTTTCTGCAAGTGAATTCATTTCCTGCTCCAGCATGCTCAGTTGGAATATATATTCTTCTTTTGCCATTACTCAATCCTGGTAAATAAGGTTTTTAAGCATTATGCTTCTTTATTGTTGAAAATGATAGGTTTTTTTGAAAAGCATTCTGTGTTTTCATGGTTTTTTGTAATCTTAATGGCTGGAGCTATTTTTTATGTTTCTTCTCTGAGTTTTGAGCCAATTCCCTCGCCTGTTACCAGCATAAGAGCAATTTTATATCATTTTACTGTATTTTTCCTCCTTGCTTTTTTCTTTCTAATAGCAATGATAAAAGGGAAAAGAAGTTTTGTTTATTTTATATTTATAGTGATTGCAATCTCTCTTGTTTATGCGGTTTCTGATGAGTTTCATCAGCTGTTTGTTCCAGGAAGAGCATGTTCTTTTTCTGATTTTATTGTTGATTCTGCAGGAATACTTCTGGCTTGTTTTTTATATACTATTAAAATAAAATTTAAAAAATAGAGATAGTCTCATAAAATAAAAAAATTAAATGCAAGAATATTTAAAATTGATTACCAATACCAGGACTAGAATATTTCAGATTTTGAATTAATAAATCTCTTATTGCAGTTTTTGAATTATTTGCTCATCCAAATTTTTAGTCAACAGATTTCTTCTTGTATTCTCTTGAATTGTGCTAGTTTTGTTTGTTGTAGTATTTCATTCATTGAATTTCTAGGAAAATCATGCAATTTTCATGACTTTTCTGAATATCTGGCTGAAAACTATTGAAAGAATTAAATATACCCAGAACCATGACAAAAATCCAAAAAACCTAAATTCATTCACTAAAAAATAATCTCCAAACCATCTGAATAACAAGATAAATGGAACCATGGTATACATAATAGGCCTCATTGTTGTTTTTAATATATGAGGCATCATTTCAAGCTGTTTTTTATTAAGCTCCATTATTTTCTCAGGATTATCTCTATATTCCTTCATTTCTTTCTGCAGTTCTTTCTGCTCTGCTTTTATCTGCCTCAGTGTTTCCTGGTCTGTCCCGTATTTTTGAACAAGATTCATAATAAAAGACAAGATAAGAGTAATAATAATCAGTCCAAAAGTTTTATTCCAGTCCAATATTTTTCCAACACTAGGGTCAAGAGCAATATGAACCCCATCTTTGATTATAGGAACCCGGTCCCATGCAAATGCAATAGATAATGAGATAATCATTACCAAAAACAAAATAGTCATACTTTTCATCTTAAATTATAATCCTCTTTATTTACAAATTGTTTAATCAAAATGGTTTTTTAAACTTACCCCTTGTTAATCAATAGACTGCAAAAAACAATTATTATTTTTATCCAATAAACTTCTTCATTGCAGGATGCATATCAACTGAATGCTGTTGTGCTATATTCTGATAGAATTGGAAGATAATCATAATACCCAGCAAAATTGCAGTTCCGCTTGTCAGTGTCCCGAGCAGATTTGCAGACGAGGCTAATAGTCCAATTGCTGCACCACCCATAATGGTCAAAGGCATTATATATCTTTTTAATACACTCTCTAAAACTCTTTCATCCTTTCTAAAACCTGGAATTTGTAATCCAGAAGATAAGATATTATGTGCTTGTGATTGAGCATCCATCCCGCTTGTTTTAACCCAAAACACAGAGAAAATTGTTGCAAAAATCATGTAAAATAAAATATGAGTTAATCCCTGCAGCAAATTAATTATTTGTAAGCTCCCCCTTATTGCTGATTCTACAAGATTATTTGAACTCAACCAAAAAGCAATTCCACAGCCACTGCTCTCACAAACAGCCTGTCCTTGAACAAAATTTCCTAAAATAGTTGGATGTCCAACCCATCCCTGAACCAATCCTCCAAATAACTGGAGATTAGCAACTAAAGCAGCAGCTAAAATAACAGGAATTACAGAAGCATAAAAAAATGCTAAAGGCCATTTAATACCATAACCTCTTAGTCTATCAAAAGATAAAGGAACTTCTACTTTAAGTGATTGTGCCCATACAACAATTAAAAATAAAATAACTGTGGATAAAAGTGTAGCTAAAGCAACTCCTGCCCCAATTGTGTCTGGAGGGCTTGCTATTATGCTTGTAATCAATACAGGTATTTTACCTGCATATTGAATAATTATTCTTCCAGTTGCAGCA
>CAZWEB010000049.1:0-7037 GCA_964632115.1 Candidatus Woesearchaeota archaeon
CGCCATCGCATAATGGTATTGCACCTGGCTTGAGTCTACAACTTTCTTAAAAAGAAAGTTCTAGGAGTCAAAGAAACTAAACTTGACTCAGAATATGAAACCAGGGCCCCTCGGGGCATCCCCGTTCAATTCGGGGTGGCGGCGTAAAATCTCTTTAAATTTATTCAAACAATTTTCCAAGAAAACCTTTTTTTGATTTTTCTTTTTCAGATTTTTCAATTTGTTCAATTTTTTTGTCACTCACTATTTTGTATTTGATTCTTGGTTTTTCTTTCATTGGCGGGGCTTGCTTAGCTAATTGCTCATTAGCAAGCTGTGCTGCTCTTTCTATAGCACTTCTGGAATAATCCTGGGATTCTAAAGCAATTCTTAAAGAGTCCAGGGTGTAACCTTTTACAAGATTTTTCTTAATATAATCAGCTAACTGTTGGATATAATCTTCTTCTCTTACCATCTTGTTGTAAAAGAAAGAGAAGTTTAAAAATCTATCTTGGTTTTACTTTGCTGAAACTTTAAAATTCTCAATAATCAAAAAATTCCTGTGTATTACCACACACTAAAGTGTGTGGTTTGTTTGGAATTTTAGGATGATCCAAGATTTAAAACCTTAAAGTCACTACCACATCCTAAAGGATGTGGTTTTAAATCTATGGACATAACAGAGAATCTATAAATCTTTGGACATTATTAAATCACAAATAGATTTATGAGATTAATAGTTTAAATTCTTTAAGAATTTCAATAATTCTAAAATTATTTTCTTTTGTTTTTAATAAGAAAAAATGCAACAACCCCTACAGCTATTACAATAATTACTATTATCCAAATCCACCAATATGATCTTCCCTGTGGTGGTGGTTCAACTTCTCCTTCCGTTCCTGTTGCTTCTTGTTCTTCTTGCTGTTCTTCTTCAATTGTTTCAACAGTTACTTCTTCATGTATGCTCTTTATTGTTAAATTTGCTTTGCTATTTGAAATACTCTCTAACTTTACACTTAGATCATAATAACTATCATTGGTAACATCAAATCTTCTTAAATCTCCAACACTAAGAGTTGCCTGTTGAGGGGTGCTTCTTATCTCTAATGTTACTGTGCTTGTTGTTAATGCAGTAATACCAACATAATGGTCATTATTCTCAACTGCTATTTTTAATCTATTTTTGACCCCTAATTGTTTTGTATATCCTTCTTGGAATTGCTCTGCTGTCACTACAGATGTTGATGTCCAGGTTGATGCTCCTCCTCCTGATGAAGTCGATCCCCCTACATCTGTTATTGTGTAAGTTGTATCTGCAGTTGCAGAATTTCCTGCATTATCTGCAGGCGTACAAGTTACTGTAAATGTTCCAGGAGAGGCTGTTGAAGGAGTTGTTGTGCTTGAATATGATAATGTATTAACTCCAGACAAAGCATCTGATACGCTACATGTGCAGGTTACTACTTCCCCTAAAGTTACAGAGGATGGTGAACAACTAAAAGAACTAATTATTGGTGCAGTGTTATCAAAAGTTACATTAGAACTAACTAATGTGCTATTTAAACTGAGACTATCATTAGCATAAACAGTGATATTATATATCCCTCCAATATATTTTGAAGTGTTTATTGTAGCATTCCAATAATTTCCTTGATTAGATGCGGTATAAGTGCCATTTTGCCCTCCGCTGCTGTTTGTTACATTAAAATATATTGTACTTATTCCAGCAGTTGGATCAATAATACTTACATTTAAAACAATAGAGCCTGAATAATTCCCCCCTGTTACTGGGAGTATTGGCGTGGAAATAGCAGGAGGAGTATCATCAATCATAATTCCTGTAGTGATATTTCCTCCAAAAACAGGGGCAAGAGCAGTCTCATTCCCAATAGTACAGTTAAAAGCCAAGCCTTTGCTATCGGTTATATTTGTTATATTAACAACAAATGAAACAGAAAAGTTAGTAATATTATAGGAAGTAATATTAGATAATGGCTGCCAAACATCGCTTTGATTAACATAAAAAGTAGTGTTTTGATAAAGTGGATTGAGTATATCAACGCTGTTATTAATATAACTGCAATTTACAATAAAATTAGAGGAATAGTTTGTGTTACTCTCTGGATTTATGATTATAATACCATTTCCAAGAGCTAGAACTAAATAAGCAACTAAAGAAAATGCTATGACTAAAACTATTAGTTTTAATGCTCTTACTAGAGAATAATTCTTTTTCACCATCTTTTTTTCTTATTTTAAGTAGTAAATTCTATTTATAAACTTTTCTTTGGTTTTATTTTATTTGTGGTATTTTATATTATTTTATCCGAACAGGTATGAGTTTTTTGTAAAACCTCAACGCCTCTTCTAATTTATCTTTTGATTCTGCGTAAAAAGTCAGCAAGACAGAATGTTTTTTTATTTTTTGGTTTTTATGATTATGAAGATAAATTCCAGAACCCTTATCTGCTGGGCTTCCAAGAATTCTTGCAAGAAGATTTATTTTTTTATTGTCTATTTCTATAATCTTTCCAGATTTCTCTGCTCTTAGTTCATGAGAGAATTTTCCAAGAGGTAGATGATTTAAATGTCCGCCCTGCGCCTCTATTATCTCCTTAAATTTTTCAAACGCTTCTCCAGACTCTAGGATTTTTTTTGCTAAAACAATTCCCTTTGCTTTTTTCGCTTTTCCAGTCATTTCAAGTATCATTGCAGAAAGTTTAAGGGATTTTTTTTCTAAATCAAGAGGGCGGTTTTCTTCCTGCCTAAGAACAGCAAGAATATCCTGAATCTCGAGAACAGGACCTATCCCGTTTCCAATTGGTTGGGAACCATCAGTAAGAATGCATTTTAATTTTAAATTAAAATCTCTTGCTATTTTTTCAAATTTTCTTTTTAGTTTTAGTGCACCTGTTTTTGAAACCTTGGCTGATTTTCCGTATGGAATGTCAATTAAAACATATTTGCTGCCTACAGATAATTTTTTGGCAAGTATGCTTGCAAGCAGCTGTGGTTCTGGGTCAAGATTAAGAATTCTCTCTATCTGAATTATTTTATCATCTGCTGGCGCAAGCCCAAGAGAACCACCCCATACCAGGCAAGCATTTGTTTTTCTGATTATTTCATAAAGTTCTGATATTGAAAATTCCACTTTTGCAATTATTTCAATTGTGTCTGCTGTTCCTGCTGCAGAAGTAATTGCTCTTGAAGAGGTTTTTGGCATTATCAAACCAGTAGAGGCACAAATAGAAACAACAATGGGAGTTGTTCTGTTTCCAGCAACGCCCCCAATAGAATGCTTGTCTGCAACTTTTCCTTTTAATTTTAATTTTTTGCCTGTACTCACAATTGCCCTGATAAGAGATTCTATTTCAGGAATAGACATGCCACATTTATATATGGATGAAACAAAATAAGCAATTTCTACCTCTGTCAAAGCGTTTGAAACTATATCCCGTATTATTTTTTTTAGCTCGCTTTCATTTAAGGGGGTGCAGTTTAATTTTTTATGTATTAAATTTAAACTTTCAGGACGAAAAGTTAAACTTACTGATACCTGTTCGCCTTGCCTGACTTTTAGATTAGAAAGAATTTCCTGAGAAGCTGCAATTTCATTTTCCTCAATTAAGGATTTCGCTATATCAACTACGGCAATAGATTCTCTTTTTCCTTTTTTTATTAATATTCTGTCATCTACATGAACATTCAAATGCTCTGCAGTTTTACTGTTTAAAATTACTACTGAGCGGCCAGCAGAAAATTTTAAAGATTTTATTTTAAGTTTCATTTTAGTATTTTTGTTTTTGCATTCTTTCAATTTCCTCTTTTAATATTTTAAGAAAGATTGTTTTTTATATCTTACTATCTCAAAAAGTTTATTTAAAAAACTGGTTCTTTATTTCTTTGCTTCTTCAAGAATTAAAGAAGGAAGTTTTTTACTTCTATAAGATTCTAATAAAAGAAGCAAATAAGAAATTACCAGAGGGCCAATTATTAATCCGAGAACCCCAAATACAAATAATCCCCCCACCATGCTTACTAATATGACTGCTGAATTTATTTTTGTTCTCTTACTTACTATGAATGGCCTTATAACAGTATCTATCCAGGTAATAACAATTAAACCATAAATTAATAATCCTGTTGCACTTCCAACACGATTATTTGCAAACAGCCACAAGTCCACTGGAACCCAAACTAACCACGGACCTATTATAGGAAGAACCCCTACAAGCGTGGCAACCAAAGTTAAAATTAAAGCATTTGGAACTCTGAATACAAATAAACCAATTCCAGTTACAATTCCCTGGGCAATTCCAACAATAATCTGCCCAAAAATAACTGATTGAGTTATATCTTTAAACTGCTTGAAAACTTTTTTCTCTGATTCTTTTGACAATGGAGAAAGAGACTGAATATAATTAACAAAATCTTCTCCATCTCTTAAACCAAAGAAAAATACAAATAAAATCAATAACACATGCAGTAAAATTATTGGAGAATTTAATAATATCTCAGAAAACTTATTTAAGAAAGAAGAAGTCATATTGCTGACAAAGCTATTTATTGCGACAATAATATTTTTGGAAAATTCTTGTGAAGCAAATGAAGGGAATAAATTCTCTAAGGGGGTGGAAAAGTCTACTTTTTGAAGATAAGTATAAACTCCAAAGGTTTGCCTGACTAGTAGAGGAATTGCAAACCATAGAGGAATTAAGATAATTATAATAACACCCACGCAGATTATAATGGCAGAAAGATTTTTGCTTTTTACCCATGAAATAAGTTTTTTATGAACTGGATAAAACATAAATGAGAGTATCAAACCAAATATGGTTGAAAGTAAAATTGGCTTTAATATAAAAAAAGCAAGAATTACTAGAACTGCTACAAGAACAATTATTAGTATTTTTTTGAAATCTTTTTCGTCTATCATCTAATCTCTCCTTAGTTATCCCAAAGCATTTGATATTTATAAAGTTATTTAAAAACTGCTTGGTTACAATGGTGGGACTTTCGCCGAATTTTATAGATTAATTATTCACAAAAGTCCTGAGAATATGACAACACATTCAAAATCACACATCATAAGATTTTTAAACAACCAAAATTTGATTTGACTATGAGTTGTTTTATTAAAAAAATCTGGAAAGGCGAAGTAGATGAACAGGTTCACCGGCAGTTTGTAAGATTTTCCAAAGGAACATTTTCTGGAAGAGCTGCTCTAAGCTTGGCAAAAAAAGATAAAATAAAATTAGGGGGGAGTTTTGAGGGGGCAAATGATTTTGTTATTTTTGTTGCTGAGAACTCAGAAGCAAAATTTTCAGGAAAAATTTTAAGCAAGGTTGAAATTCCTGAATTTGGAAAAGCAAAACCAAAAAGTTCTGTTTTTGAATATTTAGTTGAAAATATTGATTCTGAAAAAATAAAAGAAATTTCTGAGAATACTTACTCTATGCTTCTTGATGCAGAATCTGAGGGGATTTCTTTAAAAATGAAAAAAAAGCTTCCAAAGCCAGGAAAATCCAACGAGTTAAAGATTGATGATAAATTCTGCATTCTTGAATCTGATTTAAAATACTGGGAAAAGATAAAAGATTTTTTCATGCTGCCTGAATGTAAGAAAGCAAAAGTCTCGCATACCTATATTATTTCAGAAATCATTCTGCCTGAAGGAGAAAAAGATTTTGCGAAAATCAGAGAACTTGCAAAAAGAAAAGGCGAGATTCTAAGAAAAGAAGAAATTGACAAGCAGGAAAGAAAAGAGGAGAAAGAATTTGAAGCCTAAAATTATATTGTTTTCTATCACCATAATTCTTTAATAAGCTCAAAAACCCTGCAATTATGGAAAAGTGGACAGTAGCAAACTTTAAAAACCACATTTTTCTACTTAAATAATAAGAGGGATAGTGTCTAAAATGAAACCGCTATTAGTCACAACTAAACTAAATAGAACAAAAAAACAAATTAGCATATGTCAAAGAAAACCAGGCCTCGAAAAGGAAGCTTGCAATACTGGCCTAGGAAAAGAGCAACTAAGTTTCTGCCTAGTGTGAACTGGTTTGTTTTAAAAGGCAAATCAGAGAAACCAGGATTTCTTGGATTTATTGCCTATAAGGTTGGAATGGCTTCTTGTGTTGTTAAAGATTCCACAGAGCACTCATTAACAAAAAACAAAAGAATTATTATTCCCGGTACAATTTTAGAGACTCCGGCTATGAAGATTTTTTCTGTGAGATTTTACAAACACAACTTGCCTGTAAATGAGATTATTATTTCTACTGATAAAGAATTAAAAAGAAAATTAAAACTACCAAAACAAAAACAAGCAACAGAAAAAGAAATTGAGAAAAAACTGGATGAAATTAAAGATTATAATGATTTGCGTGTGGTGGTTTATTCGATTGTTAAAAGCACAGGAATTAAGAAAACTCCTGATTTGACTGAAATTGCTTTGGGTGGAACAAAAGATGAAAAATTGAGCATAATAAAAAATTTCATCAATAAGGAAATAACAATCAATGATGTTTCTCCTATTTTTGGCAAATTAGTAGATGCCCGCGGAATTACCAAAGGATATGGAAATCAAGGGCCTGTAAAAAGATTTGGAATAACTCTAAGGTTCCATAAATCTGAAAAAGGCGTAAGAAAAGTTGGTTCTATAGCACCTTGGTATCCTGCAAGACTTACATTCAGAACCCCTATGGCTGGACAGACTGGATTTTTTACAAGATTGGCATATAATAAAAAGATTATTAGTTCTGGAAAAATCTCTGAGAGAGATATTAATCCTAAACAAGGCTGGAAAAATTTCGGAAAAATAAGAACAGACTATATAATTCTCGAGGGAAGTGTTCAGGGGCCTAAAAAAAGGCAGATGCTTCTCACGCAGACATTAAGGCCTACAAGAAAGCAATTAAAGAAAAATTATGAGCTTATTGAGATGATATAATGGATGGGCAACAATAAACAAAAAATGCAAAACCAATTTAAACAAATGCAGGCAAATCAAGAAAAGAATATTGCCGGTAAATAAAATGCAAAACCAATTCAAAAAA
>CAZWEB010000050.1:0-7018 GCA_964632115.1 Candidatus Woesearchaeota archaeon
AGCTCCAAATTAAGCCATATAAGCTCCATAGAAATCACTTTTTATCTTAATTAAGGATTATTACTGGTTGGACTAATTGTACCAATTGTACCTTGTGTTTTTTAATAAAACACTGATTCCGTAGAAAAAAGTGATGTTTTTATTCGCTAGAAAAAATTTTGGGACACTTCTTTCCGCTATATTTATAAATTAATCATTATTCTTCAATATCCAAAAATTTAAAAATTAGAGAACCTTTTTATACAAAATGGATAATGAGATTGCTTTACCTGTAGATTATTTGAATAATCTTGATTTGCTTAAATATTTTTATGATTCAGCCAGAGAAAAATATTTTTCAGGAATTAGGAGGCTTATTGATGTTGGGCATAGAAAAGATATTCGCTTTACAGATTTAATAGCAAGGCATTCCCCCGAGATAGAGATTGTTTATTTTGATAATTCAGGTTTTATCTCAAAGTTACTCACGGGAATAAAAGAGGCCTTAGACGCTGGAAAAAAAATGTATTCTGAAAACCTGAAATTCACAAGTGCTCCTGAAGGGGAGTTTGATGCTGCAAGTTATTTTTTCACAATTCATGAGTTTGACGAACAAATTTCCCAAAGAGAGACTCTTCAGCAAACACACAGTCTTTTAAGAAAAAAAGGACTGGTTTTTGTAATAGACTATAATTTATTATGGGTGAGGGGTTTGAATAATCCTAAACAATCTATTAGAAATATATTTAATTCTAAAAATGAGAGAGATGTTATTGAGAGTGAACCTGATTGGTTTGAGGCTCATACAAGATATTCTCTGGAAAAATGCATAGAAGACATGAATGCAGTTGGATTTAAAAGAGTAGAATCTCACCCAGAACCAGGAGAAAAAAGCAAGTTATTTTTTTATGTTGGAAAGAAATAGATTTTTATTGGAATTGTGCTAGTATATATGATATTATTTTAAATACTCAGTTCTATTTAGGTTTCTATGAGCAAAGAAAAATTAAAAGAATCCAGAAAAGATTTTAACCGGTGGGCTAAAAAATATGACCGGACATTCTTAGATTATGTCTTATTTGGGAGAGTGCAGGGGCGTGTTGCAGGACTGCTTGGAAATTTGTGCAATAAAGCAGTTCTGGATGTTGGCTGCGGAACTGCGAGCATGCTTATAAAATTGGCAAGGAAAAATCCAGGTTCTTATTTTTTAGGTATTGATTTGTCTGAAGAGATGATTAAAAAAGCCCGGAAAAAATCTATTGGATTGAAAAATCTTGAATTTAAAGTTTTAGAAGTTTCTAAATTAAATTACCCGAAAGATAGTTTCGATTATATTACAAGCACAATATCATTTCATCATTGGCCTGAGCAAGAAAAAGCTCTTGGAAGATTACATGGACTTTTAAAACCCGGAGGAAAACTTATTATTGCAGACTTATCTACTTTTTTATTTGGAGGGCCAGGAACAATAAGAAAGTATAGCCCTGATGAAATGAAAGAATTGTTTTTAAACACCGGCTTTGAGAAAGTTACACAAGTTTCATCTACAAGATATGGTAATTATGGATATGGCTTTTTAGCAGCAGGAATTTTTATTGCTGGTTATGGATTTGCTACTAGAAATCCTTATGGTTATGTTGGAATTCTTGCGACTATTGGAGGGGCAATAGATCTTGTGCCTAATTTAATAAGCAAGATAACAATTGGAGAGAAATAGATTAAGAGAATTAACTTGATTTACATAAATTTTTCTGAATTACCAATACCCTAACTATAATCTTTTGAATTTGCAATTAACAATTTATTGATGGGGTCTTGAATTTTTTCAAGACATTCTAATTAAGATTGAGGGTTTATCTTGATTTTGTGACATTAATTCTTGGACAATATCTTCTTATTGGGCAGATTGAGCATTTTGGAGAAATTGGCTGACAGATTGTTTTTCCAAATAAGACAAAAATTCCATTGAATTCGCGCCAGTATTTTTTTGGAAGCAAAATCTCCAGAGCCTGCTCGGTTTTTTCAGGGTTTTTTGTTTTTACCCATCCAAGGCGATTTGGGATTCTGTGGCAGTGAGTATCAATTGGAAGCACTTGCTGATTATATGCAAAACTAAGAACTATGTTTGCTGTTTTTGGGCCAATGCCTTTTATGGCAAGCAACTCAGATTTATCATTAGGAACTCTGCCTTTGAATTCTTTTAACAAAACTTTGGAAACATGCTTTAAAACTCTGGATTTCTTTTTATAATGTCCGGATGAAAAAATGAGTTTTTCTAACTTTTTTATTGGCAGTTTTGCTATTTCTTTTGGAGTTGAAGCGACTGCAAAGAGTTGTTTTGAAGCGCGTTCTGTGTTTTTATCCTGGGTTCGCAGGGAGAGCAGGCAAGAAATTAAAATTTTAAATGCATCTGGTTTTTTTCGCATTTTGTTTAATGTGGTTCTTTCTGTATAATGAAAATGTTTTGCAAGAATTTGCATTATTTTTTCAATGTTCTTATTTTTCTTTTTTTGCTTTTGCATTTTTCTCTTTCTTTTTTAAATCTTCAAGATTAATTTCTTTTTCAGGAAAAATCGGGCCCTGAAAACTGCAGTTTAAGCATCTCCAGAAACCAAAACCGCCGCCTGCAACCATATCTACATTTGTTGATTTGCAATTTGGACAGAATCTTATTTTTATTATTTCAGGTTTAACTTTTTTAATTTTCATACTACAAACCTCTTGCAGGTTTTTAAGAGTTCCTGCAACCCTATTCAAATCCCTTTTATTTATGAGAGATAATATGGTCCCGGGGGGATTTGAACCCCTGACACCCACGTTAAGAGCGTGGTGCTCTACCAGGCTGAGCTACGGAACCAAAGACCAAGGCTTCAGATTTGTGAAAATCTGATAGTCATCAGGAATTCACATTCCTGAGATTTTTGGAATCCTATAACATAGAAGAAAGGATTTTTAAAGTTAATTAAGAAAAGATTATCTTGAATTTATGTTAAAATACATTTTAGAAAATCAGTTGCCTTCTGCACCCACTACCTTATGCATTAATTCTGCAACTGCTGCTATATGCCTTCTTTCCCTTATTTTATTTCCAACAGGGTCCATGGTTTTTATTATTTCATCAATTTTTTCGCGAGGATGTTTAAATGTTTTTTCAACATCTTCTGGAGAATAATAGTTTTGAAGCAGGTGATAAATTTCAAAATCTTTTTTTATCTCTTCTGCTGTTGTGTTGGGCTTTGAATTTGTGAAGAAATCTTCTGCCCTTATATATCCTTCAGGAACTTCTTTTTTTGACATAAATATAATTAGAAATTAGAGTTTAAATAAATTATGGTGATTATTGATATTCTCTCTAAATCTTAAAAGAGTGTAGGGTACTTCATTATTTCATAATCTCTACATAACCTCTCTTTAATAGTTTAATAGACTTAATCTCTTAATATTCTTCCCTCATCATATGCTTGTTTGTAAATTTTTTGTTGTCTTGCAATAACTTCTTCAACCTGTGAGATGGTTTGTCCTTCTTTTCTTGGAAGATTTCTATTTCTTATTTCCCATAAATCAACCTTTATTTCATGAAATCCATCTTCATATCCTTAGTGCAGCCTTTAAATCAAAACTAGTTAATTTCTGCCCTCTTGATTTAAAAAACTTTTCTAGATATTCCATACAATTAAATTTTGGAGAGCGAGGAGTTGTTCCCTCACCGATTTCTAACTCATACAACCTTCCCAGTAAATCTGGACTCCAGTTTCTAAGTTCTTCAGGGATGCTTAGTGGATTTTTTGAAATTTTGGCTTCCATTTTTAAAATTATCAGAACTCTTCCCCTTAAGGTAAAATCTTAAAAAATACCTTATTTATAAATCTTACTGTAGGGGTTTATTTGTTTTCTTTGCTCGAGTATAATTAATCATATAAACCAAATACTTTAAAATTAAGAAAAATTACCCTTACTTGTATTCTCTACTCAAATACAAACAATCAAATAACCTGAGATTAGATAGGATTATTTATATTCTCGCCAGGTATGCTTGCATTTTGTGCACCTGAAAAACCGAGTTTCAGCTTCATCTCCTGCACGGGTTTGAGCACTCCAGAAATAGGCTTCTTTGTGCCCGCATTTAGGACAAAGAGCATTTGTCACAGGAAAAACATCTGTATCTTTTTCTTTTATAACTCCAATTTCCCGAGTTTCTTTAATTTTTTCACTAGACTCTATTTTAATTTTTCCTTTTGCTGTATAGCCACATCTGGCACAGCCAAAATTTTTCCTCTTTTCTATTAAAACAGAACCGCACTTTGGACAAAATTCCATTAATGTTTTTATTGATGATAGTTTTTAAACCTTTTGGAGATGAAATTTTCAGCATTTTTGAAATTTTTAAGAATAATATCCTATAAATTATCTAATTATCAAGATTGGATTTTTCAATTAGCAATTAGGGGTTTTATAATTTGCAATTTAAAAATTATTTTTTTAAGATTTGTAAAATAAATTAGTAAGAGAACTAAGAAAAAGCATTGACAATTTCAACAAATACAAGTTTCACCCAGCCGAGTTTTGGTATTTTGACAACTGCTTTTCCTACAACTGCATTTTCTGAAATGCTTTTTTCTATTGAAAGCTGACTTGGATTGTTGTCGCCTTTTGTTTGTATCTCTCTGCTTGTTGAATCAATTGAAACAATTCTGTGAATTATTGGGTGCTGAGTATTTGCATTGAAAATTATTACATCTCCTACTTGTGGCTCACTTCTGCCATAGACAATCATTATATCTCCTTTTTCAAATCCTGTCCTTAAAGGCCAGTTTCCTGCTTCTTCTTTATCTATATCTCTGTTTTCATACCATTGTCCATTTTCATTCCAGAAAGATTCAAATGAGCCTTGAGTTCCTATAACATTTCCAATAAAAGTCCCGCTTCCTGCATGTGACATGCTTGAGCTTTCAACAACCACTAGAGGAAGAGCTGTTCCTAATGTTAATGAAAGAACAGGGAAGAAAACAAATTTGACTATTACAAATGCAATTACAAGTGAAACTATCCAACTCCAGATGCTGTCGCTGTGCCAAAGCCAGTTCCAGGCTTTTTTTAAGGAATTAGTATTTTTTGTGGTTTGCGTTAGTTTTTCCATTTTTATATATGTCTTTTTATGTTTTTAAATCTGTTTATAATTCAAGGACACTTACAAGGGTTCTTGAATCTGAATATGCTAAACTAACATGGATTTTTTCTTTGCCTTTTTCAAATAATAATCCTGTAGGCACTTCTTTTGATTTATATCCCTGTGAACGATAAAAAATATTTACTTGCCCTTTAATTCCGTATCTTATGATTTTCTGAAAACCTATTTCAAAATTCTCTTTAATCTCTTTAAGATTTCTTGCAGCTCTTGTCAGTGATTTATAGGGAAATGCTTTTACTCCAAAAACATCTTCCAGATGTGCTTGTAATGTTGCGTGTGTTTTGTTTTCCATGATTAAATTGATTTTTGTGGTTATTTAAACCTTTTTATTTAATAACTAACTAGTGGTTACAATAATACAGAAAGATTTAAATAGTATATCTATCTCGTGTATACAGTTAAGTATACACTTAACCTCCTTTCCAGCTGTCTCGAGAGGGACAGCTTTATACTTGAAAACAAAAAATAAGTTAAAAACACTAAGAATAAAATACTAAAATGGATATATTTGACAACACAATTTTATGCAACAAATGCAACAGGGAAATGATTAAGATAAAAGTAGTTAAAAATGGATTTCTTTTAAGGGCTGTTGAGTGTGATAAATGTGGTGGGAGAATTATTCATCCAAAAGACGAGCAGGAACATGAAAACTTTATAAAGCTTAAAAACAAAACATTTAGAGTTAAAATGAGAATTGTCGGCAATAGTTATGCTGTATCCATCCCTATGGAAATTGTTAATTTTATGAAAGAACAGGAGAAAATCATGGATGACATGGTAAGATTGTGTTTTAATGATGCTAAAAAATTAAGTTTGATATTTGGAGAACCAAGGGGGGAAAATTAAAAAATGCCTGTATCGCCTGAACAAAAACAAGAAATAAGATTGCGAGTTGTTGAAGCTCTTCAAGATGATGCTTACAAAGGAATTGCAAGAATAGATGGTGAGATAATGAAAATTCTTGATGTAAAAAGAGGAGATGTTATTCTTATTAGAGGTGCAAGAGAGACTGTTGCTATTGTTGACCGGGCTTATCCCGCTGATATTGGCGAGGGAATTATAAGAATTGACGGAATCATAAGAAGAAATGCAAGAACAGGAATTGGAGAGCCGGTTATAATCAAAAAAGCAGAGGTCAAGGAAGCAAAGAAAATTATTATTGCACCTGCTCAAAAAGGAATTATGGTTCAGGCAAATCCAGAAATATTTAAAAGTGGTTTGTTAGGCAGAGCAGTTGTCAAGGCAGATATTGTTGTTCTTGGAGGAACTCAGAGAAGAAGAGATATTATGGGTGAAGATCTTGATATGGATAATATTTTTGGAGATTTAGATAAGATTTTTGGAAATGCTTTTGGAAATATGGGTTTTGGGGGATTACAGCAAACTAAATTTGTTATTGTAAATACTGCTCCAAGCCTACCTTGCATTATAACTGAAAATACAGAAGTTGTTTTATCTCCTAAGGCAGTGGATATTATTGAAGAAAAGATTCCAGAAGTTACATATGAAGATATTGGAGGATTAAATGAAGAAACAAAAAAAGTCAGGGAGATGGTTGAGTTGCCTTTGAAACATCCTGAGATTTTTGAAAGACTTGGAATTGAACCTCCAAAAGGAGTTTTATTGCACGGCCCTCCTGGAACAGGAAAAACACTTCTTGCCAAGGCTGTTGCAAATGAAACAGAAGCTAATTTTATTTTATTAAATGGGCCTGAAGTTATGAATAAATTTTATGGTGAAAGTGAAAAAAGAGTAAGAGATATATTTGAAGAAGCTGAAAAAAATGCACCTTCAATTATTTTTATAGACGAAATAGATGCAATTGCTCCAAAAAGAGAAGATATTCAA
>CAZWEB010000051.1:0-6738 GCA_964632115.1 Candidatus Woesearchaeota archaeon
AAATTTTAAAATGAAAAGAAAAATACTTTCAGGATTAGCCGGATTGTGTTTGGGTTTAGCAACACTCGGCGGATGTGAAGAAAAACAAGAAGTAGTTCAATATCTGGAAAGGGAAAAAGCAGATATTTCTTTGAATTTAAGAGATTTAGAAGGAATTTGTGATTTAACTTTCATTGTTAATGAAAAAGACAATTATCTATTCATAAAAGATAATGGAAAATATAGGCTTTTAAGAATTGAACCTTCTCAAAAAACAGCACTTGTTATTGGATATGAAAATACAGATAATGAGCCAAGAACATTTGATTTAGGAGACTTTAACACTTATTTATTTAGTTATAATCCAGAAAGCAAAAATCATGAACTTTCTGTGAAAACAAAATAAAATGGCAAGAAAAGCAAAGAAAGGATACACCCTAGTTGAATTAACTTGTACAATAGGACTAGTTTCTGCACTTGGTATTGTGGGTTATTGTGTATATAAAGGAATACAAGCATCAGATGAATATATTAGTTCTCCAACTTTTAAAGTTGAAAGAGCAAATGTTATTGAAGGGGATCTTGCTGAGAAATTTATTGATTTTAATGGAGAGAGATATTATGCTGAAGTTGATGGGCAAAGAGTAGAAAATATTGTTAAAAAATAAAATGGCAAAAGTACTTTATGTTGAGGAACATCCAGGTATAAGAAATGCAACAACAGATGGATTAAGGTTTCGAGAATATGAAGTTATTGATGCTGATTTTTTTAAAGCAAGAGAGTTGCAAAGGAAACCGGGACTTGCAAAAATGGAGCTTGATATTATTCTTGCAGCTCTTCCTGGGAGAGAAGGACCTGAGGTTATTGAATCTGCAACAAAATTTTTTGGAGATCTAGCAAAAAGCAGGCTTCCAGTTCCTGTAATTATTGATATATACAGACATGAAGGATTTGACATTGCTCGTTTAAGGAATCAATTTAAAGGCAAAAATGCTGAATTTACTAGTACTGGTTTATCTGATGTTATAGGTTCCTATGATAGAGAAATTAAAGAAGCTTTAGAAAAGAAAAAATAAAATGGCAGAATTAATTGAAAAGATTTTTCCAATAGAATGCAAAGGAAGAGATGCATTTGGAAATGAAGTTCTGGCTGAACCTGTAAAAGTTAATGTAAGAATATCTAACAAAGGCACAGAGAGTATGATTTCTCTTGATGTTGAATGCATTTACAATACAGGTGGACATGGACAAAGATGCAAAGCATCACATCCTAAATTTGACAATATAGTTAGAGAAAAAGGAATAAGATGTCCCTATGTCTGTGATATTCCCTATGCACTTGAAGAAAAAAGAGCATAAAATTTAAAAAATGGCAGAAACGCAAACTAAAACAATTATTCGTATAGCTATATGGGATGAACCTTGTGGTCCAAAAACATATCCTGCAGTAGTGGGAGATGGTTCTTGGGGAACCCTGGGAGTTAGTGTTCAAGAATTAGCAGAAAAACTACGACAAAGACCAGGCATATATAGGGATAATTATGAATTAAAAAATGATATTAGTGATGAATGGAACCAAGAGAGAGAAAAGGAACCATATTATAGACCATTTAATGATCTTGAAATAACTTGTTTAAGAAGAGAACTAGATAAAAAGCCTTAGGTAAAATATTTAATTGATAGGAAATAAGAGCCAATGATTCTTAATTATACTCTATAAATCCCTCAATTTCTTTTCTCTTTTGTATATTTAATGAAACTTCTAAACCGTAATTAGTTGGTTTTGACAATAGCCATTTTTGTTTAAGCAATTCTTCTATTGATTTTTTAACTTCTTTTCTGCTTCTTAAATAATCTGGCAATCCTTTAGGAAGATTATGTATGCTTGTATGTTTATGCATCCACATTCTATGCCTTACTAATTTTCTTAGAATGAATCTTTTTATATCCTCCTCTAATTCGCCCATGAAAAGATTATTAAACTATAATTTAAATGTTTTTCTAAAAGTCACTCCATTTTAGTAATTGCTATAATACAATCTTAGGTTAATAAAATAGGAAAGCTTATAAACCTAAACGGCATTGCTAATTTATGAAGAATATAATTAAAAACATAGAAACAAATGATGAGGAAAAAAGTATATTTGTAGAATATTTTGGAAGCTCTCCTTATGTAAAAGTGCTTGATTTCTTGATTGAGGGGCAGGAGTTTGATTACAGCATGACAGAAGTAGCAAGAGGCGCTGGTGTTGGATGGAGCGCTTTCACAAGAATTTGGAAGCAGTTGCTGGATAAAAAAATAATTTTGCCTACAAGAGAAATAGGAAATGCAAAATTATTTAAGCTCAATAAGAAAAATTTATTTGTTGAAAAAATAATAAAACTTGATTGGGAGCTGACAAAAGCAGAAACAGATAAATTAATTGTTAAGGCTTAAATTAAGTAAAATAGTAAAGTTAACATCTGCTCGTTGCACTCGCTTATTATGGGGAAATTAATTGTTTAGTAAGAATCTACAACTTAATAAATAAACTAATTATCTATTGGTTTTCAAAAGAGTTATCGAAGCTGTAATGACTATTATCCCAATTAGAATCATAGCAGCCCCAGCTAATACTTGATTATAATTTATTAAAAAGAAAATTCCTAAAATAATAATGGAAATTCCTACAAAGAAGAACCTGATTTTCCAATAATTTTCAAAATAATCTTTAATTATTCCCATTTTAAGGAAAATTTCCAATATTTTCTGTCATTTCTCTTAATTGTTCAGAACCAGATTCTATTGAAGATTTAAGAGAATAATAAACCCAAATAACAGATACAATTCTAAATACGCCAATTGCAAGCACGATTATGCTTAAAACTAATCCTGCTATAGCTAATCCATTTCTCCTTTTTTTAAGTTGAATAATGCAAAAAATCAAAGCTAAGATTCCAAGAACTAATCCTGCATATAAATAAATGAATAATGTAATTAATCCAATTATAGAAAGGATAAAACCAATAATGCCTAAATTATTACTCACATGAGCACTAGACTTTTTTATATTTACTTCCTCTTTTTTCATATTTAATTTAAGAACTAAACCCTTATAAACTTTTTGGAAAAATTATTTTATTTTTTAATCTCAATAAAAAACATAGAGAGAAATTTTTATTTTATCTCAGCAACATAATTTTTTCTTTCTGAAAACTCTTCTTGCTTTCCCTTGTTCCAGTCTCTGACTGGGCGGAGATAACCTACAACTCTGCTATAAACTTCTGTTGGCTTGCTGCATTGCGGGCAAATTGGCTGATTATCTTTTAAATAACCATGCTCCTCGCAAATTGAAAATGTTGGAGTTATTGTAAAATAAGGAATTGTTGAAAGAGTTGCTATTTTTTTCACAAGCAGTTTGCATTGTTCTTTATTTATGCTTTCTCCGAGAAAAGTGTGAAAAACAGTCCCGCCTGTGTAAAGTTTTTGCAAGGGCTCCTGATGTTTTAATGCATCGAAGATATTATTTGTATGCCCGACAGGAAGATTTGTAGAATTTGTATAATATGGTTCTCTGTTTCCAGAAGTTATTATTTTCAGATGTTTTTGCCTGTCTTTTTTTGCCAAGCGATAACTTGCTCCTTCGCCAGGTGTTGATTCTAGATTATAGATATTTCCTGTTTGCTCTTGAAATTCCAAGAGGCGCGAGCGCATAAATTCAAGAATTTTAATTGATAAAATATGCCCTTCTGGTGTTTCTATTCCTTTATTTTCTCCAAGCAAGTTCAGGCAGGCTTCATGCGCTCCAATCAAGCCAATTGTTGAAAAATGATGTTTTAAATCTCCTAAATATCTTTTTGTATAAGGAAGCATGTTTCTTTGAATATTTCTCTCAACAATTTTTCTTTTTATTTCAAGAGACTCCTTGGCAAGATACATGTATCTGTCTAGTTTCTCAAAAAATTCTTCTTCACTTTCTGATTCATAGGCTATTCTTGGAAGATTTATTGTAACTACACCCACAGAGCCGGTTGAATCTCCTGAACCAAATCTTCCTGAGGTTATATTTTTCTGAAGTTCTTTTAAATTCAACCTTAAACGACAACACATTGCACGAATATCTCCGGGATTTAAATCAGAATTAATAAAATTCTGAAAATAAGGCAAGCCATATTTTGCAGTCATTTCAAATAATTTATCTGCTATTTCAGAATCCCAGTCAAAATCTTTTGTTAGGTTATAAGTTGGAATTGGAAATGTAAAAACTCTGCCACGAGCATCGCCTTCTGTTAAAACCTCAATAAATGCTTTGTTAATCATATTCATCTCAGTTTGATAATCAGAATATGTTGTTTCTAAAAATTTTCCTCCGACAGTTACTGGTTTATTTTTTAAATCTTCTGGAACAGTCAAGTCAAGAGTTATATTTGTAAATGGGGATTGCCCAGCCCAACGGGAAGCCACATTCATATTATAAATAAATTCCTGAATACATTGCTTTACTTGCTGGTAAGATAAATTATCTGCTCTGACAAAAGGCGCAAGATAAGTATCAAAAGAATTAAATGCCTGTGCTCCTGCCCATTCATTTTGAAGTGTTCCTACAAAATTTATAATCTGCCCAATTGCACTTCTCAAATGCTTTGGGGGAGAGCATTCTAATTTTCCAGGAACATTATTAAATCCTTCATGAAGAAGATTTGGAAGCGACCAACCGGCACAATTATGCGAGAGAACACCATTACATAAAAAGGTATTTGTCTTGGTTGTAATATCATAAACATATTCTGAATCATTTTTGATTACTTCTATCTTTCTCACCCCACTAAACTCTTTTTGTTTTAATATTTTAGAAAATTTAAAATCAGAGGTGAGCTTTTTACATAGGGAGAATAATTCTTTTTTTTCACGTGGAATAAAAAAAGTTAAAGAGTATAATTGTTTTAAAGGAATGATTACTAACCCATTATACTGTCTTATCCCATAACCATCAATACTACATAGAGAAGAATTAATATTCATAAATTTTAGCCATTGTTGAATCTGGGCAAGGAGGGTTTTGGAAGTCATTCTTAAGTTTACTCTGGAAACCCATTTATCATCATTCCTTACAACGCCATCGCCGTCAATAATACCTGAGACAATTGCTCCAATGATTTTATCTGGAAAATTCAAAAAGTTTGATGGTAGATTTTTGTTTTCAGAGTACTTTCTTATACCTAACTCCTCAGAAAAATATTTTGAAAATTTTATACTGTTAATAGCTATTGTGCTACTTGCGTCTTTTTTCCTTTCATAAAACTTTATATTTTTATGCTTAAGATAATTTATTAATCTCCTATACTCTTCTGACTTCCAATTTAATTGAAAGGATATCTTATACTTATCCAGCCATCCCTCTGCTAAGAATAAACCAATAAACCAGCCATCCTCTTCATTAAAATTAATTGGAAGTTTATCTATACCATATTTTGAATTGGGAGTAATAATATAATTTTTAAGAGTTAAATCTCCTGCAGAAATAACCATTCTTTCTCTTGGGTCAATCGTTTCTATAACCTTATGAAAATTATTTGAACAATTTTTGCATTTGAAATAGTCTTTACCATTTTTGTTGGTGCGATTTTTAATCACATTTATTGAATTACATTTAGGGCATATAATATTTTTTTCTTGCTTCAAGGTAATCAGGGGGTGGTCCTCAGTTACTATGAGATTATGACCATTAAGCCCATTAATAGATATAAGTTCTTTTTCTGTTTTATGCCTTAAAACTCTTATAATCGGTGTCCATCCTTTCTCATCAAGAACCTCATAGTCCTCATTATATTTTATCTCAAAACCCTCCTTATTATCCACAGGGCCTCTTATCATATCAAATAGTTGCTCAAAAGACAAGCAAAAAATATTATTTGTGTGTTTTTTCCTTATTGTTATTACCTCATTCCTATAGAAAGAATAACCATTAAGTGCCATTGATAAATTATGTATATGAATATAACCTTCAATGTGGGCATTTGCAACTTCTTTTGGATAAAGATTATGCAATCCATAAAAAGACATTATTGTTCCTGAACCATACCAAAGCAATCCAGGTAAACTATAAGTTGCATTTGCATTTTCATAAACGCGCCAGTCTTCTTTTCCAATATAATCTTCAACTAATTTTATAGAATCAACAATAAATTCTTTTGTTTCTCTTAAATTTGATTTTTGCTGCCTGTAAAGAATAAAATTCTTTGCTGTTTTTGCATGCCCATTTTTTATTAAAACTTTTTCAACAGCATCCTGAATATCTTCAACAGTTGGAATTTGGGAATCAAATGTTTCATCTAAAAGCTGCGAAACTTGTTCAGCAAGTTTTTCAGCAAGTTCTTTATCCTGCCCACCAATATCCTGCGCAGATTTGAAAATGGCGCCTGCAATTTTTTCTTTTTCAAAAGGAACAATCCTACCATCCCTTTTTCTAATTTTATCAATCATTTTCCCCTTTTTATGCAACCAGAATTTAACTTAAATTTTGTATTTAAATATTTATATTTTCAAAGATATATAAAACAAAACACTAGAGTCTTAAAAAACATTTCTTATAATTTTATAATGACATGGATACAATGCAGATGCTTCAAAATAAGTCTGGAAAAATGTACTTATCGAGGGAATATTGAAAAAAAGAAAAAAAGAAAAAGTTAAAACTCGTCTTCGTCTGAGAGGTCTTCAGTCAATTCATCCATCTCCTCATCATCAAATTCTTCTTGCATTTTATCACATTCTTTTT
>CAZWEB010000052.1:0-6685 GCA_964632115.1 Candidatus Woesearchaeota archaeon
ATATAATCCTGAAAAACCAGCAGAATGGACAGATTCACAAATTACTGAGTTTGCTCATTCTTTAAGGCATTTAACAAAGCCAATGATTATTGCTGCAAATAAAATTGATATTTCAGGGGCTGAGGAGAATTTTAAAAATTTAAAAAAACAATATCCAAATCTTTTGATTGTTCCGTGTTCTGCTGATTCTGAACTTGCTTTGCGAGAGGCAGGCAAGGCAGGATTTATTGATTATCTCCCCGGAGAAAAAGATTTTAAAATAAATCAGAATAAAAAATTAACTGAGAAGCAAAAATCTGCTCTTGACAAAATTAAGAAAAATGTCCTTGATGCTTTTGGTTCTACAGGTGTTCAGCAGGTTCTTAATACCTCTGTTTTTGATTTGCTAAAATATATTGCTGTTTTTCCTGCAGGAGCGCACAAACTTGCTGATTCAAAAGGAAATATTCTTCCTGATTGCTTTCTTGTGCCAGAAGGAACAACTGCATTGGATTTTGCATTTCATATTCATACTGATTTGGGAAAGAATTTTATAAAAGCAATTGACGCAAAAACCAAAAAACCCGTGGGAAAAGAGCATGTTTTAAAACACAGAGATGGTCTGGAAATCATAACATGATTTCCAACTCATTCAATTTAAGAAAAAATTGAAGATTTGGAAATTATTACATAACTCCTCTAACCTAAGAAAAAATTGAAGATTTATAAATTATTACATAACTCCTCTAACCTAAGAAAAAATTGAAGATTTATAAATTATTACATAATTATTATGTGGTAAATTTTTATGAATACTCAATCTCGTAAATATGCACAGCATATCCGGGAGCATTTATGTTTTTTGAAGAATCATAATCTCCTATAAAATTATCTGTAAAACTATGCTTATCAGAACTTATGGTTGTTATTGTTCTATTAAATTGTACGAGATTTTCATTGCTTACCTCATTTATTGCTGTAACTTTTTTTATTGTGTAGCCCGGAAGAGTTATTCTTACATTACTAATATCTTCATAATGATTGCTTGCTGTAAACAAATAAATTTTTCCAGCATGTTTTTTCATCATAATATCAATTTTATTATTTGAAACCTGCCACCCACTATAGAAATTTGGCTCAAGCAAGATAGGATAAAGAGAAGCAAGTTCTTTTGAAATTGTGGTGATTTGTTTCCAGTGATAATTATAATAGCTATTATTCATAACTACGGTTTCTCCGTAGATGTTCTGGGTTTCTATTGTGTCTTCTGTTTTTATTTTATAAGTTCCCCAGAACCAGACACCTGTAGCCCCGTTTATTATCTGCTCCCAAACCTGATATCTCTGAACATTAAAAGGAATAACCTGATTAAAATGCCACCCCCCCTTGCCATCCCAATTAGACCACCAGTAAACACCTAAACCAAAAGAAAGAACAGGCCTGTTTTTTCCTTGCTTGATAGAATTATCAATCAGTTTTCTTATTGATTTTCCAACATTATTCAGGTAAGCATCTTCATTTCCATAAGGATATGCCTGAGGAGTATTAAGTGTCTGGCTTAAAATATCATCATACTGTAAATAATACTTAATCAAGTCTTCTGAATTTTTTGTATAGGGCCCCTGCTGGCCGACTGTCCCGCAGTAATTTGTAATTAAATATGCTTTTGGGGCTTTTTCATCTTTGTAATTTTTTAATAATTCAAATGATTTTAGATTAGGCATATACCACCCCTTAGAATTTGGGCCGCAGTCTCTTTCATCTGGGCCATTGAAACCAAGCAGATTCTCAAAACCTGCCCAATTATCAATATAATTTTTCATAGAATTCCATCCAGTATAACTCAGGGTTTTTCCAGGGTCATTAACCCAAATAAGTTTTTGATTGTTATAATAAAAAGTCGACAATTCAACAACCGCAGCAAGGCTTTTGTTTAAAAGCAATTGTTTTACTCCATCATATCCGAGATTATTATAATATTGACTGATTGCTAATGAATTAAATCCATTTTCTTTAACTAAATCCAATGAGATAGGTTGATTGTTTTGTTTTGGAATTCCATAGAGTATTATTGGGAAATAATCCTGTCCTTTAAATTTGATAAAATCTAGTGTTCCTGATTTTTTAAATTCAGGCTGTTCTGGATTATAGTTTCCAGGCACTTCTTTCAGAACAAAATTATCAAAATATATTTTTCCTCTCGGATAATTATATGTTTTTACTTCTGCATATACTGTCTTGCTTGAGGATTTAATATATTTTGTTACTGTTCTCCAATTTTCAAAGCCTTTTTTCTCATAAGTTCTATAAACTCCTACAGATTCATCCCATCCAGTCATATTTGGACCGTATGTCCAGACATAATTATCAGCATTTCTTATTAATGTCGCAGAATTTTTTATTGTTGAATTGTAAAAATTTATAGCAACACCCATCCAATTAGTTGAAGTGCTGAGAGTGTTATCACTCGGATTAATGTTTGGTTCAACTCCTTCTGTTGCATAATTAAATGAAAATTCATACCAGGTATCTGGTTTTATAACCGGAATGCTTGATATCCATGAAAATGAATTTTCATCTCCATTTCCTGTTCCGCTGAAATCACTGAAAATAATCTTAGAGCCATGCCCTGTTGTATCTTCTGCCCAGTATAACTTGTGATTGACAGACTCGCTGGATTTTGCCCAGTTGTCAGGAAGATTATTGTGATTATTATCGCATTCCAGATTTGGATTCTGCACAAGATTTCCATCAATACTTGTAAAATCTATTCTGCATCCTGAAATATCAGACTCATCATTATCTTTAGAATTTTCACATCCTAAGTCATTTAAATCAACTAAGCCATCGCCATCGTTGTCAATTTTATCATTACATTGGATTGTTCTAGGAGGGGTTATTGTTTTTACAGAAGAACCGCTATTTGCAAAAGAAAATTCTTCCATTGAAATGTCTGCAATTTCTTCTTTTCCTTTGAACTCAAATTTAGGATAAACTTCTATAGTCCTATAATTATTTTTATCTGTTCCAAAAGGCGCAGGAATTATTAGAAGATAATCTGTTTCAAGAGGAGATAATTTTTCTTTATTTGCAATGTCAACAGAATTATTAATATAAACCTCATTTTGTGAGCTTGTAATTTTTACAATAAAACCAGAAATATCCTGTTGCCCGTTATTTTCAACAAGAATTCTCAGGTTGTCCCCTTCAAATTCAACATTTAATATTTTAATATTAATATTGCTGGCAGCATATATTTTTGGCTCTACCCCTGATGAACTTTCTTTTACTTGATTTATTAAAATATTAAAAATAGCAGCAGTAATAATTATTGACATAAGAATAATGATTATTACCCCAATAAGATTGCTTATTCCTTTCTTGGATTTAAAATTCTTCCTTTCAATTTCCCTCTTTTTCATAATTACTCTTATAGGGGGTATTATAAATAATTAACTGATATCTTTTAGCACTCAAACCGGCCTTTAAATTGCAAGTGTTAGTATTTATTGAAGGCTAATTAAACTTATAAATCTTAGAAGTTTAATATACCTATGATTATAAAAATTAAAGTAAAGCCAAATTCTAAGGAGCAAAAAATCGAAAAAATTTCTGAGAATGAATTTAAAATTAATCTGAAAGAAAAAGCAGAAGATAATAAGGCTAATCTTGAGCTTTTGAAATTGCTTAGGAGAGAATTTAAAAAACCTGTGAGAATTATTAAAGGGCTGAAAAGCAAAAATAAAATTGTTGAAGTATAAAATCACGAAAATAAAATTTTGGAAATTTAAAAATGATTATCTATTATTTTAAAAAGAGAGTAAAACCGGTAAGTCAAGGAGAAAGGAAAACTGTTTATATTCCTTTTAGTTTAGTTATGAGGGTTTTTGGCAGAAGCATTCAAGTAGATTATGATCCAAGTAGATTGGAAAATATGACTCTCTTTTTTTTAAAAAATCAGGTTTTAATTGAAGAAGGATTAGAGAAAAAATATATTAAAAGATTTGAAATTTTTAATCCATATTTAGATTCTTGTTTAAGGGATTTTAAAGATGTTTGTTTTTCAGGAGAAGATAAAAAAGCAGTCTTTAAATCAGCCGAGATATTTGAATCAATCAAAGATAAATTAAGGATATATAATTAAAATGCCAATAAAATACGAGTCTGCTCCGGATATTTTGGCAAGACTTTATGATATTGCCAAGAAAGTAGGGATGGGAATGGAACATGTCCAGTTTTCAGGAGTTTATGCTGTGCGAAGCCGGGGCTCTGCTTCAAGAGGAACAATTGCAAGATGTCATGCTTTATCTAAAATATGGCAGAAATCACTTGGAATAAAAGCGGTTTATATTATTGAGGTTATTTTTGAGAGATTTGATAGGATGTCCAGAGAAGATCAGGATAAGGTTTTAATTCATGAATTAATGCATATTCCAAAAAGTTTTGGCGGAGGATTTATCCACCATAATGTTGTAACTCACCACAATGTTGAAAAACTTTACAGGATTTATAGGAATAATACCTAATAAGAATTAAAAATGCAGCACCAATTCAAACAATCTAAATCAATATTAACAAAGAGAAATTTATTAATTACAAATTCAAAATATTATAGTTAGGGTATTGTTAATTTATCATTGTTATGTAACCTAAACATAATGGATGGTAAAACTTTTAGGTTTATACAATGAAATTTAAAAAAATCAAAATTCATGGCAAGATAATTGAGGCAGAAGTCTGCGACAGATTATGGAAAAAATTTAGAGGATTAATGTTCAGAAAAAATCCAAAATCCCTGATTTTTGTTTTTAAAAACCCAACAAGACAATCAATTCACTCATTTTTTTGCAAGCCCTTCAAAGCTATTTGGATTAATGATGGAAAAATTATCGACGAGAAAGTGGTTTTGCCTTATAAGATTTCAATTAAACCTAAGGAAAAATTTACTCATTTAATTGAAATTCCTTTGGAGAAATAGTAAATAACTCTTATTTCTCATGGGATAGGGCTATGTTAATATGGCAGGACTTTTGTCAAAATTATAAGAGGGGTTATTCGCAAAAGTCCTGAAAATATAATAACCTCGTCGGTATAGAAAGATTTAAATATCTCTTAGTTTTTTGGTTATCAGTAAATATTCAAAGGGAGGTAAAAAACATGGGAAAAATTTTAGTAAAAAATGTCGTTAAAAGAGAAAAAGGCTATCTTTATTATGTAGATGGAAAAGGAAATGTATGTGAAGCAAAGATGGCAAGAGGCGGCAGAAAAAAAAGAAAGTAAGGGACTAAATTTCTTTATTTTTTCTTTTTTATCTTTTTATTTTTATTCAGGTTTTAATGCTTTTAATTTCTTTTTATCTTTATAATGTTTTACTATTTTGCTTATTCCTTTGTAAATCTGGTTTCCAATTATTCCGAAAACAGCTGCCCCTACAGCATAACTTCCAATTGCTTTCCATAAATCAGTTTCATTCTCTAATATATTAAAAGAAGAAGCATTGCTTTCTTCAATATAAACTCCTGCAATTCCTCCTGCAAGAGCAGAGGCAGTTGTTACTAATCGTTTATATTGTTTTTTTGCAGTCATTTCAGCAAAAGAATAAGCAGATATAAGGGGGATTGCTATTTGTCCAGAACCTAAAGAAGCATCTGTGCTCCAGGAATAATCTCTTCCAAAATACACGCACAGGGCAGAGGTTCCTATTGTTCCTGGAATCCATCCAAGAGCTCCGCCTGCTGGAACAGTTATCAAATACTTCAGTGCTTTTCTTATCTTTCCAAAACTGCCTTTTCTAATATTTTGTCTTTCTAGAAATTCATCATCTTCTGATAATTCTGCAAGTGTTCTTGCTCTTGCAGATTCTCTGCTTATTTTTTTATTTGCTTTTTTCCTTAATTTATTTATGCCTGTTCTTAATTTGTATCCTCCAATTGCTCCAAGAGTTAATAATCCAATTGTCAAGGACTCTTCTGCATGGTCACTTAATTCCATATTATTAGATATAAATCCATTGCATATCCATCCTGCAAGATTGTATGCTCCAACAACAGCCAAGCCTGCAATACCTAAATCAATTGCTGTTTCTGATGGATCAGCTCCTTCTTTATATTGTATTCTTTTCTCTAAATCCATGAAATTCCTATGGTTTTTGCATTTATAAGAATTTTTGGTTTTCAAAATATACTTTTGATTGTGTGGGTTTGATAGATTTTTAAACTTCCTTGATGTTTGTTTTTTATGGCAATTGTTTTGGGAATAGAAAGCACTGCCCACACTTTTGGTGTCGGGATTGTTCGCGATGGAAAAGTTCTTGCGAATGTGAAAGATAGTTATACAACTGAAAAAGGGGGAATAATTCCTATTGAGTCTGGAAAGCATCATGAAAGAGTTTCTTTAGAGATGTATAAAAAAGCAATTGCTGAATCTGAGATAAATGAAAAAGATATAGATGCAATTGCTTTTTCACAAGGGCCCGGGCTCTCGCCTTGTTTGCTTGTTGGATTGAGATTTGCCAAAGAACTTGCTGGAAAATTAAAAAAGCCAATTGTGCCTGTAAATCATTGTATCGCGCACCTTGAAATTGGGAGAGTTACTGGAGCAAAAGACACGGTGCTTCTTTATTGTAGTGGTGCTAATACTCAGATTATTGCTTATGCTGCTGGCAAATACAGAATTTTTGGAGAGACACTTGATTTGGGAATTGGAA
>CAZWEB010000053.1:0-6609 GCA_964632115.1 Candidatus Woesearchaeota archaeon
TCGATGCTTGTGAAATTTCCCAATTCTGGCAAAAATCACATTTAAAATTACATCCTACTGTTCCAATTGAAAAAGCCCGAGAACCAGGTAAAAAATGATACAAAGGTTTTTTTTCAATAGGATCTATATTCACAGAACATAATTTCCCATAAACAAGCAAAAATAATTTTCCATTCCGATTTTCCCTCACGCCACACATCCCCCTCTTACCTTGGTCAATCAAGCACTTATGCGCGCAAGCTAAACATCTTACCTTGCCTTTTTCTTTTTCATACAAAACAGCTTCTTTTCCTTGTTCCATAAAAACCTTAATAAACAAACTTATATTAATTTAACTATGGCAAATAATTGGTATCCTCAAAATTCAAGCGAGTTGAATGACTTAATAGACTTATATTTTAAACAAAAGATAAAGCAAATTCCAGAAAAAACAAATAAAATTCATGGTTTAATTGTTCCTCATGCAGGCTATGCTTTTTCAGGAGAAATTGCAGGAAAAGCATTTTCCCTGCTAAAAAATTCAAAAGAAAAATCAAAAATTGAAAAAGCAATTATTCTCAGCCCATCTCACCATCTTCCAACAAATCAAATCCTAACAGAAAAAAACAAGACTTACCAAACACCTCTTGGAAAAATAAAATTAATAAAAAATCCAAACTTTCAAGAAGCAAATATTGAACAAGAACACGGAATTCAAAATCAATTGCCTTTTTTACAAAAAATAAATCCAAATATACAAATTCTTCCTCTCCTTATAGGGCAAATAACACAAGAACAAGCAAAAGAAACAGCAGAAAAACTCGCAAAATTAATAGAAATAGATAATAAAACAATCCTTATTATCTCAACAGATTTATCACATTTTCTTCCTTATGAACAAGCAACAACAATTGACAAAAAAACAATAAAAATAATTGAATCTCTCAACCTAATCAAAATACAAGAAATTGACGCCTGTGGAATTTACCCACTATTAATTTTTTCTCACCTTTGCAAATTAAAAAACTGGAAACCTCAGTTAATAGAATATAAAAATTCTGGCGATATCACCGGTGAGAAGTCAGGTGTAGTGGGTTACGCGAGCTTTTGGTTTTAAGAAGTTAATTTAATAAATTCTCCATGATGTACACTCTCAAATTCATCCATCTCATCTCTAGCGCAAATCATCTCATCATCACCTAAAAATGCAAAATTTTCAAATGTTAAAAAAACCCCTTCCAAAGAACTAACTGGAAACTGTTTCTCTTTAAAATCTCTGATTAATTGGATTGAACCTTTTCTTTCTGAAATAACCCCTGTATATTCTCTATAGAGATAACAATTTTTATCAATTCCCATTTTTATTCCTCATCTCTTATTCCATTTTCTGTTAAAAAGAACATGGTTTCATTTTCAGGCAAGTTTGGTGAGTCAATCATTTTTGCCACCCTGCTTCCTTTTTTACCTCTGCGAAGATACAATCTGTAAGTTGAATTATGAACAATAAATCCATCAGCAACATAATTTTCTGTTTCAGGAACAGAAAAATCATAAAGCAACTGCTTATTAAAATTATCAGTAATATTAATTTCCCTTATTTTCTCAAATCTTATATTTGAACTAAGAATTTTAAAAATAAAACCAATCTTTTGCTTAATCTGCCTGTCCTTGATTTCCTGAGCCATTAAAATATTAAAAACATTTTCAAGCTCTTTCCGATTTATCCATTTATAATTTTCTTGTCTTGATTTAACAATTTTTGATGGTTTTAATCCAGCTTCTTTCAGCAGCTGCCAAATTTCTTTTCTGCCTATAGGCATCATTTCTTTTTTATATGTTTGATTAATTTTTTTAATTTGTTTTATTAGCATTTCCTGCTTATCTTCGGCAGTAAATCCTATTTGCAGATAATTTAAAACATCTCTGCAGGAAATTCTTAAAACACTCATTTTCTTTATTCCAATATTAAATTTAATTGTGCTTCTGATTCCAAATCTCAATAAAAACAACTGCAAGTATCTTAATATTTTTCCCTGTTTTTGTGCAACACTTATCATTGCCCTTTTTTTATTAATATGCCCTTCAGCATCAACAAATCCCTTAATAAATGCCCCTACAATATTTTTTTCACTTTTTCCAATTAAATTAAATATATTTGGCAGGATTAACTTAAAAAAATCAGAGATTTCTTTGGAATTAATATTCAGAGTATAACAATTTTTATTTTTCATTTTGGAGATAGTCCCCGGAATATTAAATGTCTCTTTAAACAACCCATTGTAATGTTCTAAAACCTGAACCCTCTCATCTCTAAATCTTAATCCCCTTGATTCAAGATTTCCATCACCTAAAAAATATCCACAAATTTGGGCAAGAGGAATATTCATTATTGCAGGCATATTCAAATTTCTGTGTTTATATGTCTGAACAGGGATTATTTGCAATTGCAAGGTTCCAGAAAAATGATTATTTAAATTATTGAAGGTTTCTAAATTTGTTGGATAAGACTGGTTTAAAACTCTTCTAAATTGCCTTGGAGTAATTCCAATTTTTTTGCAAATCTCTTTTCGTGTTTCTTGATTTTCATTTAATTTCTCCTTTATTTTTTCAGAATCATTTCTTGAAATCTTTCCTATTTTTCTAATTCTTACATCTGGAAGCTGTTGTTCTTCTCCTTTAATCTCTATTTTACCTGCCTGCGCAACAAAATCTCCAATTTTTAAATCCTTGGCTTCTTTTTCAACCAAAGAAAAATTTTCAATACTAAAAAATCTGTGAAGAGGAGAGCATTTTATCTGGTTATTTGTTTTAATTTCATGAATCTTATCTACCTTGGGATTTACAAAAACAAATTCAGATTCAGATTTTCCAAGATTCATAGATTTAAAATCACTTGAAATAACTTCTTCTTGTTTCATAATTGCAATTTCTTTTATTCTTCCGTCTGCTAATTGAATCAAGCTGTCAGAAGTCAAACAAGCGTGCCCCACTATATTACCTCCAACAGCAGTTGTAGGGTCTCCAAACATCA
Source organism: Candidatus Woesearchaeota archaeon (assembly GCA_964632115.1). Lineage (GTDB taxonomy): Archaea > Nanobdellota > Nanobdellia > Pacearchaeales > GW2011-AR1 > CAZWEB01. The sequence continues at coordinate 3,011 of CAZWEB010000053.1, forward strand.
TTGCAGGATTTGATAAAACCTGGTTTGTTACATAGACAGCAAGATTATACTGTTCAGCAATTCTCATTAAATTATGCAAATACCTGTTTAATTTCTGCTGTCTATCTGCCAGCTGCCCTCTGCCTGCATACTCTGCCCTGAAATGCGCTGTCAAGCTATCAATAATCACTAATCTTATTGGCTCTCCATCTTTAATCATTTCTCCAATTTTATCTAATAATAATATCTGGTGGTCAGAATTAAATGCTCTAGCCACTAATATATTTTTTAAAATTTTTTCAGGATTTGCTCCAATTGCTTCTGCAATTTGCTTTATCCTATCTGGCCTAAATGTTCCTTCTGTATCAATAAAAACAGCCTTTCCATTTGCACCACCCATATCAACAGGCAATTGAACATTCACAGCTAATTGCAAACCCAGCTGTGTTTTCCCACTCCCATAAGCGCCAAATGCCTCTGTCATAGCTTTTGTCTCAACCCCTTTTCCTCCCAGAAGTTTATTCAAATTATCACTTCCCGTAGCAATATAAAAAACCTCTCCTCTTTTTTTGGCAAATTCCAATCCATCTGAAAATCCAAGTTTCATCATTTTCCTAGCAGCTTGAATTGCTTTTCGAGCAGCAGCCTCCCCCATACCAGCAAGCTCAGCTAATCCACTTGGAGTCATAACAGCCAAGCCCATTAAATCATAAATTCCAGCAGCCTCAAGTTTTGCAATAGATGTCGGCCCAATTCCCGGCAAGTCACTTAAAGTGTATTCCTTTCCCTCTTCAATTTCTTCATCTTCAACAGATTCTTTATCTTCTTTCTCTTCTTTTTTTGTCATTTTTATTTTTAGTATTTAATTATTTTCTTTTTACTTTAGATAATTTAATGCCATATTCATATATTCCTCTTTCAAAATCATAAGCAGAAAAAGGCTCATAATTAAATTTAAGAGTAGAACTCCTAGATAAAACTGATAAAACAACATCTCTAATATCTTTGGACATATGTTTCAATTCAAAGGTATTTTCTTCTAAAAGGGCTTCTGATATTCCATCAAGTAATCCTCCTTCATTAACACGTATTCTTCCTTTCGCATTACGACTTATAAAATTTATTAAATTTTTTTCAATCATTTTATCTTATTCTAAATTTATTATCTTTTAAAAATGATTCAATTCCTTCCCTGCCATGAGAAATTTGAGAATCTAAACCCCATGGATTTTTTTCATTTAATTTTAAAATTGGATATAGTGTCATTTGCTTAGCATCTTCAGGAACAGTAAAAACAAAATAGTCTTTATTTATTCTCAAACCTTCTCCGTCTAATCTTGTTAAAACATGCCTGTTATCTCCTAGATATCCTGGATTATCAATAATCAGCAAAATAATTGGCATATCTTCTCTTTTTATTTCCTCACTCATCTCTTAAAAAACCCTTGCGAGTTTATAAGCATTATCCTAATTTATTATATATTTTCAAGATATAGAAAACAAATGATTTTCCATTAAACAGCAGGAAGTCAGCAAACAAAATTCAAAACCAATTCAAACAACAACATAACTCTTCATAAAGATTTATTAATTAAAAATTCAAAATATTCTTATTATAATATTATTAGTTAGTTTTGTGGCTATCTCATTGCAAAACTACCCAAAAACACCAACAAGCAGCAAAATCAGCAATGCAATGTCTATTAAAAGAAAAGTAATAAATAAGGTTGTTTCAACCAAGCTCCCTGTTTTCAATCTCCAGGAACTTGTTTTCTTGTAAGGCCAAAATGGCTGTATGCCATCTATTGTAAAACTATCCACAAGCAAATGGATTCCATAACCTAAAAAAAATCCTAAACTAGCCACAGGCCAGAAAATAGCTAAGATTATTGATACAGCAATAGCAAAACTAAAACTATGGATAATTCCCCTATGCCTGACAAAAAACTGCAAGAATCTAAAACCCCTGAATTTCCCAATTGTTGAAAACCCAGTGTCAATATCAGGGAGCATTGTGGCAATCAGGGTAATGAAAATAAAAATTATCTTTGGACTAGCCCCATCTACATGCGGCAAAAACAAAAGCAAAGCCATAATTACAATCGCCAGGTGTGTTCTTAAAAGCATTTTTTCCTCTTTTGATTTTTTATTTTTAGGTATTATTCTCTATTGAATAATTTATCTGACACAAGAAGAAGACATATAGAGATTATAAAGTTTATTATTTATTTCTTTGTCACAATAGCAGGACTTTTGTGAATAAATCTCTCTATAAATTTGACAAAAGGCCTGAGAATATAATTGTGCAATTATTTGTGGAAATCTTATAGAAAATCAGATTATTCTAAATCACCAATTATCCAAATCCTCATCTTTAGCACAAGAAAATGCCCCTGAAAAAAGTGCGCCCAATCCTGCAATAACGCCTGCAACTAGTTGAAATCTATCACGTGTATACTTGGATGCAAATGAATCTAATTTTTCTGCTTTATCTTTAAAAATCAACCCATAAAAATCCCTGTTAGTTACTCCAGAAATCTCTTTACCAAGTGACTCGATTTCCCCTTCTAATTTTGAAAAAGTAGGAGTTCTCAATCCAGAATCTTGCGGAATTTGAGAAAGATTTTTTTGAGCATAATCAACTGCTTCAATTGGATTTTCGCCTTTATAACTTGATAAAATAAAAGCCGCTGATTTTACAACAGAAGCATCTTCATTAAAATTAGGAGTTCTTGCATAATCCAAAATAGTTCCATAACTTATCACGCTGAGCAATGCAGTCAATCCTGTCAAAATAATTCTCTTTCCAACGACCATGATTCTCAGAAATAGGATATATATTTAAATCTTTCTATTTCGTAATTATTAAATTACAACAGATTTTTAATGAAATTTAAAAAATAGGACAATTTTCTATTTAATATCTCCTTTATTTATTAAAAACCTTATGTTTGGAGCAACATTGTGTTTTCCTTTCCTAATCTCATTAATATCAATCCATCTAACCTCTTTAATAGGTGGCATTGGTTTTATATCACTTTTATTTTTTAGTTTAGCTAAATAATGAACCAGCAAAATAGTCATTTTTTCTTTTGTTTGTGGATTTTCCCACAAAATCATAGGATGCAAAGGTTTTATTATTTCTATTTCAGCATTATCTTCTTCTTTAACTTCCCTATGACATGCTTCTTCCAAATCTTCAATTCCTTGCTCAATAGTTCCGCCAGGAAGCTTGTAAAAATCATCTTTATTATCTTTATTTACAAGCAATTTGCCTTGCTCAATTATAACAGGTCCAGAAGCAATAATAAATTTTCCCCCCATAATTAAAAAAATCCCTTCAGACTTATAAACATATCTCTTTATCTCTCCAGCTCAGCAATCAACTTGTCAATATCAATATCTTGCAAGTCCTGAATAAAAAACTCAGTATTATTAAACATCTTATTCTGCCTTGCTTGTCCTGAAAAAAGCATTTCTTTTCCAAGAAGCTCTGCTTTTTTCTTTTCAAAATTTCCAGGCTCTAAATCTTCTGCCTTAGCTATTTTTTCAATTTGCTCTGAAAACATAACTGAACGCATAGTTTCTGTTCCATCATCAAGAACAATGCTTAGCAATGC
>CAZWEB010000054.1:0-6569 GCA_964632115.1 Candidatus Woesearchaeota archaeon
GCAGACGCAGAAAAAGGTGGAAATGGTTGTCAGAAAGATTGCTTTAGAGAAGAAAGTTAAGAAATAATTTAAATAACTTTAAAGATAAATGCGCCCTTTGGCTGGTTTTCTGATATTAGATATGCAAGCTGGATTAACTAAAAGAATTTTCATTTTTGTATTTTTCTATTGAATATTTTTCGCATAATTGCAAACGCAAGACCGCGATTCTCAATTATGTTTTCAATAATTTCTTTGATCTTAAAATTATAAAAATAAAACTTCATATATCCCCAAAATTGAATGCTTTCAACTTCTCCCCTACTCACACTTTTTAATTCAAGAGCATTTCCCATCTGTTTATTGTAATCTTTCCAATCAGAAGAAAGGATCTTATATCCGCCTTCGCCTCTTTTTGCAATTTCATAAACTTCAGTACCAGGGTAAGGTGTCATAATGCCAAAAGACACTAAAGAAGTGTTTAGTTTAACAGCAAAATTAACTGTTTCTTTCATAGTTTCTTTTGTCTCATTAGGATGGCCAAGTATGAACAAACTCTGAGTTCTTAGTTTTGCTTTCTTAGCCCATTTAACTGCTTGTTTAGCTTCATGAAGGGTTATTCCTTTTTTTGATGCCTTGAGTATTTCAGGGTTACCTGCCTCTATTCCTAACCTAATAAGAACACAACCTGCAAGTTTCATCTTTTGAAGTGTTTCAAAATCAATGCAATCAACTCTTGTTTCCGCATCCCATATTATTTTTTTGTGAATACCTAAGTTTATTATGCCATCACATATTTGTTTAGTTCTTTTCTTGAATAATGTGAAGGTTTCATCATAAATCCTAACATATTTTGCATCATACTTATCAATTAGTAGACTAAGCTCTTCAAGAACATTTTCAACACTTCTTAATCTGACTTTGTTCCCGTGGGCCCTCATACAAAAAATACAATTAAAAGGACAACCTCTGGCAGTTAATATTGGGTATTCTGCTGCTTTGGGAAAAAGATGCCAAGCAGGGGGGGGCAAAGTATCCAGGTCTTGTTCCATCAAACGTGGTTTATTTATAACTATGCCATCCTTTCTGTACACAAGCCCTTTAATTTTTTCAATGCCAATATTATTTTTTAAAGCTATTGTGAGTTCGTAAAGAGTCTGTTCTCCTTCACCATAAACCAAAAAATCAAATTGCTCAAAAGATTCCATAGTTTCTTTTGGTAATGCTGTTGCATGAGCACCTCCAATTACAATTTTTGTTTTTGGTGAAATTTTTTTTATTAATTTGGAAAGTTTTGCACAAAATGTTATTTCATGTGTTAATGCCGTAAAGCCAACAATGTCAAAACCAGCACATTTAGAAACAGTTTCATCAGCGTTGAGTCTTTCTAGCTTGGCGTCTATTACTGTACAAGGAATATTTTTACTTTCAAGAAAACTTGCTAAATAACCAATACTTATCTGTGGGTACTTGGGATGGTCAAATGCTTCAACAACTTTTTCAGATGGAGGATTAACTAGCACAATTTTCATCTGTTACCTCACAACCTTAAATATAAATGCTCCTCTTGGCTGTGTTTCCTGTGTGGGATATGCAATCTGAAAATACAAAGGGGATGTTGCTATTTCCTGTAGTTTAGTGTTTGTTTCATTCTCGCCAAATTTGTTTATGCATGTTGCATCTAAAATTAGGTATTCATATCCTCTTGGCTTGAGCCAGGAATATAATTTTTCTGATGATGTGTTAAAGAAATTTTTCTTAAAATTTTGATATGTAATATCCCATGGTTCTGCAAATTTATCAAATGCCAATACTTTTGTTTCTTCAGAACAAACAGTAAAAACTTTTGTATTATACGGAAGAGGTTTTACATAAGTAAGATAACTTTGTAGCTCATCTGGCGATGCCCAGCCAATGCCTGCTGGCCAGTAAGAAGTCTCAACCACATACTTAGGATACCCTGATGTTGCTAAGACACCAATGATAATAACAATATAAATAAAGAAGCTATTAATTTTTATTCTCTTTGAGAGTTTTCCCAATGCGAAAAAACCTTCTGTGCATATTAAAGCAGCAGGTATTGCAAATATGGCCCACCATCTGTGAGGCATAAGCATTGGAAAAGGCAAACGATTGCCATTAATTCCCATAAAGGAAATAAGAAGCCAAATGAATGCTATTAGTTTCCAGATATTTTCCTGAGAAAATATTTTTGACAGTTGCTTTAACCAATTGAAGAAAAAAATAAGCAAAGAAAATACAAGCAATAAGAACAAAACAACCCCGATGCCAATTGGATTATCCATCTTGCTTACTGTCTTTGCAAATATAAAATCATTCCATGTGTAAAGTGCTTCCCCGCCTGCACCTTTTCCTGTTATGCTCCCTATGCTATTAAGATCAATGCCATTTATACCAGCAGTTGTTTCCAAGCCAAATTTTATAATAGCAGGAATCCAGAATAATGAAAATGCAATAATTGCTCCTAAAAAACCTGCTAAAAATATCTTCCATAAAAACCTTTTTTTTGAAATTGAGTTGAATATAAAATAAACAGCAAACATAATGCCAAATATTAAGGGATTTGACATCTGGGTCATTATCATGCTTGCTATAACAACTATTGCAGGAATCATCCATTTCCAATTTTTTTCTACTCTTTCTAAGGCATAGAAAGCAGGAAAGAATAACAAAATCGCAAGGGTTGATGCCCATATAAAGTGGCTCATAAAACAAGGAATCACTAACAAAAAGAATGTGCTTAAAAGTGCCTTATTTTTATTGTTAAGGAATGTTAAAACAAAAAAGTAAAAAAATATTCCAATGAGTGATAGAAGCAAGACATTAAAAAACTTAAGAGTCCAAATAACATTATTGTTTGTCTGATACAATAAACCCATTAAGATATCATAACCCGGAGGGTAAGGCTCTAAATAATGCTTATAAAGTGAGTTTAATACTTCTGGCGGGAAGGATATTTTGTGAGTTTCTTTGATATACTTGCACCCAGAGGCGTGAAGCCATGGGTCATCATCTTCAAGATACGGGTATTTAAAGGCCCCATGATGATATACTAAAAAGAAAATTATAACCATAATTAAAACTATAAAAATGTAAAGGCTGGATTTTTTTATTTTTAAAGATGGCTTATTAAATGAAAGGTTAGCTATGCCTTTTTTGTATATGGAATAAGAAGGGATTATTAAACTTAAGAACAAGAATATTGGCCAATAAATAGGGATATGTAATATACTGAATGTAACTCCTAAAAGAGGTATAACACCCAAACCAAAACCTATTGTCATAAAGAAATTTTCTATGGAACCTTCTGGTTTTTTAAGAAAAAAGGTTAAACTATGTCCAAGACCCCAAGATACAATAAAAAAATATAATATGGTTAGTATGTTCATTTTATTTTTCAGCAATAATAATTAATGATAAACCAAAAGGGGGTTTAAATATTTTTTCAAAAAAAGCAAAAAAAGGAACAATCTTATCAAAAAAGGATATATCTTCTTCTGGATGAAGTTCTGCCTTAATCATTCTATTATGGTAATACCATCCAAAAAAGCCAGGAATATTCATATAAACACATTTAATTATTTTAAAACCAGATTTCTTTATTTTTTTAAAAATTGCCTTTTTGTTGTATCTCCTGTAATGACTATCTGCTTTGTCTATTGTACCATACAATAAGGTAAAGGCAGGAACCATTATAATCAATTTTCCTTTTTTATTTAATATAGAATTCATATTTTTTAGCGCAGCAAAATCATTTTTTATGTGCTCAAGAACATTAATACAGATAACAGTGTCAAATGAGAACATTTTTAGTGCTGATGTTGTTTTGGATATATCAGTTTTTATTGGAAAAAAGTTATTCCTGCTTTTGAAATTGGTTTTTAATTTATTTATATTATACTCTGCTATATCAGTTGAAACAACAAGCTTTTGGTTAATAAAGAATTTTGTCATATTTCCAATACCGCCACCAATTTCAAGGATTTCCTTACCGATATAAGGCTTAATATTATTGAAGATCCATTTATTATAGTTAGGTGCCTTAGACATTGTTTCAAGATTTTTCTTTTCAGTGATAGTTTTCATTTTAAGAGTTGGTAACTGCTAATGCTCCTTTAATTTCCTGCATAAGTTGAGTAATTGTGTGTATCCTTGATAATCTTCTTAAGATCACTTTAGGTCTTAGATAAAACTTTTTATGTGCAAGTTTATAATATTTTTTTAAAATATCATTGCTCACAGTAGGTAATTCCATTACACAATCAGAAACATTATAATTTGACCAATCTTTTGCAGTAAGATAATTATTCTTTTTTGCCCATTCATACATCTCTGTGCCAGGATAAACAGTAGTTATGTTAAACTGTACTTCATCAGGATCCAGTTCAATCGCAAATTTAATTGTTTTTTTGATGGTTTTTTCTGTTTCTCCTGGATTTCCAAACATAAAAGAAGCTCTTGTTTCTATTCCTATTTTTCTTGCTAATCTAACTATTTTTTTTACTTGCTCTAATGAAATGTTTTTCTTTATATTCTTAAGGATTTGTTCATCTGCTGATTCAACCCCAAATAAGATTAAATGACAACCAGCTTTTTTCATACATTTTAATAGGTCTTCATCAACAAAATCTACTCTTGTAAAACATGACCATGTTATATCAATTTTTTCTTTTACTACTATATCACAGAACTCCCTAACTACTTTTTTAAAAAGAGTAAATGTGTCATCATAAAAGGATATCTCTTTCACACCATATTTTTTTTGCAGAAGTTTTATTTCTTCTACAATATTTCTTGCAGAACGTTGCCTTACAACCCCTCCAAAAGCCATGTGGCAAAAAGTACACCTTCCTGGACAGCCCCTTGTTGCAAAAATGCTCATTGCTGGCAATCTTTTATAATTTCCAACTGCCGGATAATATTTATCCATGGGAAGAAGGTTGTATGCTGGCGGAGGGATTTCATCTAAGTTTTTAATTAATGGCCTTAACTTATTATGGATTATTTTTCCGTTTTTCTTGTAATATAAACCTAAAATATGTTCTGGATTTTTTCCTTCAGCAAGTTCTTTCATTGTAATTTCTCCCTCTCCTACAACAACAAAATCTATAAAAGGATAACTTAAAACTTCATCAGGCAACACTGAAGGGTGTACACCTCCCATAATTATTTTAGAATTTGGAAACTGTTTTTTGCAAATGTTAGCTATCTTTAGGGCATTATTGATTATGCTTGTTGTTGCTGTTAGCCCAATAAAATCTAAGTTTTTATACTCCTTAATTTTTTTAAAAACATCCTCTACTGCTATTTTTTCTGCTGTACAATCCATAATCTTAACATCATGCCCTGCTTTTTCCAAGACAGAAGCTATATATGCTAAACCCAAACTAGGCAAACAACTACCTACTTTTCTCCAAAGGTTTTCCTTGTTTTCTACAACCCAAGGATGGTCTATCAGTAAAACTTTCATCTTAATTAACAAACCTGTACTTAATTATTGCCCAAATAGCATTAAAGCCATCTTGCCATCTTATTTTCTTGCCTTCTTTTACAGAACGAGGGAAATATCTTATTGGAACCTCATGTATTTTTATTCCTTTTTTTGCAATCTTAGCAGTTATCTCTGGTTCCCATTCAAATCCATTGCTGTTTATTTTTATTTTTTTAATAACATCTGACCTGAATGTTTTGTAGCAGGTTGGCTCATCAGTTAATCTTGTAAAGAATATTATGTTAAAAAGCCATGTAAGCCCAATTCCCCCTATATAGTAAGATAATCCTGAATATTTTTTATTGCTTTTTTCCAGGCGCCTTGAACCATAAATAACTTTAGCCTTTCCTTCTAGAATAGGAAGAATACACTGAAAATAATCTTGGGGATTATATTCCAAATCTGCATCCTGAACTATCATTATATCTCCAGTTGCATGTTTAATAGCTGTTTTTATTGCGCCGCCCTTGCCTTTATTCTTTTCATGTTGTATAAATGTTATGTATTTGTACTTTTTCTGCAAATCTTTTATAATTTCAATAGTTTTGTCTTTAGAGCCGTCATCAACAACAATAACTTCTTTTGAAACACCTAGTTTAGCAAGATCTACTTCATCTACTTTTTTTAGTATATCTGATATTGTTGCTTGCTCATTATAAACAGGCATTAATATGCTAAGCTTAGGGTTTTTGAAAATAAATTCTTTTTTCATTAAAACACCAAATAAACAATTTTAGGGTTATATTTATATATCTTTTTATTTAAATTAATTTTCGTTAACTTTATAAACAAATATATTTAACTGTATTGGATTAAGGGGGGATAATATGAAAAAGGCTTTAATTACTGGTATTACTGGTCAGGATGGTTCATATTTAGCAGAATTCTTGCTAAAGAAAGGATATGAAGTTCATGGGATTATGAGAAGGAGCAGCAGTTTTAATACATGGCGTGTTAATCACTTGTATAAAGATCCGCATGAAAGAGATCATTTTATATTGCATTATGGTGATATGAGTGATGCAACAAATATTATCAGGCTCATAAAGCAGATAAAGCCAGATGAAATATACAATCT
>CAZWEB010000055.1:0-6500 GCA_964632115.1 Candidatus Woesearchaeota archaeon
CAAAATTAATTCCAAGTTCAGCTGCAACAATCTGCGCAGCCCCTTCTTTTGAAATCAATCCAGATAATTTAGCTCGTTTAGCTTCTATTCTTCTTTCTACGTCTTTTACATCTATTCCAGAACTTCGTGAAATTCTCTCAATAAGTTGTATATAGTTTTGCATTTTCTCCTTTTTTCCTGACCTCATTTATAGCCTATTAAATTTAAAAACAAACTGCTGTTTTTAAGCATTATTATAATACAAAACATTAAAGCATAACCTTTATAAAACCTCAAAATAAAATATTACTATGGCTCGAGCACTTTTAAAAATAAAACTAATGCCTGAATCTCTAGACACAGATTTGGCTGAAATTCAGCTTAAAATCCACGATAAGCTCAAAGAAGCATCAAATATAACTATTGAAGAGCAAGAAGTTGCTTTTGGATTAAAAGCGCTGGTAGTTTCATTTGCAATTCCAGAGCAAAAAGGCACAGAGGAAGTCGAGTCTGTTCTTGCAAAAATTCCAGGAGTCTCTTCTATCGAGATAATTGACTACAGAAGAGAATTTGGATAATACTAAAAAAGAGTACTCTCCTACATTATACTTTGTTCTAAGGGTATTTCTAATATAGTGCAAAACCTTTTTAAACCTCATATTATTTATAATATAACCAATATAAATAATATTATTAAAATAAAAGGGGGCATATGACAAAGAAAGTTCTAAGCGTAACAATAGATGAAAAAATTCTCAAGAGTTGGAAAGATTATGCTGAAGAAGAATGCATTAATTCCTCTCAACTAATTGAAAAACTTCTGAAAGAACATCTTAAGAAAAGAGGTAAAAAATGAAAAAACTAATTTTACTCCTTTTATTTGGAATCTTCATTACAAGTTTAGCTTCAGCAGATATCTGGATATCCCCAAAAGAACCAATAATCAATGGAAATAATTATGTTTTCATAACTTATAATGACTCCACACTAGCAGACACCCCTGTTTTAATGAATATTACAGACTCTTTGGGAACCTTAAAACAAGAATGCGACATTACTCTAAACTCAGTTGGATTTGGAAGATGCAAGTATACTTTTGCATCTCCTGATTCTTCTGGAACCTGGGGATATGCAATAAACACTTCAGTGTCAGGAACATTCCAAGTTGGAAAGGTAACCATGAACCTTAAAGACAGAAATTCATTAACTTCCATAAAATACGGGCAGAAAACAACCTTGGAAGTCAATTTTTCATATGAAAATTTAATGCCAAAAGAAATAACACGGACAGTATTTAGCAGAGACTTAGGAACCCACTCAGTTCAAAACGAAGTTGCTGATTTTGATGGCGACGGAGACAATGATATTCTAATTATAGATTATGGGGGTATTCCTTATATCTGGGATAACATAACCCGATTAAAAGAAGGGATAAAAAGAATATCTGGAACAGATTGGGTAGGGCAAGATCCTGGAAACTATTATTATAATATGGGGTGTGCCTATGCTGATTTTAATGGAAACGGTGCACTAACTTTAATTTGTGGAGATAATCTTGGAATTTTAAGAGCATATAGGGATATTAGTTTGTCTACTGCAATTTCAGATGCATATGACTTTTCTTCTGGTGATGAAGGAACAAGATTTATCTCTAAACCTACTCTCTGTGATGTTAATAATGATGGTCTTTATGACCAATTAGCAATTTCTGTATCTGATGGGGATATGCTTGTTTATAATTATACAGATACTGCAGGATTTACAAAAATTTTAGATACAGGAGATGTTGGAACTGGCGGAGCAATGGACTCCCATCTTTGTGCTGATTTTGATAATGATGGATATAATGAATGGATTCTTGTTCAGACTGAGAATGTAACTTATTACGATGTCAATCTTTCAAATACCAATCAACTAATATTTGGAAGCACTGCAACAGACAGGGGAACTTATTATGGGCCTGCAAATGCCTATGATTTTGATAATGATGGGAAAATAGAAGCAATACTTCCTCTTAGTACTGGGAGACTGCAGGTTCTTGAGTATAATAAATCTGAAACAGGCATCCTTGAAGAAGATTTATCTGTTAACTGGGATATAGACTATACTAATTTTTATTATGGTTCTGCATCAGTCAATTTAGAAGATTTAAACAAAGACGGAATCCCTGATTTTGCTATAGAAGGGTATGACAATCACCCGCCAACTATTCTGTATCAATATAATTTCACATTAGGATTATTTGACCAGACAATAATTTATAATGGGCTTATAGAGGCTTCAGTTTCAAGAGCAACCTATGTTGACTTTGATGGAGATGGAATTAATGAAATAATGCTTTTCGGAAGATACTCTGGAAATGTGTATATAATAAAGTTCAATGGAGAAACATGGGATTTAATTTACAAAGGATGGCAAGTAGGAGATGAAGCTTCTTTTTCAGGCGATGGACTGTTATATGCTGCTGCACAAGTTAATGGATTTCTCTATGGCGCTAATTGTATCGTAGATGATTATGATCTTGATTCAAGAGAAGAAGTAATTTGCTTGCCCCATGATGGAAATATACTCTATTATGAGCAATCAGAATTAGTTGAGAATAATGTTACTGCTCAAATTTATTTAGATGTTAATATGAATGAAGGCAGTTATGAAGAACCAGATAATAAATATACGGACATCAGAATTTTAGGAACAGGCGAGACTCTCTGTATAAAACAGAATATAGCTTTAGGAATAACTGATTTAGTTGATGAAGATAATCTAAATGACCATGCAGTTTATCCAATATGGACAGATGGAGTATTGTCCACAGCAACATACAGAACTTCACAAGTAGCAACTGACTATTCTACCCTTGATGCCTTATCTACTGAAGAAGTTGTTTATTCAAGAATAAAGCTTGGAGCAAACTATAGTGTTGGAAAAGTTGTTTTTCATAATTATTTTGTTGACGGGAGAAGTTTTAAAAATGTAATCGTAAGGTCAACTAAAGACAGCACTGGAAACTTGTGTGATTTTACAGAAAATACTGCTTGGTTTGACAATAGCAACGATGGATTTAATGACAGATATTCAGAAAGTTCTTTCGGAAAAGTTGTTTTTAGAAGTCCTATAGACCTTTCTTGTTTAAGAGTTTCTACTGCCGGAAGTGACTATTGGACAACAACAGCAAATACTGGAAATTTAAGAACAGAAATAGCGATTTATGAAACAGAAAATAATTGTTCTTTTGATGTTTCTTTAAACAGGCAGGCAGAAAGTTCATTAAGTGTTAAACAAAACTGGACAGTTAATATAACTGCAACAGATAGAACTGGAAGGTGGATTAACATCACCCAGTCACTTTCAATTCCAGTGACCTATTCTTCTCTTCCATTTTCAGTTTCAATTGTTGGGGGAACAGAATACTATCCTGGACAGCAAGGGCAAATAGTTATTCAATTAAAAGACGAGTTTAACAAGCCCGTTTCCGGAGCATCTTGTTCAGTAGATTACTACTATCCAAATTTATCACCATGGTTAGAAGATCAGCCAACATCAGAAATATCTGGAGTTGGAGTTTATTATGATTCATTTACACTCCCAAATACTGATGGAGTTTATATTGCAGTAGCAAACTGCTCATCAGGAACCTTTTCAGATTTAGATTCTCATACTTTCCATGTTTCTGGAATACTCTTAGAAATCAATAACACAGTTGCTGCAATTAATTCAACAATGATTAACAGAGTAATTCCGTATTTGCATCAAATTAATGCTACTATCGCAGAAATAAATTCAACAACTCATGCGAGCTATAATTATTTAACAGGCACGATTCAGCCGCAGTTAAGCGGAATGGCAGAAAATATCTCCTACCTAAGGAATAACATGGCAACTGCATCTGCTCTATCAATCATGCAAACAGATATCACCTGGCTTCTATCTAATGTAGCAACTCAGACAAATATAACTGAAACATTTTTGAGATTAACTTCCATAAACAGCACAATAAACGCAGTAGGTTCTGATTTAATCAGCATAAATTCCAGCCTGCAAGTTAAATTAGATAATATCCAAGGAAATGCCACCTGGATTAGAAACAATGTAGCAACCCAGACAAACACTTCATTAATTTTAACCAGATTAGTAGAGATAAATAATACTACAACTGAAATCAATTCTGAAATTAGTGGAGAGATAACAACAAGGCTGACAGAATTAAACACAACAGCACAAAACATACGCACAGACTCACAAGTATTGGTTACAAAATGGGGAACCTATACAGCAGAACAGATTTTCAATATTTCAAATTCTACATATAACCTTGCAAGCAGCATAAACAACAATATGGCAACTGCATCTGCTCTATCAATCATGCAAACAGATATCACCTGGCTTCTATCTAATGTAGCAACTCAGACAAATATAACTGAAACATTTTTGAGATTAACTTCCATAAACAGCACAATAAACGCAGTAGGTTCTGATTTAATCAGCATAAATTCCAGCCTGCAAGTTAAATTAGATAATATCCAAGGAAATGCCACCTGGATTAGAAACAATGTAGCAACCCAGACAAACACTTCATTAATTTTAACCAGATTAGTAGAGATAAACACAACAGCACAGCAGGTTTATACTTACCTGCAGGAGACAATTTACACAAAAATAAATGACACATTTAATAACACACAGAATATCTTGTCAGTAATAGGAATATCTTCTGACACAGAATCCTCAAATACCTTATTTGGAGAACATGCTTACACTCAAAACAGAATCTCAGAAATCTGGGGAAATTTATCTTTACTGAACTCTTTAACAACCCAGATTAATACAACTGTTGCGTTCCTTAACTTAACTGCCTCCACAATACTCACAGAAGTTGATAACTTAGAAGAAATGCATCAGTGCTCTTTAACTCCAAATTCAACTATCTGCTCTTTGCTAAATTTAATAAAAAATGATACAACAAATATATACAACACCATTCTTATAATAAACACAACAACTTCTTCACTAAGCACAGGAAGTGGTAGCCTATTCCAAATAACAAGCCTGGTTGCAGGCTCTCCAAGATATGCAAATGAAAATGCTTTAATAGAAGCAACATTTGCAGGGCAAAATGGCTCAGCTGTATCTCCAGATACAATAAATCTAACGGTTTATGATCCAAACAATAATATCTGGACTTCTGCTGCTAAATCTGACTTCACACAATTAAGTGATAATGTCTGGAAATACACAAAATCAATTTCAAGCAGTCCAACAACAGGAATGTACACTGCCCATTTAGAAGGCACTTATTTAGGAATTTCAAACTCGCGAGTTGTCCAATTTAGAATAGCAACAGGCGGCCCATATAAAGTATATCTAGACTGCCCTTCAACAAACAATGTCGGCGCCGAGCTTGTCTGCTCGGTTATTCTTGAAGATGAAGGAGAATCTGCAACAGAATCAACCTCTACTGTCTGGGTAGACACAGATAATGATGGTATTGCAGACGCTGGAGAGCCTCAAGCATCTTTTTCAAAACAAACAGTTGCTTTTCAAAATGTAACTCAATCTATCTCAATAAATATTCCTTCAACCCACCCTAGCGGATTGTATGTCCTAAGAGTTGATACAAGCTATGCAAATTCAGCCCAGCCAAACTCTGGAGCAAGCGATTCTGTAACACTCATAAGTTCAACTTCAGCTCCTCAAACAGAAACCCCAAGTTCAGGTTCTGGTTCAGTTACTGGAATAACAGGTAAATCTATCTATGAAATAAAAAATGAGGAGATTATCCACGGAATAACTAAACAATTAAAAGACGGAGATAAAGCAAAGTTCAGGATAATTCAAGAAAAATATTCAATGGAACATTCCTTAGAGATAAATGATTTAAAATCGGATAGAGTGACTATTACAATATATTCAGAACCAATAATATTCACACTTCTTATAGGGCAGGGGAAAAAAGTAGATATAAACCAGGATAATTATTCAGATTTATATATAAATCTTGAAAAAATTGAAAATAATAAGGCTTTTATAAATCTTAAATCTATATATGAAAAAATTATTGAAGAAGAAAAACAAATCATTCCAGTCGAAGAAGAAGAATTTGAAAAAGAACAACTACAATCTTCATTAAATCTGTTTCCTATTTATATAATTGGAATAAGCATAATATTCCTCTTGATGATATCGATTCTAACAAATATATTCCTCAGAAAAAGGGTAAATTATTCCCCACATCATCAGAAAACAGGAAAACATAAGAGTTTTTTCAGAAAACTTATTATTCCCCTTATCATTTTAAGCTTATTATTTGGAATTGCATATGGGGGATACCAATCTTTTATGTTTTTCAAAGGCAAAATCAGTTTCACCGGTGCAGTAATTTCAGAAAAAGAAAGTTCTGAGGAAGATACTCAAACAGCGTCTTCTCCTATTTTCCAGGATAAATTATTTAGGGGAATTGCCCTAACAACATTTATTATTCTGGCATTAATCATTGTCGGTGCAGCGGCGCTTGTTTATTTTTT
>CAZWEB010000056.1:0-4873 GCA_964632115.1 Candidatus Woesearchaeota archaeon
AGCCTGTCCTCTTTTTGGTTAATTTCTTTTTATCCCTTCATTACTGCAATCGGAATAACTCTTGCAACAAGTTTGCCAATCCCCACAGAATCAGAAACTCTTACAACCAAAGATTATTTTAAAAGCCATTTCCAAACAGGAACTAATTTTATCTTCTTACCTTCTATTTCAAAATTATCCTCTTGACTATAAGTAAGAATTATGCCTTGTTTAAGTTTAAATTCTTTTAAAGCTTCCAATAACCCGTTTATTTCCCTATCTTTATTTTCTTCATTGAAATTAAAACAAACCTGCATAGCTTGAGTAATCTTCTCTTTTTCTTTAATAACAAAATCACATTCTTTCTTTTTCTGAAAGTAAAATATATCTTTATATTTTCTTCTCAATGCCAAAAATACCAAATTTTCAAGCATTTTTCCATTATCTTTTGAAAATGATGCAGAATTAATATTTGAAAATCCGGTGTCTATTGAATAAACTTTCTTTGGATTTACCTGTTGTTGTTTAAATGAATAACTAAATCTGGGCACGCTAAAGATTAAATAAGCATCTTCAAAAAAAGAGACATAATCAATAACGCTTTGAACTGATTTTATATCAAACATTTTCTTTATTGAATTATAAGAAAACTCTTTTCCCACATTACTAATTAAAAAAACCGCTATTTTGTTCAGCATAGCTGTATTTTTTATATTAAATCTAATTGCAATATCTTTTATAACAATGTCAGATAGCAATCGATTCAAAATTGTTGAATTTTCTGTTTTAAGAAACTCAGGAAATCCTCCATTATACAAGTAATGTTCAAAAGAATTTAAAGAAGCTGATTTTTTGCTTATCTTAAGGAATTCCTTATATGAAAAAGGAAATAATTCATAGTTTAAATGCCTGCCAGTTAACTTAGTCCCCATCTCCTTGCTTAACAGCGAAGCATTTGAACCTGTGATAATCACTCTCTCTTTTTTATCGATTAAGTATCTCACAAATTTCTCCCATTTAATTATATTCTGTATTTCATCGAAAAAGTAAACACCCCCTTCACCATAAAGTTCTTTCATAATAATTTCAATTTTATTAAAGTCTGTCAAATCAAATCCCTCTAAACGAGGATCTTCAAGATTAAGGTAATATGTTCTTTTCTGCTTTTTTATCAATTGATTTAAAAAAGTGCTCTTGCCACACCTTCTTACTCCAGTAATTATTAAAGCAAAAGAATCTAAAATAGTTAGCTCATTTTCTTCTTCTCTAGGGGTTCCAAATTCTAACTTACTTAGGGCTTCTTTTTGTAAGAGTATAACTTCTTTAAGTGTTTCCTTAGCTATCATAATTATGGAGAGAGATTATTGTATTTAAATCTTTCTATTGCTAATAGAAACTAGTTTCTATTGGAGATATACAAAAATACTAATTACCCTTTCATCACCGCAATCGGAATAACTCTTGCCACAAGTTTGCCAATTCCAACTTTATCAGAAACTCTTGCAACTTCATCAATATCTTTGTAAACTTGAGGGGCTTCTTCCACTAATCCTTTCCAGCTTCCAGCTTCAACATCAATTCCTTTTTCAGCCAGCTCTTTCTTTAAATCTTCTCCTCTAATATTTCTTAATGCTGCTGAACGTGAAGAAACTCTGCCAGCTCCGTGAGCAGTTGAAGCAAATGAAATCTCCTCTGCTTCTTTAGTTCCAACAAGAATATATGAAGCGGTTCCCATGCTTCCTGGAAGCAAAACAGGTTGCCCTGTTTTTTGATAAATCTTGGGCAACTCGGTTCTTCCAGGCCCAAAACTTCTTGTAGCTCCTTTTCTATGCACGCAAAGTTTCATTTTCTTTCCATCAACATTATGTTCCTCAATCTTTGCAATATTATGGCAGACATCATAAATTAATTTTAATTCTGCTTTAGGAAAAAATATCCTAAAAGAATTTCTTACCCATTCCATTATCATCTGCCTGTTGCAAAAAGCAAAATTAGCAGCACAATTCATTGCAGAAAAATATTTTTTACCAAGCTCAGAATTAATTGGAGCATTAATCAATTCCCTGTCAGGCAAGCCTTCAAATCCATATTCATCTTCCATTAGTTTGATATAATCACTTGCAACCTGATGCCCCAATCCTCTCGAGCCACAGTGTATTGCAACAGTTATCTGCCCTTTTTTAATTATCCCAAACTTTTCAGCAATTTCCTTATCATAAATTTCATCAACTTCTTGAATTTCAAGAAAGTGATTTCCCGAGCCAAGTGAACCAAGCTGAGGCAATCCTCTTGCCAGTGCTCTCTCTGAAACATCTTTGGCATTTCCTCCAGGCAGGCATCCATAATCTTCTGTTTTTTCTAAATCTTCTTTTGTCCCATAGCCATTTTTGACAGCCCATCTTGCTCCGGTCTCAAGAATTTCTTTTATCTCTTTTTTATCCAGATTCACAACAGAACCTTTCCCAGTCCCTTTAGGAACATCTCTTGATATCTGGTGAATTATATCTTTTTTCTTTGAAAGAATATCTTTCTTTGTCAAGTTAGTTGCCAGTACTCTTATCCCGCAGTTTGATACCACAAACCCATTAGCAATAAAATTATGGTTGTCCTGGATATTAAAATCATATACTTTAAGTTTTCCATCTATTTTATTTATTTTATTTATTTTATCAAATATTACGCCAAAATTATTGATTTCTTCAGTTTTTTTATTACAAAATTCATCGAAACTTATAAAGTCGAGAGCTATTCTCTGGGAAGCATTTTCATAAAAATGTCTTTCAATAAATCTTTTATTAATTTTATTTAAAAAAATGTTCTTAATTTCACCTATTTTGAATCCTTTATTTTTATATTCTTTTATTTTCTTTGCAATTTCCTGCCTCCTATTGTTTTCCTGCCTCTTTAAAAATATATAAAGAGAGGCAATATTTGCTAAATTTTTTCTTTTTCTATTGTATTCAAAACCTATAGTCCTCCATAATTTTAGCAGATTTTCTTCTCCAGCAATTAAAAGCCTAAACCGAATAGTATTTTCTCCATATTTGTTGTGAAAATCATCCATTTCACTTATTTTAGAAATATTTACTCCAAACTCTTCCAGCATTAATGAAATATCTATAAGAAACTTTCTCATATTATCTTTTAACAACTCGATCTTATTTTGGTCGATAGTTGCACAGTAGAAGCAGGTCTTGCTCATTGATTTTGGAGAGGAAAGCTCAGCCCCAAAAAACCCAGCTAAAAAAAGCCTTTTTATAAGTTTATTTGATTTTTTTATCCATTTTGGAATTTCTATTTCTTGCCTCGTTTTATTTCCCAAGGGCATGCCCAATTTTATAAGTAGTTTTATAAAATCTTGTGAATTAAAATGAAGTTCATAATTTTTGGCGTTAAACTTAACAAGGCCATATCTTGTTATTATCCTGTGGTCTCTTTGTCTTGAGTAAATCTTTGATTTAATATTAATTTCTTCTAAATCTCTTTTCATAGTTTCCAAATCTTCCGGAGTTCCATAAGCTACGGCATATAATCTTCCTTTGCTTTTGTAAGAAGTACCATCTCCAAACATATAACCCAAAATTTTAGTTACTATTGCGATTTTTTTGTTGATATTCCCTTCAAATTCAACTCCACTAAATAATTCAACTGCTAATTCTTCCTCTTCTTTTAGGGAATCTAATCTTTTCATTCCACATTTTGTTAAAAAAGGGTGCTCTGAAGTGGCCTTTATTTTCAATCCAGAATCAAGTTCTATTTCATATACTTCTTCGCTTTCTTTGCACATATACAAATTAATCGGTTTGTTTTCCTGTCTTTTGTTTTTTAAGTCCAAAGTAGGAAGGCTTAAATTGAATAATATCTTCTTTATTTTTTGGTCATTTTGTTCAATCTCAATTTCTGTTTTTATTTTTTCAAAATCTTCAATTTTCATAAATGAACCAAATTCTGTTAAAATTTTTGAATCTCCATTAAGGCAGTTAATATCAAAACCTACCCCTCCAGGAGTTATTATTCCGTTTTCATAATCAAAAGCAGCAACTCCTCCGATTGGGAGCCCGTAGCCCATGTGACCGTCTGGGCAGACTATCATATTCTTGACAATCCCTTTTAATTCTGCAGTATTTGCTGCCTGCAAAAATGTCTGGTCTTCTTTCATCTTTTCAATAAGCTTATCGCTAGCAAAAATCTTTACAGGAACAAGCATCTTGCCTGTTTTAGGAATTTCCCATTCAAATTCGCTTATTTTCTTGAGTTCTATGTTCGTCATTTTATAATTCTGTTATAAGAAGTTTAGTACAGGTTAAAAATGTTGCTTCTTTATATACAAATGTGTGAGTATATCTATCTGAATAAGGAGCATTTTGCAAGTTAAGTTTTACTTTTCTAAGTTCAAACAGTCCCCTATTTAGCATATCAATAAAAAATTCTTCTGATACTGCATTATATCCCTTCCATCTTATGCCGCAAAACCCCTCATATCTTCTATAATTCTCTTTTGATAGTTCTTCAATCAATTGGGTTTCTATATTTAAATTTTCTGCCATTATTATCTATTACAATCCAAATTTATAAACTTAAGCAAGACCAAGGTTTTTCAGAGCTTTCTCAATCTCATTATCCATAATATCAAACTTCTGGTTATCGAGAAAGTCTTTGCTTTCTAATTCAGATTTAAGCTTTTTTGTCAGTTCTTGCTTGATTCTTGCCTTATCTTTTGCGTTCCAATTTTTTCCAAAAGAAATTTTTTCAGCCCCTTTCATTAAAACTTCAGCATCTTTTGAGTATTTTTGTGCATAAATTTCATTAAAATTCACAATTCCCCCTATCTTATGCCTTAGTGCAATTGCCAGCAGATTTGTCAGTTCACGGATTAATTTATTTTTTGACATTT
>CAZWEB010000056.1:4973-6406 GCA_964632115.1 Candidatus Woesearchaeota archaeon
TTATTTTCTTTTTTATTATATTTAACTTGCTTTTTATTATCTTTCTCAATTTTTTTATTATCTCCTCATTGATTTTATCATCCTTCCTCAAAATATCAAATAAATTTCCAAGAATTTTTTTCAATTCAGAATTTATTTTTTCTGGATTTTCCTTTTCAAGAAAATTTTCAATTGTTACAAGTCTTCTGATAATGTCATAAAAAACCCTACCTCCTGCTTTTATTTTAAGCAGGTCTTCAGGCATCATTAAAAGAAAATTAATATGCTCCTTATCTATTTTTTTCTCAGGTAATTTAAATTTTTTATTTGAAGCATAAGAGAAAAGCATATTTCTTGTTAAGGGGCATATCTCAATTAAAGTTTTAAATCTCTCATCTGGAATTGAGATAACATGAAACTTTAACCCAAATTTTTCAGTTAATTTTTCATATACTTCCTCTTCTGTTTTGCTTTCAGAAACAAGAAGTATGTCAATATCTCTATAATCTGCATCTTTTAAAAATGAGCCGACAATAAATGCCTGCTTAATTTCTTTTACATTTAATTTTGAAATATAAGAAAGCAGTTCTCCAATTATTTTTTTCTTAAACTCATTAGCATGAACATTCCAGAAGAAAACCTGCTCTTTTTTCTCAATTAATTCTACCCTGACTAAGTCTCCGACTTCAAATACTTTTCCCATTTCTTTTGGGATATATATTTGGTTAAACCGACTTCCCTTGCTTATCCTATGAATAAACTTATACTCCATAATACATACTTAGTACGTACTATTTATAAATCTTGCTGTTTTGTTGCAATTTAGAAATCTTATACATCCAGCACAACCTGGCAAACCCATTTTATAGGAGTCGCGGAACCTTGGTTCAGCTTTTTCACAAACATATTATTATAGGTTATTGCTTTCACATCTTGGCTTAATTTATAATGTTCAGCTTTATCTCCAATTACTTCTACATCAAGTTTCCCTTCCATAATCTTTATTTTTCCAATTTTTGCAAGAACAAAACCTTCTGAATCAAATAAAAATAAAAACTCTTCAAGAAAATTATACAGCAGGCTTTCATTATCTTTTCCTAAAACTTTTATTTTCTTTTTTATTTTTCCTTTAATTTTAGTTTTCTTAGTCATAACTTCTGCAAGTGCCAAAGCTGAATTTTCAAAGGCTTCTTCCAACGAGCCACCCTGTGCCTGAAACTTAATATCTGCAGTATGCTCTAAAAATTTGAATTTCATATAACTCTCAACAGAAAGATATTTAAATAACTTCTCTTTATCACTTCTATAAAAAAGAGTGAAGATGGCAAAGAAAATTAATTTTAATATAAGTCTTGGGAACAAGATATTCTATACAATTATAGCAATAGCAATTATTCTGATTGTTGCAGGAGTTGCTTTCGCTATAAACTCTGGAGATTATTCTATTATGGGCC
>CAZWEB010000057.1:0-6094 GCA_964632115.1 Candidatus Woesearchaeota archaeon
CATCCCCCTCATTAACAATAATACTATGACTGCAGTTTTTAGCTGTCTCATTGCAATAATCAAATGTTGTTGCGTTTCCATCACTACAATCTCTTTCTGAATGAGAACACCCATCATAACTCTTACTGCCTACGCATGAATCAATTGTGCAATATTTTTTATCATCACAAACAGAGTCATCAGGAACATGATTAAAACCATCAATTGCTTCATTACAAACATCAACTGTACATGCAAATCCATCATCTTCAGTTGGAGCAATTCCTAGCTTGCAATCAGACAAAACACTGCAAGTTTCAACCCCATCGCAATATAAACCATTATTGCATGCAGCATTATTTGCAACATGTGAAATATTTTTCCCTACTTCATTGCAAGAATCAATTGTGCACTTAACATTATCATTTACATCCTTCAAAGTGCCTGCACAATTTCCAAGAGCACACTTGTCATTTTCAGTGCAGAATAAATTATCATTGCATAAGTTTGTATTAAATTCTTTTTGACATGTTAATTGTCCTGTACAGAAATTATCTGTGCAAACATTAGCATCATTACAATCTAAATTTTTTGTACAAGCACAATTAGATATATCAATAACACAGCTTCCAAGATTATCAAATAAATTCGCTCCCTCACTGCACGAGTCAAGAGTACATAAAATTCCATCATTACAAATTTGAGGATTTATCTGTTCACATTTTTTAAGAGCAACATTGCAGTATCCTGTTCCATCACAATATAAACCATTATTACATGAAGCATTAATTGGTGTATGAATAATTTTATCATCTGCTTCATTACAGGTATCATCTGTGCACATAATATTATCACTAAGATTCAAGAATCCTGAATTGCAAACTCCATTCACACTGCAGATTTCCTGCCCATCGCAGTATAAATTATCCGAACACTGCAAACTAGAAACGCATTCAACACATCTTCCTCCTGAACAAATTGCCCTAGTCCCAGAACACTCCCCATTGCTTTCATCAGCTCCGTTCACGCAATTATCATCAACTCCATTGCATAATTCAGTTGCTCCTGGATATATGTTTGCATTATTATCATTGCAGTCAACAGCCCCGCATCCTGCTGTAACATTATACCCATCTTTGTCTGCATCAACGCAGGCAAGTTTAACATTCAAATCTCTATTAGAATGGCTGTTCGCAGAAACAGAAGCATCATCAGTAAGAATTGCAATAAAATAATAATCTCCTATCTCAAAACTCCCATCCGATTTCTTCCCTGCATTCCACGTCGTGCTCGCTGACGAAGAAGTTGTAAACACTTTTTTGTCAAACCACCACAGAACATTTTTCCATATAGTATAGTTCAATTGCTTGTTCAAGCAGTTGCTTCCGTTTACAATTAGACTAACAATTTCATTTTCAACAGCAGATGTTTTGCTCCAGTAAGCTGAAGCTAATGTGCAAGGAGCTTGTATTGTTACTGTTGCATTTGAGGTTGTATGCAAAATTAAATCAGAACTTGAAGTATACAATTCAGGATTTCTTAATTCAATGCCTGCTGTTCCAGAATCAGCAGCAGTAAATTCAATTATAGCAAGATTTCCATTTCCGCTAATTCCAACAATTCCTTCACCATATCTTGTCACAGCATACCCCTCAATTAATCCAGAAGGAGATGGTGCAGGGGAAATTGAGAAGACAGAAGCGCCCCCTTGTTTTAAAAAATTTCCATCAGTCAAACTTTCAAATCGCAGAAGAGATGCATCATAAATAATATCAACTTGAAACCCATATAAATCAGAAACACCCGAAACATTAAGATAAACAAAAACACTATCGCCTTGGCTTACTGTTTGAGCTGAAGGAACAAAAGAAAGAGATGCTGCAAAAACAGAGGCAGAAGTAAGAATAGACAAAATAATTGGAATTATTAAAATTAAAAAAATTATGCTTTTTTGATTTTTCATTTTAAACTTGTAAAAGTTTGAAAGATAGAAATTATCAAGTTTCTGTATTTTCATCTCTTTTTATATTTTATTATCAGTATAATAAGTTTATAAGTTTTATTATCCTCAATAAACATATCCATATCTCCTCGCAACTTTAATCAAATCTTTAATATTAACTTTCCCGTCTCTTGTAACATCTGCTTTCTCACACCAATTAGGATTAATACAATTTATGCTTCTAAAATTATCTCTCACAAGAAGCAAGTCAGCCATATTAACTTTCTTGTCCTGATTTATATCTTCATTAATAAAAACAACTTCGCAGCTTCCAGTTACAAGGCAGTTTACCCCAGCATTACACCCACAAACAGAACAATTATCAATCAAAGTTCCATTATTGCAGAATTTTGGCTTTGTTGTCGAGCAAGAATTATAAGCAGTTCCATCTGAACACAAATCAGAAATTTCTCCAATCTCCTCTATGCATTTTCCAGCCACACATCCCAATCTGCATAATTTCTCATGCGTCCACCCCCCCTGCCATGTATAACAATATATGCTTGAATCAAATATTGTTCCACTAAAATTTGCAATACCAAAAGCTGAAAAACAAGGATCAAGATCAGTTACTTCAGGGGTTTTTGCCCTACAAGGTTCAAATGTTTCTTCTGCACACATATCATAATTACAAGTCATCCCAGACTCACAGTCTGAATCTTTAGAACACGGAATTATAGATTTTTCATCTGTTTCAATATTTGTGCCATTTAATCTTGCTTTATAATAAAATCTCACTCCATCTTCAAGGTTTCTTGTAGTATTTTCATCAGACCAATCGTCTATATAATATGCTGTTGTTTGATTATGAGATTCTTTTAATGTATGCCCAATCAATTTATAATTTTGGTTATCTTCTTTGCTTCTGTATATTTCAAATATAATATTACCTGGCAGATATTCATAATAACCGTCATTATCTAGGTCATTACCCACTATAAAAGAGCCTATTTCTCCTAAAAATAATTGTTTTGGCCAATTATAATAACGATCACTGTAAGCTGTCAAAAATATAGTATAATTCCCCTTTATAAGTCCAACGCACTCTCCGTTTACAAATCCACAATTTAAATTGCATAAATCATTATTGCATTCTTCATCATTATAATCCCCGCAACCTGAAATTAAATTAGAACAAGCATATCCTTTATTGACACAATCTTCAACAAAAGGCAGGATTCCACGATAATAACACTCTCCCAAATCATTACAATCTTGCTTACACTCTTGATAAGTGCATCCACTAAGTAAAGTATCACAATCCCCACAAACAGTGCATGTTGGATTTATTACACATTGCAAGGTATCAAAACCAGAGCAATCTTCTGAACAACCAAGTATTCCTGAATCAAATCCTTGACTTTCACAAGTTTCTTCATCAAGAGAAATTCCATCACAAACTTCATTCCCATTAATAATATTATCCCCACAAATTTCTTTAGTATTACATTCTTTCCAACCTGTGCATGAAGAATTGCATTGCTGTGTTCCGTTATATCCATTTATTATGCATGTTCGAAAATTTCCATCACAAACCTCTCCTGATTCACTAATATTATTTCCACAAACAGGTTCAGGAATTTCGCAGCTTCCATTCTCCAAACAATTTCCACCTGAACACCCGCAAACAGAACAATTTTCAATCAATGTTCCATTACTGCAGAATTTTGGTTTTGTCAATGAACACTGTCCATATAAAGTTCCATCCACACATCCAGCCTGACTTAAAACTTCAATTTTCAAATCCCGAGTTACTGTATTCTGAGCTGAAACAGAAACTTGAAAATTATAAATTCCAACTGAAGTTGGAATTCCTGTAATCTGCCCAGTGTTTGTATTCAAACTTAATCCATCAGGCAAATTTCCAGAAGCCAAACTCCATATTACTTTTGATGTATTTCCCCCAACATAAATATAATCTGAATAAGCTTGGTTCACTCTTCCGTCTCGCAACATTGTTGTTGTAATTAAAAAATACGGGAATTTACCGTCAAGAGAACGTATTACAAGAATATCAGCAGAACCTGTGCCCTTTGTGCCGATATCATCATATGCGTAAAATTCAACTTTAAGCGTTTTATTTAGCACACCGCAGGTCCCTGTGTTGCACGAAACTTCGTTATATTTTGCATCATTTGGGTCGCAATAATTTTTGCATATATAAGATATACCAAGAAAAAAGCTTCCATTGCACAACCAAGGAGCAGATGAATTCAAGCCAGTGCATCCTATAAACCCAAGCAAAGATGTCGGCCAGTTTCCATACCCTGTTATGTTTCCATCAATGTCATAAACATTTGCATCGAGTAGAACAGAATTTCTAGGCGAATACATAACAAACCCTGGGACAATTGTCGGATTAGCATATATCTTGACAACAGGAACCTTGTTTTCAGGATTAAATCTTTTATATTTCAATTCCAGCTTAGGCCTTTTTCCTACACCATTGTTAGCTTCAGATGTATTAAAATAATCAGAGCTATACACGTCAACATAACTAGAATCAATCTCAAACAAAACCCCATTATTATTCTCAGAAGTTATCCCATTAAACAATTTTTTCACATCAAAAGTGTCAATATAATTATCAATAACTATTCCATACATAACTGTCTTTTTCCCAGCCATGCTGAAATTAACAAACAAATCAGACCTGTCCACAGTATGTTCAGATGCTCCAGGCATTCCCCAGGTTTCATTAAATCTTGTGCTGTTCCAGGTTACAAGATTTTCATCCCATTCTCTTAGTAAACTGTAAACCTTTCCTTTTCTTGTCGCAGCAGTTGTCTTAGTCAATGTCAATTGAGCACTTGTAATAATAGCATCATCAGGAACAGGCCCACCCTCACTCTCAAATATCCTGAATCTAATAAGCACCTTTTTATCATAATTGGGCTGATACAAAGAGAGAATACTTGCATTGCCAAAATTTTTATTAACATTAGTAGAATATCCATAGATATACGAATCTTCACATCCAGAATAGTTCTCATTGTCCTGCATAGAGATTGAGAATTCCTTTGAATCAGGCAATACCCTTAGACTGAATTCCTTTTCGTCTGAATTTCCTCTTGAATCTCTAACTCTCACAATAAATGTAAAATCACCTGATTCTTTAGGGGTTCCAATAATCATAGAATTATAACTCTCATTGTCATTCACAAGAGCCAATCCAGCAGGAAGCCTTCCTTCTGAAATTTCCCAGTTAAAAGGCCACTGCCCTCCCTTAACCTTAAATATTGCTTTAGGGATATTCCCAGTCTGGTAATTGTAATAAGAATATTCTGTGTTCTCTTGTGCAACAGGAAGTTCTGTTTCCTGGTTTGCAATTTCTGGCTGAACATATTTTTGTTCCAATGCATAAATCTTTCCATGTTCTCCTGAAACAAAGACCATATTCTCAACAATAGCAAGTCCTGTAAGTCTGTCGCCATCATCTGATTTAAATGTCCAGACAATCTCTCCTGTATTTTTATCAAAAACAAGAAGGCTATCTGCAAAGTGCTCCAACCCAAATATATAATTCCCAGAAAGCGCAATATCACCTATATCAGTAGGGTCAATTTCAATATCATAATTTCCCCTGTAATCCAATTTTACAGGCCTGTTATATCCCCATATTTTTTGTTTAGAGGATATGTTTATTGCCACAATCTGCTCAATAGTTGAAATATAAGCAGTATCATTTTCAATAATTGTCTGGAATGTCCTTCCTTTAGAATACATATTTGCAGAGGTTAAATAAGAAGACATATCGAAGCAAATTTCTCCCAACCTTTCTCCTGTTAATGCATCATATGAATAAAGGCACGGTGCACCCCAGTTAGTGCAAGTGGTTTCATTAACAGTTATTATTGAGAATCCTGCAGAGGTAGTAGTAATCTGGTTGTTTATTGCATTGCACACTTTTCCGAAAACATAAACCTTTCCATCTGAATAAGTCACTTCTGAAAAATGTGATACATCTCCTGCGTGGAGCATCTCTACTGGCTTGGAGCCCGGACTGAATCTTACAAGAGGCCAGCTACCATTCTTCCATATGACTTCACCAGTTGAAGTGTTTCTTGCTGACAAAATCCCGTCAGGCAGATAAAGTATTCCGTCATGCAATGC
>CAZWEB010000058.1:0-6082 GCA_964632115.1 Candidatus Woesearchaeota archaeon
ATAATCAAAAGATTTTGGAGTTCATAAAAGGAAAAGATGAAGCAACAAAACAACCAACTTAACTTAATATCAACAAAGAGAAATTTGCTAAATAGAAATTCAAAATATTCTAGTCATGGTATTGGTAATCCTAAAGGATTAGGTAAATTAAACTTACAAGGAATAATTAAATAACATGAAAAACAGATTTCAAGCATACAATAAACAAGTTATGAAACATTTTCTCAAGCCGAAGTTTGGCAGGAAGATGAAAAATCCAGATGTTGTGGGGGAGATTAAGAACAACATGTGTGGAGATGTTATGCAGGTTTATCTTAAAATTGACAGCAAAGGAAAAAACAAGAGAAATCCCAAGATAAAAGATATTTCATTCCAGACATTAGGATGTGCGGCTGCAATTGCATCTTCTGATGTTCTTTGCGAGCTTGCAAAAGGCAAAACACTGAAAGATGCAAAAAAAATCAAGAAAGGAGATATTATGAAAAAATTGAAATCTCTGCCCTCTGTAAAACTTCATTGTTCTGTTTTAGGTGAGAGAACCCTGCATGATGCTATTGAAAAATATGAAAATCAAATAAATCAGGAGGCAAAATAAAAATTTAAAATGACAAAACTAAACCAACTAAAGAGAATTAAAAATTCTCTGTCTCTAAAAAATTTAAAATGACTAAAATTTTTCAGATATGGAAATGCGAAATATGCGGAAATATTATTGAAGTAGTTCATGAAGGATCAGACTCGTTGGTGTGCTGCGGCAAACCTATGAATTTGCTTGTGGAAAGAACAAAAGATATTGGAATGGAGAAGCATGTTCCTGTGATTTCTGGAAATATTGTGAAAATAGGAAGTATTGAACATCCAATGACAGAAGAACACTATATTGAGTGGATTGAAGCAACCAGAGATAATGAAAAAGCAAGAATTTTTCTAAAACCTGGAATGAAACCAGAATCAAAATTCAGCTTTAATGCAAAAAGTACAAGAGCTTATTGCAATGTTCATGGATTGTGGAAATCAGGCTAATTAACATGAAAAATAAAAATGTTGGATTTTTAATTGTTGGAATTGCAATTGTAATCGGGATTATTGTCTTGATTTTCAATCTTGGCTTGAAAAACATTGTCGGAGAGACATGCAGTCATGGACCAACTTGCACAATGTATGATACAATTACAATGCAAACCTGGATAAGTCTGGCAATTGCCGGGCTTGTTTTAGTAATTGGGTTGTTTTTAATTTTCAGCAAAGAATCTGAAAAAATAATATTAAAAACAAAAACCAGAACAATTAAAGAAAAAAGAAAACCAGTGGATACTTCTAACCTCGATTCTGATGAAAAAAAGATTGTGAAAATTCTTCAGAGTGAGAATGGGGCAATCTTTCAGTCAAGTTTAATGGAAAAACTTGAGATTGGAAAAGTAGGAATAACAAGACTTCTTGACAAGCTTGAAGCAAAACAGATAATTGAAAGAAAACGAAGAGGAATGAATAATATTGTGGTGCTGAAATAAAAAATATTAACAATAGATATAAATACTCTTCCCACTTTTGTTATATATGGTGTGGTTGGAGATATTCAACTTCGTGCATTTTCTTGGCTTGGCTTTTGGATTAGGCGGAGCCACTCTTGCTGCAATAATTTCTCGGAAATCTGAACGGGATTCAGAGATTGGAAAATTAAGTTTTAAAATTATGCCGAGCATTTCTAAACTTATATTTTTTGGCTTGGTTCTTTTGATAATTTCTGGAATTGCCTTGCCTTTTTTTATTGCCTGGCCCTTGAATAAAGAACTTCTGATTGTTAAGCATGTTCTTGTTGCATGGATTGTTGTTATCGGGATAATTCTCGGAAGAAGTAGCAAGAAAATATTTAATCTTGCTCCTGTCGGCAGAGAAAAACCCTCTTTAAGATATTTAAGAACTAAAAAAAAGATTAAGCTTTTCAGCATGATAAATCTTGTTCTCTGGTATGTTGTCACCCTAATATCTGCTTTTGTGTAAAGAACTGTTGTAACTAGTTACATCAAAGTGCATATAAACATTGTTTCTCTTGAAAAGATATGGAAAACAAAAATTGTCCGTTATGCCATGAAAAAGTTTACAGTGAACTTGGAAAAGGCTGCAAGATGTGCGGAATGTATCTTGAGGATAAAAGCAGGGAATTTTGCTCAAAGATATGCCGAAAAAAATATTTTAACATTCACAAAAAACAATCATGAAAAAAACATTTAAGATAAAAGGAATGAACTGCAACTCGTGCGCTGAGAGAATTGAAAACGCTTTAAAAAACAAAGCAGGAATTGAAAATGTTTCTGTTAGTTTTTCAAATGAAAAAGCAGAAATTTATTTTGATTCTGAAAAAATCTCTGAAAAGGAAATTAAGGAGATTATAGAAGAAACAGGATATGATATTATTGATGATGACAAGAAAAAAGAAATTAAAGAGGTAAACAAAGAACCGGAGATAAAAGAAGAATATAAAGAAACCAGTGAAATTCCAAAGAAACAAAAAAAGAATCTGAGCAATACTATTGGATGGTTTGTTCTTATAGGGATTATTCTTGTACTAGTTTTTGTTTTATATTATTTTGTTTTAAGAAATATTAATTTAGAAATTCCCAGTGTTGGAGATAATGGAAGTTTGTTTTTGCTGTTTTTTGTTGGAATTTTAACAGGATTTCATTGCATTTCAATGTGCGGAGGTTTTGTTGTTTCCTATACGACAAAAAATGCACTTAGAGGGCATAAAAGTTTCAAGCAACATTTAGTTTACGGAGGAAGCAAAGTTGTTTCTTATGCTATTATTGGAGGATTGTTTGGATTAATTGGAGGAATATTTGCTTTTAGTGTTAAATTGCGCGGATGGGTTGCTATTTTTGCAGGAATATTTATGATATTTTATGCTTTAAGCATGTTTGGAATTAAATTTTTCAGGAAATTTCAATTTAATCCAAAGTTCTTAACAAGATTTACAAACAAGGCAAGCAGTGAAGCAAAAGGAGCCTATAAAGGGCCTTTTATTACAGGACTTTTAAGCGGATTGTTTATTGCATGTGGACCTTTGCAAGCAATGTATCTTTATGCTGCTGGAACAGGAAATTTATTTTCAGGGGCTTCAAGTTTAGCTGCTTTTGGTTTGGGAACTCTTCCTGTAATGCTTGGATTTGGAAGTTTAGCAACTGTAATAAGCCATAAAACAACAAAAAGAATTTTAAAATTATCTGCAATTATTGTTCTTATCTTAGGATTAATAATGCTTAATAGGGGCTTGGCTTTAACAGGAAGCTCTTTTAATTATGATACTATCAAGGCAAAAATAATTGGAGTATCTGATACTTCTGAAAGCATAATAAATAATGGGGCTCAGGAAGTAAATATGGAGGTAGATGCTTCTGGATACTCGCCAAATTCTTTTGTAATTAAAAATAAAATTCCTGTTAAATGGAATATAAATGTAAAGCAATTAACTGGGTGCAATAATGAGATTATCATGAATGATTATAATATAGATGTGAAATTAAAACAAGGATTAAATGTTATAGAGTTTACTCCTGAAAAGACAGGAACAATTTCTTTTTCGTGCTGGATGGGGATGATAAGAGGAAGTTTCATTGTAACGGATACAGGAACAGCATCTCAACAAGAGATAGTTGCTGCGACTCCGCAATCTTCTGGAAGCTGTGGATGCGGCGGATAAATGCAAAAGTATAAATACTTATATGAATTAGATTTCATATGTTATAAATCTTACAGGAGGTAAAAATGAAAAATAAAAAAATAATGCCTTTAATTGCTGGAATGGTTTTATTAGTTTTGCTTGCGGGTTTTGCAAGTGCAGATGCTGGAGATGGATTTGGAAGTTGTGGAATGAGCAATATGATGTATGGAACTTATGGAATTGGTGGAATGCTATTTGGCTGGATATTTGCACTATTAGTTTTAGTTATACTTATATTGCTAATTGTGTGGCTTGTCAAGCAGATTCAAAAACCGCAGAGAAGAAGATAAAGAAAAGAATAAATGCAAAACCAGTTCAGGCAAATACAAACACAGAGAGATTTGTTAATTATTCAAAATATTATGGCCGGAGTATTGTTAATTGAGAGTCAGATAGATATAAATTTAGAGGAAGATAAAACTCAAATAAATTGTGGAGGGAAAAATGAAAAAAGCAAAGATGAAAATAGAAGGAATGACTTGTGCCAGTTGCGCCGGGCATGTTGAAAAAAGCCTTTCTAAAGTGAAGGGCGTGAAGAATATTAGTGTAAATGCTGTTATAGGAAATGCATTTTTTGAAGCAGAGGATTTTGTTTCTGAAAAACAGTTGAAAGATGCTGTTAAATACGCCGGCTATGTGCCTAAAGAAATTGATTTTGAAAATTTAGGGGAGCATAGCTCCTCTGTTTCTTCTAATTCTCCGGCTCCTGAAAACAAAGAAACAGAAAAATGGCAGATTAAGCTTATTGGTGTCTGGGTTTTTACTATTCAAATTATATTTTTCATGTATTCTAAATTTATATTCGGGAAAATGATTTTGCCTGAAGAACTAATGACTCCGGTTATGCTTGCTTTAAGTTTTCCTGTTATTTTTATATTTGGATTTTCTACAGTTAAATCAGGATTGCGTGGTTTTTTCAAATTATATTTTTCAATGGATTCTTTAATTGCATTAGGAACTGTTATTGCTTTTTTTACTGGAATTCTAAGTTTTTTTATGACAATAACAAGTTATGCTGGTGTTTCTGGAATGATTATGACTATTTTTATAACTGGAAAATATATTGAGACAAAAGCAAAAGGAAGAGCCACAAGCGAGATTAGAAAACTTCTTGAATTAGGTGCTAAAAAAGCAAGAATTATAAGAAATGGAAAAGAAATTGAAATTCCAATTGAAGAAGTTAAAATAGGGGATATATTAATTATAAAACCCGGAGAAAAAATTCCTACTGACGGAATTGTTATTAGCGGTGAATCTAGTGTAGATGAATCAATGATTTCTGGAGAGAGTATTCCTGTTGACAAGATAAAAGGAAGCGCAATTATAGGCGCTACAATTAATCAAGATGGAATTTTGCATATAAAAGCAACAAAAATCGGCAAAGATACTTTTTTGAGTCATATTATTAAATTAGTTGAAGAAGCACAGGGAACAAAAGTTCCAATACAAAAAATAGCAGACAAAATTACAAATGTTTTTGTTCCTGTTATTCTTGTTGTTTCTCTGCTGACTTTTTTAGTTTGGTTATTTTTCTTAGATGTTAGTTTAGGAAGAGCAGTTGGTGTTGGAATTTCTGTATTAGTTATTGCTTGTCCGTGCGCTTTAGGACTTGCTGTTCCTATTTCACTGGCTGTTGGAAGCGGAATAGGCGCTAAAAAAGGAATTTTAATCAGACGAGGAGAAGCAATACAAACTATGAAACGAGTAAAAATAATTGTTTTTGACAAAACAGGAACAATAACAAAAGGAAAACCAGAGGTTATTGATGTTGTTCCTATAAATTCTACTAAAACTGAATTACTTAGAATTGCAGGTTCTATTGAGAAATCAAGCGAACATCCAATTGCAATGGCTGTTGTTAAGCAAGCAGAAAAAAATAAGATTAAATTATCAAATGTTAAAAAATTTAAAATACTAAGGGGAAGAGGTGCTCAGGGAATTTTAAATAATAAAAAAGTTTTAATTGGAAACAGAAAACTTATGCAGGAAAATAAAATTAATATTAAAAATATTGAATCTAAGATTGCTGTCTTGGAAAATCAAGGCAAGACTACAATGATTGTTGTTTATTCTGGAAAAATAAAAGGATTAATTTCTGTTGCAGATGCTGTTAAAGAATATTCAAAACAGGCAATAAGCCAGTTAAAAAAAATTGGCTTAAAAACAATAATGATAACAGGAGACAATGAATTAACTGCAAAAGCAGTTGCAAAACAAGTTGGAATTGACAGAGTTTTAGCAAATGTTCTTCCTCAGGAAAAATTACAGAAAGTCAAAGAACTGCAGAATGAGTTAGGAAAAAAAGGATTTGTTGCTTTTGTAGGCGATGGAATAAATGATGCTCCTGCCCTTAAACAGAGCAAT
>CAZWEB010000059.1:0-6061 GCA_964632115.1 Candidatus Woesearchaeota archaeon
TTTTCTTTTGATTATTTTTTTTGAGAATTGGTTTTTTGAAAATTCAAATTCATTTATGATTTCTTTGTTCTCCTTGACTAAAGGATTAATCTTTGAATTAAATGAAACTAAAAAATCTCCTTTTTTCAATTCTGTTACTTTTTTTTCAATAATGTCTCCATTTTTCCATACAAATACAGAATGATGCCCTGTGGTTTTCAAAGGAATTTTGCTTTGAGAGTGAAAAATCTCATATAGTCTATCTTCATGTTCTAAGTAGTCATATATTTTTGAGAACTTGAGTTTTTTATTTTTATCTAATGAAAAAACTTCTAATTTATGTCCTTTCTTTAATAATTCTACTGCGTTAGAAATTGATAGGAGATTAATTATTCCTCTGTTCTTTATTAAAATATCTGTATCTCCTGAAACACTGAACTTCACCCCGATGTTTTTGACTCCATGAAACTCCATGGATTTTATCAGTGCTTGGGCTGCTTTTTTACTATATTCAATATATTTGCAGTCAATATCAATTAACAAATCCCAGCCTTCGCGAAGTTCATTTAATTGTTCTTCATTTAAATCTGTTGACAAAGCAAGAACATCTTTCCATATTTCTTCTGAGCAATGAAAACTTGTTGCACCTTTTTGAATAAAAGAAAGGATGTCAGAATCATATTGCAGAGAGTCGGGACGCTTGCCAAAACCTTCAAAATATCTTGGAACTATCTCTCTGTTCTGGGAAAATTGAAAGATTGCTTTTCTTATATCCTGCCTAGAATAATACATAAGAGCAATGTTTCTTATTCTTTCTTCTTTTTGGTTAATCTCACTCGGTTCTTTTTCTTCCATATTCTTTTTAATCTCTATGCTTTCTATGCAAAAGCAGAGCAGAGTGAATAAAACAAGGAAAAGATATTTAAATAATTACCTATAATTCATTACAACAATCTTTAAAAGGAAATTTAATCTTTTAAACAAATGAAACCTGCAAAAAGAGTTATTAAAGAATCAACAGAAATTGGTTTAGAAAGAGATGAAAAAGGGCGTTCTATATTAAATGAAATAACAGGAGAAATTATTTTTTCAGAAACATTTCCCCAAGTATATGGTTCTTGCCTAGTTCTAAGAGTAAAAGGAGATAAAACTGCAGATGGGAAAACAATCTGGTGGCAAGAACAGGCAAAAGCTCCGATTCCAGCATTAGTAGGAAACTTTATTCGTGGATTTTATGAAAGAATAGATGATGGAGGAATACTCTGCTTAAATGCATATGAATTATCTAATAGAAGAAAGATTCTCACAAGGAGTGTTCAATCAAAATTATATAAATTTATTGAGGAAGAAAAAAATGTTGCTTAAACTTCAAGAACCAAAATTGCTTTCAGACATTATAACAATTATCTCTGAGCTTGTAACAGAAGTCAGAATCAGGGTAAACAAGCAAGGAATGTCTATAGTTGCAATTGACCCTGCAAATGTTGCTCTTGTTTCTTTTAAACTTCCCTATGAAGCGTTTTCACAGATAGAAGTTGATGAAGAGGTTCTTGGAATAAGTCTGGATAGTTTAAAATCAGTTCTCCGAAGATGCTCTCCTGGAAGTTCGCTAGTATTGCAGACAGAAGACAATACTCTGAATATTCAGATACATGGAAAAATAAAAAGAGAATTTTCTCTGGCATTAATTGAAATAGAATCTGAAGAAAAAACAATGCCTATGCTTGAATTTGCAAGCAAGATAGAGATTTCAAGCATTGATTTAGTGGAAAGTATTGAGGACTGCTCGGTTGTTGCTGATTCCTGTGGATTCACTTCCAAGGAAAATAAATTTATAATAGAAGCAAAAGGTTCTTTGAACTCTGCAAAATCTGAGTTTTCTTCAGATGAGGCGAGAATAGAAATCAAGCCAGGAAATGAAGGCAAGGAAATTAAAAGCAGGTACTCACTTGAATATCTTCAGAAATTTATCAGGGCTGCAAAATTAGTTGAAAAAACAACTTTAAATTTTTCAGATGATTATCCTCTGAAGATTGAATTTAAAACACCAAGAATGGAACTTTCTTTTGTTTTAGCTCCGAGAGTGGAGACTGAGGATTAAAATGGCAAAATATAATTTTGAATTTGATAGACAGAAAATGTCTAATTATGGGTGTTATTTTCAGCTTACAGAAGATACTCTTGACAAAAATTCTAATTTTCAGTTAATGAAAAAAATTATTAGCGGAGAAAGAAATGAACAGGAACAAAAAATATATCTTGATAATGAAAGAGGAACAGGGATAGTTGCAAGTACTCCTGGTTTTCATGGCAGGAACAGCGATGTTGAGATTTTTGGAACAAGGCAAGAAGAAACAAAAAAAAGATTAGAATCTCTCTGCACTTCTTTCAAACTAGTTGAAGCATAATTCTTTTTTAAAAATTTTAAAATTCTTTTACCGCAATCTTTATATAGTTTTATTTATTATGTCTGATTATACATAATAAGATACTTATGTAAAAAGAGAGGTATATGCTTATGAATATTCATAGTAAGAAAATCCTAGATTTAATTAAAAAAGAGAAGATAGTAACTAGTTCTGAAATTGCCAAGCATATAAAAGTTTCATGGAATACTGCTGAAAAATATCTTCTTGAATTGATTATTGAT
Organism: Candidatus Woesearchaeota archaeon; assembly: GCA_964632115.1. Lineage (GTDB taxonomy): Archaea > Nanobdellota > Nanobdellia > Pacearchaeales > GW2011-AR1 > CAZWEB01. Next base: position 2,630 of record CAZWEB010000059.1, read on the forward strand.
GGAAAAATTATCAAAATAAAAAAATTAGGAGTTAATTTATGGATGTTAAAATGATAAAAAAAGGAAATAAAAAATCAAAAAAATCTCAAGTTACTATCTTCATAATCATTGCTCTTATAATTGTTGTTTTAATTGCAATGATTTTCCTTATCTGGAGAAAACCAACAATACAGGTTGCTCCTGAAGCAGACCCTCAGAAATATATTGAATCCTGCACAAAAACTTCTGTTAAAGAGGCTCTTGATATTCTCGGGCCAAGAGGAGGCTCAATAAATCCAGAGAATTACAAATTATATGAAGAAATTCCAAGAATATATCTCTGCTATAATGAAAATTTTTATCTTGGCTGCATAAACCAGGAACCAATGCTCATAGAACATATTGAAAAAGAGATTACAGATTATATTCGACCTGAAATTGAAAACTGCTTTTCTTCTTTTAAAGAAGAACTTGGAAAAAAAGGTTATAATGTGGATTTAGGGGAAATGAACATAACAACAGAACTCAAAACAAGAAAAGTTTTTGTGACAATTGACAGAAAAATACAGCTTGATAAAAATCAGGAATTAAGAGGTTTTGACAGTTTCAAAGTGCAGATAACACATCCTATATATGATTTGGCAAATGTTGCTATGGAAATAATAAATCAGGAATCTAAATACTGCAATTTTGAATATATTGGGCACATGATATTTTATCCAAGATATAATATAAATAAATTTGTTGCAGGAGACAGCTCGAAAATATATACAGTCACTGAAGTAGTTTCTGGAAAAGAGTTTGTTTTTGCAACAAAAGGCTGTGTTGTGCCTCCAGGATTTTAAAATAAATAACATTTCACTAACTAAAATATCTTAAAACAAAAACCAATGCAAGAACAATTCAAAAAGATACTAACAAGAAAGAATTTGTTAATCAGAAAATTCCTCTGTGCTTACTGGAATTTTGGGATACAAAACAAAAGACAATTACAGAGCAATTTGTTTTGTATTGGAAATTCAAAATATTATAGTTATGTTATTGGCAATTCAAAATTAGATAAGGTTAATTAAAAGATGACTAAACAAATTATAAAAAAAGGCGAGTTGATAAGCAAAAAAGCAGGCATGAGCTATCTGCAGATAATTATATTGCTTGTTGCGAGTTTTGCATTTGCTTATATTGTTTACAAATCCTTTGAAGTTGAAATTTTTCCTCAGGTTTCTGCTGAAACAGGAATGTATACTTGTTTAGAAGATAAAGAAGGAAATCTTTGCAAAGAATATCTATTAGATTCCTGCAATGATAACTGCAAGAGCACTTGTTTTCCTGGAGAGAAAAAAGATTTTTCAGAATGTACAATTGGATGCTGTTTTAATCCAAATGAAGGAACCTGTTCTGTTAATTCACCAAAAGCAGAATGTGAAAAATACGGCGGTGAATTTGATAAAGATTCTAACTGCAATCTGAAAAAATGCGAAAAAGGATGCTGTGTTCTTGGCAGTGAAACAAGTTTTGTGACAGAAAAAAGATGCGAAGTTCTTGCAGGTTCTCAGTACACAAAAATATTTTTACCTGAAATAAAAACAGAACCAAGTTGTTTAATTTTAGCTGAAATTCAAGACAGAGGAGCATGCATTTTAGGAAGCGATGAAAATGGAAATGCATGCAAATTTGCAACAAGGGGTGAGTGTTTGTCTTTAACAGGAGATAATTCTAAATTTTTTAAAGATAAACTCTGCACTACTCCTGGATTAAATACTACCTGCAAAAAAACAGAACAAACAACCTGCACAGAGGGAAGAGACGAAGTTTATTTTATTGACTCTTGCGGAAATCCTGCAAATATTTATGACTCAAGCAAGATAAACAATGATAATTACTGGAAAAATGTTGTTGCAAAAGAAAATTCCTGCGCACTTGAAAATGATTTTGGAAATGCAAACAAGTGCGGAAACTGCGATTATGTTAAAAACTCAAGATGCAAAGCATATGAACCTTTAAATGATGTAAAACCAAATTATGGAAATTCTGTCTGCAGAGATTTGAATTGCTATGATGCTCCTGCAAATGGTGGAGGAAAAGAAGACAGAAAAAATTTTGAATCCTGGTGTGTTTTTGAAAGTTTTATTGGAGAAGGCAAAGATGTTGTTGGCTCTCGCCACTGGAAATATTCTTGTGTTGAAGGGAAGGTTCAGGTAGAACCTTGCGCTGATTTTAGAAATGAAATCTGCGTTGAATCTCAGAATTCAGAAGTTGATTTTTCATCTGCTTCTTGCAGAATTAATAACTGGCAGAAATGCATTAACACAAACTCAAATCCAAGTTCAAAGTGCGACGGAACAGACTGCGAAGTCACAAATATTAATGTAGACAAGGGATTTACATTTGATGTATGCACTCCAAAATATCCAGAAGGTTTTGATATTAAAAATGAGAGAAGCATGGTTTCTGCAGGAGAACTCTGCGGAATTGGAACTCAGACATGCACTGTTATTTATATTAAAGATATGAAAGGAAAATGCAAATGTGTTCAGAATTGCAATTGCGAGAAAATTGCTTTTACTCAGCAGATGAATGGATTGTGCACAAGTTTAGGAGATTGTGGAGGTTATGTTAATACAGAAGGAGTTTATACAGACGAGGGATATACTGTATCTGGAGCTCCTGGAATAACAAATTCATATTCACAATATGCTTCTGCTGTTGCTGGACAAATTGCAGAGCCCGGAACTTTAGAAGAATTAATTAAAGATTTAATAGGATTTCAGGAACAAGAAGGAACCGAGCCTGGAGAAAGCGGAGGAAGTGGAAGCAGCAGTATTAATATGGGGATAATTGCTGCTGGTGCTGGAACATTAGGTGTTGGGTTTTTGTTAAGTCAGTCAGGTGGTAGTTTAAGTCTTCCAAGTTTATCAGGAATTTTTGGTTCAGGTGCTGCTGGAAGTTTAGGAACAGCAGGAGAAACTGTAACATTTTTAGGCAAAAATACTATAGGAGGAGTTCTTGGATCAGCGGGGGGAAGTACTTCTGGAGTAATTGTCGGACAGGGGTCCCAGGCAGGAACTTATATTCTTCAAGCTGATAATGGATATTATTTGATGAAACCAGATATAGCACTTGAAATAGGACAGCAAGCAGCAGTAACGCGTGCAAGCATAGTTGAAGGAATTACTACAGGAACATTGCCTGGAACTGCAGGAAGTTTAGGAGAAATTGGAGGATTAGGAACTCTTGGACAATCAGGAAGCACAATTGCATTTGGAAGCAAGATTAAAGCAGGAACTGATTTAACAGGAACAATAACTGGATGGAATTCTGAATATGGAAGATATGTTTTAACAGATGTTTCTGGAAAACAATATTTTGTAACTAGTGGAGGCACTGATTTAACAGTTGGAGAACAATTTACTGCTCATGGGTGGAATGCAGTACCTGTAGAGTCTGTAAGTT
>CAZWEB010000060.1:0-5869 GCA_964632115.1 Candidatus Woesearchaeota archaeon
TCCTTTATCCTGAATGGCAGGCCTGTGAGGATAATGATGGTGATGAATTTAATTCTACTGGAGGAGATTGCGGCCCGGTTGATTGCAATGATAATAATGCTGATATTTATCCGGGAGCAGCTGAATTTTGCAATGGCGTTGATGATAACTGCGATAATGAAATTGATGAAGAATTAATCCAGACCTGTGGGTCTGGTGATTGCTTGGGGGAAAAAATATGTTCTGCTGGTGTTTGGAATGATTGCAACAGCCAGGGAAAGGATGCAGGAGTATGTGCAAAATGCAATGTAGGTGGAATTCCTGTTTATGATTCAACACAAAATATAGATTGTAATGATGCACTGTATTGCAATGGTGTAGAGACATGTTCTGCAATTTACACTTGTCAACAAGGGGCTGCAATAGATTGTTCTTCAAAGAATTTAAACATGATTGAAACCTGTAATAATGATCCGGATAGTAATCCATTTACATGGGATTATTTTGCAGGTTTTACTTCAGCATGCAATGAGGTTGATGATAAATGTGATGATGGAACTATTAATTTAACGCATACATGTGATTTAACTTGTGGTGCAGAGTGTGTTTCAAATGGTGATTGCAATGATAATAATCCACTTACAAATGATGCCTGCTTAAATAACTGCACATGTTACAATGAAGAATCTGAGGAATGTGTTGTTCCTTATAGTGATATGCTAATAGTCAATGATACAACTTTTTGTAATGGCACTTATAATTTAACCGGGGGAATTGATGTATTTGCAGATGATATTGTTCTTGATTGTAATGGTGCTGTTTTAAATGGGTTGGGGAGTGAGTCTGTAGGCATAGGTATAGGTTACAGAAAAAAAGTGGTTGTTAAAAATTGCATAATAACAAACTATCGTTTGGGCATTGAATTAGAGAATTGTAACAACAATACAATAATGTTCAATACTATTTCAAACAATTCTCGTGGAATTTTCCTCGAACATTCAGAAAATAATACTCTAGAATATAATTATTTATATCTAAATCCTGGTGAAGGAATTATGATATGGGAATCTAATAATAATAATATACTCCATAACAATGCATCAAACAATACTTATGGTATCTTGATAGACTATTCCAATAATAATAAAGTAGAATCAAATGTTTTTTATTCAAATGTTATACACGGAATTTATATGTATTCTTCTAATAATAATAAATTTAAATTTAACGATGTCTCAAACAATCAGTATGGATTTATTATATCCTCCTCATATCAAAATGAAATCAGTACAAATGATGCATGCATGAATCGTGATTATGATATTTATGCTGAAAACAATGGAAATAATTCTGGTATTGATAACAAATGCGACCTTGTCAATGGTTGGAATGACACAGGAGCATCTGGTTGCACTAATCATTGCATAAATTGCATAGATGATGATGGCGATAAGTTTAATGTTACGGGTCGTCATTGCGGCCCTGTTGACTGTAATGATAATAGCAATTTAGTTTATCCAGACGCAGTGGAAATATGCAATGATGGATTAGATAATAATTGTAATAATAGAACTGACAATGATGATTTTGATTGTATGTATGGATGTGTTACACCTTATGCGGATATAAGCATAACAAGAAGTGCTGTGTTTTGTGGAAGACGCTATTATATCAATAACATAAATATAATCAAAGATAATATTGTAGTTGATTGCAATGATTCCTATCTTTCACCGGGTTGGGGGACAGGCACCGTATTTAATGTACTTAACAGAAACAATGTTACTTTAAAAAATTGCAGAATAGACCCTTCTTGGATGGGAGTTTTGTTATCTAATTCATCAGATAGTTTAATATCTAATATTTCTTGTTGGGGAACTAATTATTGCATTTACTTAACAGCAGGCTCAAATAAAAATAAAATTTCTAATGTTTATGTGGGTAAAACCTTTGATTCTAGCTTAACAATCTACGATTCTAGCGGGAATATAGTTAAAGACAATAAATTAGGTAGTAGCGAGTATGGGGCAAGTGTCCGGATGTACTATGCTTATAATAATATCATAGAAAATAATGACATGTCATATAATGGATATAGCGGCACCTGGTATTTTAAAGGAGGAGCTTTTTTATACTACTCAAATAATAATACTATTTTTAATAATACAATTACTAATAATAAATGGAATGGACATGGGGTCTATTTAACGAATAGCAAAGACAATCTTATCAGCTATAATACTGTAGCTAATAACTCTGAAGGATTTTATTTAGAGAGCAGTGCAAATAATACTATTTATAGTAATAATATAGAAAATAATACTATTCAAGCAAGTGATGACAAAAACAATTACTGGGATTATAACAACGAAGGCAACTATTGGAGTGATTATAATGAAGAAAGTGAGGGATGCTATGACTTGAACTTAGATGGCTTCTGTGACCTGCCTTATAACATAATTGGAGGAGATAGCAAGGATAACTATCCATTTGCAAAACAAGCAGAAGAAGGAACTTTTTGGTGCAATGGCTCTGATATTAATCAAGATGGTGTAGTTGATGCTAATGATTATGATGTAATAGATAAATGGTATTTGTTTCAAGGAAATTGGGGAGGATGCAATGAAGCAACTAGATGGTGCAATAACTCCGATATAACAGGACCTGAAGGGGTTCGAGATGGAGTTATTGATGCTAATGATTATGATGTAATAGATAAATGGTATTTGTTTCAAGGAAATTGGGGAGGATGCTCTGGGATTAAGACGATAATAACAGAAGCAATAACAACAAGAACAGAAGCAGAACCAATAATAAAAACAAAAACCACAATTCAGCAAAATTCAGTGCCAATAAAATTAACACCAGAAAAAACAATAACCCATGCAAATGTGAAAGCGACAAAGACATCTGAGAAAAAAATACAGATAATTAAAAAAAATACTATTGCAGTATCGCAGGCAAAAAAAGGAAAACTTCAATCTGCTATTTCTGGTTTGTATAATAAGATTAAAGGCAAAAAATAATTGTGCTTATGAAGGTTAATTCTTAGGATTAATGTCTCGCGAGAGATTATAAAAGGTAAAAATCGAAATATTTAAATAGTAATATCAATTGATATTACTAATAATTTAAGGTTAAAATGGAAACTGAAACAATAAAGAAAAGTAAAAGTTATATTGAAACAAATAATGTAGCTAGAAGCCCAACACTTCAAACTGTTTTAATGGTGGAAAAATTTATAGAAAAAAATTCTGGAGAATACAAAAAAACAGATTTATTCAAAAATCTTCCAAAAAAAGTAATGTGGCAAACATTTCAAGTAATAATGGAATATCTAGAAAAGAGTTACAGGATAATAATAGAAAAAGATGGAAGAGTTGTATATATTTGGAATCCGGAATTTTATGAAAAAATAAAAAATAGAAAAGAGATAAAAGTATGACAACACCTTCAAAAGTTATTTTTATAGATGACCAATTAGAAAATGCCTTTAATAGTTTGCCAGACAGTGATCCAATTAAGAAAGCTTTAGTTAAGGCTATTCAAAATATAAGAGAAGATTTTCAGGCAGGAGAATATATTCCAAAAAATAAGATTCCTGAAGAATATCTGAAGAGATATAGAATTAATAATGTAAGGGTCTATGATTTGCCTTTTGCTTGGAGATTGATGTATACTATCACTGGTTCTTCAGAGATAGGAATTATTTCAGTCATTCTTGATTGGATGAGTCATAAAAATTATGAGAAATTATTCAAATTCTAAATCTGCAACAAAAAATAATTGTGATTGAGAATATTAATTCTTATAAAACTCTTGTTAAGTCTCTGTTAAGAATTAAAGGTTCCATTGCTTTTATTTCATCTGTATAACTCATGTCTGGAACAGGATTATACATAAAAATTGGTTTTCCTAGAATATGTGCAAAAGCCATTTCTATTAATGTGTTTCCACCTACATAATTTTCTATTCCATTTTTTGTAGGATTATAAATTAAAATTGCATCATGTTGTTTAATAATTTCAAAATAGCCTTTAATCAGATTATGTGCTACCTTATTATGTGCTGACTCAACATGCATGCTCTCTCTTGATTCTAAGGTTGCATAATGTTCTGTAAATGCTGGCAAGGTAGTTTCATGCCCTAATTCTCTTAATCTTTTACTTACTTCAGTCATTTCTGGTGAAAAAGTCATACTCCCACAAATTGCAATTTTCATAAAGATGATAGTTTTGTTTAATTTAAAAGTATTATTATGTTACAATCATCATTATATAATTTATTCTACTTTGTGTAACAATATTTGTAATATAGATAGAGGAAGTTTATCCTCATGATTAAATCTCCTGTATAAATCAGTTATCTGTGAATCTTTCCAGATATATGTAAAACATGCATCTGCTTAGAGATTCTATATCCATCAAAAGAGTCTCATCAAATGTAAACCATCCTGCTTCAGATATTTCATCTAGCTTGGGATTTAGGTTTCCAGAGATATATTGACCATAGCAAACATCTATTGCTATATCCCTCAGGGTTCCGTTGGCATTTCCAAGGAATCCATTAACTCTAACTTCTATTCCAGCTTCTTCACGGCATTCTCTTATCATTGCTTGTTCAGCATTTTCATATCCTTCAAGTTTTCCACCAAGAAGTCGCCATTTTCCTTTTATGGGACTGTCCTTAGATTCTAATCCAAAAAGATATTTTCCATCTCTCTCGACTATACCTATGACTCCCCTTAATTTTTTTCCATTCATTTTATCCTCCTGTTAAATTTATTTTTTATTTAATTAATCTTTCATAATCTGAAAAATTCTTAAGAAATCTTTCTTATTATAATAATTTATGTCCTTGTTTTGTTTATATACAACTATGAATAACACACTTCATTTATAAACTTTTTCAATAAGGAAAATATAATCCTTACTGCAGGGCTATCTTCATTTTATTTACCTTAAAAATCTATTTTTTTCAATTGTAGGGGAAAAAGTTGGTTCTTTAATCATTAGGTTAAATATTTTGTGAGGGCATTTATCCTTAAAACCAGAAAACTTTTTAAAGTCTGTTTTATTATGTTTTTTATGGAAAAGAGGCTTGAATTGTTTGTAGTTTTAATATCAATTGCATTACTACTTGTTTTTATGCCAATTGCATCTGCACAAACATATTCTGGATTTAATAGATTTATTGATAATGTCAAGCTGGCTTTTTCAGGAGGAGACAATAAAGCAAATTTGGCTTTAGATGTTAGGGAAAAAGAAGTGGACTCTGCTATTTCTAATTTGGAGGCTGGAAATGTTGAGGGGGCAGAAAAAAATTTAAATTCTGCATCTCAAAAATTAAAAATAGTTCAAACACTTGCTTCACCTGATATTTCTGCAGATGTCAGGGAAAATGTCAATGAAGTTCAAAATAAAATTAATGAGAACCCGGGAAATTATGAGTTATTAGATAATTATCTTAGTGAAGAGGAGAAAACAATTTTATCAATGGATATTTCTGAAAAAGTCTTTAGTTATTGCGATGAATTGGCAATGCAGGATTATGCATTAATGCAAAAAGATGAAAAATGCAAATCTTATGCCTGGATGGAAAATAAGATGAAACAAAGATTAAATGAAGAACAGGAAAATGCAAAAGGAGAGATTGAAACTCAAGTTCAGATATGCAGGAATAATCCTAAAGAATGTAATTGTGATAATATTAAACTTCTTTCAGAAAAAATGAAATGTGAAGAGTTTAAATCTTTGGCAATAAAGTGCGAGTTTCAAAATGATAATTCTGCCTGTGAAAAAGTAAAAACATTCAGGCCCCAGGAAACAGAAAGAACAAAATACGAAAAGGAGATAATGGAAAAATATCTTCCTGCAGAATGTTCAGAAGC
>CAZWEB010000061.1:0-1796 GCA_964632115.1 Candidatus Woesearchaeota archaeon
ATATGGCAATAGCAAGAAAAAAACCAAGAGTTTCAAGAAGGGATTTAATGATATTTTAATCAGGGCAACAGACAAAGCAGGCAATTCTATTCAAGAAGAGGTTATTTTTGATGTGAATTAATAAGAACTCTTAAATTCAAAGATCTCCTGATCTCATTTTGGATAATTTCACAGGAACGCCCATATAAAATGACTCTTTATCATACACCTGAACATGAACAAGTCCATTAGCCCCAATTTCTTTTGCTTTTAATCTAATATCCATGCCCAGAAAGGCGGGATTTTTAATATTTTCTGTGTATAATGATTCAACAATATTTCCTATAGGACCTAATTCTTTAAAAGCCTCTCTACCAATTTCCTGAGCCAAAGATGTTTCTAAACCCCCGATTGCACTTATTGCTTTAACTCTTATTCTAATGCCTTCCTTAAGATTATTAACCTGCTCTTCAATCTCTTTCAAATTCGGAATAATTGTTCCAATAAGATATTTCTTATCTCCTTTTATTGGCATTAATTTGTATTCTCTGTCAGAAGAATTAATCTCCTCTAGAATATTTAATTCATCAACACTTCCGGGAAATAATACAATCCCTTTTATTCCTTTATAAAATTCTTTTAGATCCATATTTCTTATTTATAAATTATCCTTTATAATCTTTTATATGCTTTATTAAATATAACTCATGCATTATATTGTTCTCAGTTAATTATATAAATCTCTGATTTCTTGTAAAATTGCCCTTTAAGGCTAGGCTTATCTGGTGGGTGAGAAAGAGTTCTGATAATAAAATTAAACAAAAACAATTCAAATACCAATATTAACAAAGAGAAATTTGCTAATGATACATTCAAAGTATTATAGTAAGAGTATTGGTAATTAAAGAGGATTAGATAAATTAAAATGGACATCAGGAAAATAAAATGATACTCAATAAATTAAAATGAACATTAATAAAATCAGAAAAACACTTGCAAAAATTGTTGCTGGAACTGGTTTGGCTGGAGTTCTTGCAATTTCAAATGCAGGATGTTCTGGCGGTTTTCTTGAAGATAGAGCAAAAACATTAATTGAAATAAGTGACCTCAGCATTTACAAAGAAGTTGAAATTGCGAGGCAGAGGGATGGAATTAGCGAAGAAGGATGGAATTATCAACTTAGGCTTTATGAATTTCAACATGATTTGAGAGGAGAATGGCAGCCGCCAATAGTCACAATAATTAAAAAATCAGGTGACTGCGAAGACATGGCAACATTGTCTGCATGGTATTCTGGGCATATTTATGGAGAAAATATTTTAGTTGTTCAGGGAGAAAGAATAGAAACAAAAGAACCTCTTGGGCATGCTGTTCATCTCCTAAAAAAAGACGGAAAATATGGTTCAAGAGGAAATGATGAATGTGATACAATTCCCCTGATATATAGTTCTTTGAAAGAATTAATAAAAGAAATTCAAGGAAGAAGAAATAAAATATCCCAAGATTATAGTTATGAACAATTAGAATATAAAATCTATGGAATATTTAATTTAAATGACATAGACAAGAACTGGAGAACAACAAGAAAAAATCTTGTGAAGGGATATTTGGATTGCTGCAGGTGGGGTAAAGGGGAAGGCGGTGCTATTGCTGATTTAGAATAATAATTTTATTTTTTCACCAAAAAAAAGTAGTAAGACAGATTTATATAGAACTTAGTTTTATAAAAACAAAGGGAAAAAGAGATTGGTTAATTAGTTTTTAAAAAAGAGAACCAAATATGATTCAAAAAGAAGTAAAAGAAAAAGGGAAGAGAA
>CAZWEB010000061.1:1896-5840 GCA_964632115.1 Candidatus Woesearchaeota archaeon
ACTGATTTTTCAAATTACAGATTAATTTATGCTGGTGATGAAAGATTCAGGTACTCAGGTAGTATTCCTGTTAATGATTATCCAAGCATTATTGCAAATTATTATTTTGGAAAACAATGGGGGCTGACAGATGGTGATGGAATATCCAAACTCGCTTCTAATAATCCCCTGTCTGTAAAATTAATTGATAATGGAATAAAACAAGTTTATACAAAAGCAAAATTCAACAACAGAGCAATTGCCCTTCCTTATTATTATTTAGATGATGAAAACAAAGCTTCTGGAATGCAATCCAGTGCAAGAACCTATACTGGAAATGGCAAAGAGTATAATTTTGGAGATGTAATTTCTTATGCAAATGCAGGAACTCATTTAATTAATGGAAATTATGCTCAGGGTAAAATATGCTTTTTTGGGATTATAGAAAGTGATTACTGGACTCCTGAAGCAAAACAGATGTTTGAAGATTGTGTTGGTTTTGTTGCAATGACTTGCTCAAGTGATTTGGACTGCGCTGATGAGGAAATAGGAGATAAATATTGCTCAGGAGATGATGTTTACCAGAAGATTATGGATTTTCAGTGTGAAAATCCTGGCAAAGCAAACTCTCAGTGTGTTGATGATGTTGTTTCTGAAAAAATTGAAGAGTGTGATTATGGTTGTTTTCAGGGAGAGTGCATAAGATGCAATGAAAATTCTGACTGCAATGATAATAATGCTGGAACTATTGATACTTGCAATAATCCAGGAACATTAGCAAGCAGCTGCTCAAACGAAGGAGTAAAATGCTCTAAAAAGAATGATTGCGGAACAGATGGACTTATTGGTAATTTATTTTGCCTTGGCAATGGTTCTTATCAAGATTATATTGCTTTTGATTGCTTAAACCCCGGAACTAGCCAAAGTTCTTGCGTAAATTCAACATCTCAGGTTTTAAAACAAAACTGCAACTTATGCATAGGTGGATCTTGCGTTGGATGTCTTGATGATTCAGATTGTCCTGCTGATTTTTTTGAAACTCCTTATTGTTCAGGCAAGAGTGTTTTTAATTATTTTACAGATTATTCTTGTGTAAATTATCAATGTACTTCTCAAAGAACTTCTCTGCTGAACAAAACCTGTGATTCAGATGAGATTTGCGTTTTAGGAGAATGCAAAAAAATAGATTGCTATAATAATTATGACTGCGGAATAAATGGTTTTATTAATGGATTATTCTGTGAAAATGGAAATTCCAAACAGGATTTTCAGAGTTTTGTCTGCAAAAATCCAGGAAAAGTAAACAGTTATTGCACTGATTATACTCTTCCTATATTAATGAATTACTGCGAGTTTCAGTGCATTTCAGGAGATTGTTATGCTTGTTTTAATGATTTAAGCTGTGGAAATAATAGTTTTGTAGATGATAAATACTGCAAAGGAAATTCTGTATATCAGGATTATAAAGAATTTGAATGCCTGAATCCAGGAACAAAAAACAGTGATTGCTTGTCAAGCATCTCTGAAAAATGGATTAAAGACTGCAAACAAGGAGAAGTTTGTTTTTCAGGAGAATGCAAAAAAATAAAATGCTATAATGATGCTGACTGCGATGATTCAAATGTCAGCACAGTAGATGAATGCAATCATCAGGGGACACTCTCAAGCTATTGCACAAATACACCTGTTAATTGCGTAACTAATAATGACTGCGGAACTACTGGCTTTACAGGAATTGAATTTTGCTCTCAAAATAATATTTTTAAAAATTATCAGAATTCAACCTGCATTAATGGTGGAACTAAGCAGAGTTACTGTGATGCTTCACTAAGCAGCTTGTTTTTAATTGGCTGTGGAATTGATTCTTGCGATAATTGGGGAAATAATTATTGTATAGGAAACAACTCGTATCATTCAAGAGATTGTTTTGACAAAGGATGCTTGAATGGAGCTTGTTTTTCACAGGCAACAACAGAAGAAGAGTTAGTTCAGAAATGCGCTTATGGATGTGCTAATGGACAATGCACAGGAGAATGTTCTGTTGATTTAAACTGCACTGCTGATTATCTTGGAAATCAATATTGCATTGGAAAAAGTGTTTATATGGATTCTCATGATTTCTCATGTGTCTTAGGAATGTGTGCAGAAAATGTAATTACTAATTTATTCCAGAATTGCTCATTAATAGATGGATGCACAAACTGGAGTGATAATTACTGCATTGGAAAACAGGTTTTCCGTGGAAGAGCATGCAATTTTGGAAGTTGTGACAGCGGGCAATGTCTAGTTGCTAGTGCTGATTATCTTGAATTAGTTGAAAACTGCAGTGGTGCATGTGTAAATGGTGCTTGTGTTAATATTACTTGTTATGATGATTCTGATTGTGGAGTAGGAGCAACTTTTGTTCCTTATTGCAAAGGAGATGAAAGATGGTATCAATCAGGTGGTGTAAAATGCATAAGCCCTGGATTAATAAATTCAAGTTGCCAGATGCAATATCAAGATAATTTTGATAAAGATTGTGGAAGTGATTATTGCGATGCTTGGAATCAAAATTACTGCGTAGGAACTCAGATTTACAGAAATAAAACATGCTATGATAAAGGATGTTCAAACATAACAAAGGATTGCTTTAACACTCCTTCTCTTGTGAGTGATTATGTTGGAAACTGCACACAAGGATGTGTAAATGGAGCTTGCCTGAATGACACAAGAGTCCATGATGTTGCTTTGATTGGATTTACAAATTCTATTGGCGGAATAGGGCTGGAATATACAAATGGAACTGATATCTTAGGAAACAATGCTCAACTTATGTGCAATCAAGATTATAAAATATTAATAAAAGTTGAAAATCAAGGAGATTATACTGAGAATATTACATTTAATGGAAATGTAAATGGATTATTATTCAGCCATGTTTCAGTAAATAATGCTGTTCCTGGATATGTAAGCAGCATAAAAACAAGAACAGTAAATTTTGCATTGCCTGCTGGAACTTACACAATCAATGCAGCAGCTTTAATTCCAATTGACAATGAGCCTCTTGATAATCTTGCCTCAAGAGATATTGAAATTATCTGTCCAAACTGCCTTATTAATGCTAATTGCGGAAACCAATTTTCAAATCTTATTTGCGTTGGAAATAATGTAACAAACAGCACAGTAACACCAACATGCACAGGAGGAAATTGTTTGAATATTACAACAAATAATTTTGTTATAAGCTGCCCTACTGGCTCATGTTCTGGATGGGGAAATAATTACTGTGTAGGGAACCAGATTTATCAGAATAGAACATGTTCTTCTGGAGGATGCGTCCCTGGAGGATGTATAAGCACTATTTCTTTCCAAGATAAAAATACAGGAAATTGCACTCATGGATGTTCAAATGGTGCTTGTGTTAATATTACATGCTCTAAGGATTCTGATTGCGGAGTAGGAGCAACTTTTGTCCCTTATTGCAAATTAGATGAAAGATGGATTAATACAGGTGCTGTAAAATGCATAAGCCCTGGATTAATAAATTCAAGCTGCCAGATGCAATATCAAGATAATTTTGATAAAGATTGTGGAAGTGATTATTGCGATGCCTGGAATTCAAATTACTGTGTAGGAACTCAGATTTACAGAAACAAAACATGCTATAACAGAGGATGTTCAAACATAACAAAAGATTGTTTTAATAATCCTTCTCTTGTGAGTGATTATGTTGGAAACTGCACACAAGGATGTGTAAATGGTGCTTGCATTAATATTACATGCTCTAATAATACTCAATGTGGAATAAGTGGTTTTATCGGAGCTTATTTCTGCCAGACAGATGATTCTTATAGAAATTATCAAAGTTTTACATGCCTGAATCCAGGAACAGCACAAAGCTCATGTAATTTAAATGTAACTGATATGCTAATTGGCGATTGCTTTAAAGGATGTTTCCTAGGCAAATGCCTTGGATGCTAAAA
>CAZWEB010000062.1:0-5786 GCA_964632115.1 Candidatus Woesearchaeota archaeon
GTTTTATTAACTGAAAATTCAAAATATTCTAGTTCTGTTAATTTAGCAGAGTTATGTAAATTAGATTTAATAGGAACAATTGGCTAGATTTAATGCAATCATCAAGAAAAAATTATTTCTATATCTTGCTCAAACTCTTTCTGACTTCTGTAGATGGCGGAGCTCTCGGAAGAGCCATTCTTTCCTGAAACTTAGCTTCTTTCTTTTTAAATAAATCTTCAGGATTTATTTTTTGCTTTTTTTTCATAAAATAATATCCTGCTCCAAGGATTGCTGCAATAACAAGAATTATAATTATTCCATAAACCCAAGTATTTGAAGAAGGTTCTTTATTAATACCACATGTGCCTTTGCAGCAAAGCTCGCTTCCTATGAATTCAGTTGGAATATTGCATTTCTCACCAGAAGCACAGACTTTTCCTCCAACTTCTGTGCAGCTTAAATCCTGCGAGGAGCTTGGTGTTTCAAAAATAACTTCAGAAGAATTTTCAGTTATTTCTATTTCTATACTCATCTCAGCTGACAAGTCTCTTGACAAGGCAGTGAGATTTGCCTGATAGGTTCCAGGCTCATCTGATGAAATTGTAAGATTTACTGAGTGTTCCCCACCAGATTCCATCACAGGAATAGATGAAAGACTTATTAATATTTCCAAATCTTCGTTTTTTTCAGCAGAAAGCACTATATTAGAGATATTAATTGTTCCAAGATTCATCAGATTAACTGTGAAAATAAAATCCTGATTTTTTAATATAGTTGCTTTAAGTTCAAGAGGATTAAACCTGAAACTTCCTGTTTCTTTAATAATCTCTTCTTGTGATTTTTGCGGGAAAATTAAAACAGGGATATTATAATTTCCTATTTTTAAATTAGATTGAGTATAATTTTGTATTTCTTCTATTGAAAAATCAACTTTTTTCTCTTGATTTTGCAGAAGAGAAATTGTTTTTTGCTCGCCTGTTGCCTCAAATAAAGCACTCACCTCTATATTTTCATTTGCTTTAAGAGTTACAAAAAAATCATCTCTTGCAACCACAAAACCAGGGTTAACTGACAAAATAGTTGTATTTGTTGTTTCAATTTTAAATTCTTTTTCAATTGTCTCTGTGCTTTCTCCTGACTGTGTTGCATATCTTGTGTCTTTTATTTTTAATGTGTAATTTCCTTCTTTATATGGAAGAGAAGCATATAAAAGATATTTTCCTTCTGTCTTGAAAATATCATAGACAACTGGAACAGAGCGCTCTCTATAAAGATAAATGTTTTTCAAGGCAATTCCATCTAGAAAATTTCCAATAATTTCTCCCTGAAGAGTTTCGCCAGGAGCATAAGTATCTTTTGTTAATTGTATCTCAACTGCTGAAACAACTGACATGAGCATTACAGACAAGATTAACATAACTAAGATTCTCTCTTTTTTCATAAAGAGATTAAGAATAAGGATATTTTAAATTTAATGTTTCTTAAAATCAAAGTATTAATATGACTGTCCAAATTCATCTTTTATTAAACAACCATCTTCATCGATATATGCCTTTACTGAAAAATTATATGTCAAAGCTCTTTGTTTTGCTGCTGTAATATTTACAGGATTGCCTGCATAATAATCAGAATCAAAATCAACTTTTTTTTCTATAGGGGTTGTCATTTAAACAAATATTTAAATGATTTTTTAAATATTCCTATTTTAGAATATAATCTTATTTTGACATCTCTCTTAATTTTTTCAGGGTTTCCTCAAGTTCCTGGTCTGCTTTAGAAACAACTTTTCTTATTGGGCCAGGTCTTCTTGGAGGCATTTGCCTTATTGGCTGTTGTCCTGGTGGGCCTCGTGGAAGAAACATTCTTGGCCTCTGCATTCCTGCTGGAGGTTGCGGTGGAAATCTTGGACCTTGATTAGGTCTTGAGGATGTTGGGCCAGGGCCTTTTTTAAACTTGTTTTTTATTCTGAAAAACCATATTTTAACTTGATTCCTGTATACAATTGCTAATGCAACTAGTACAATTAATATTATAAGCAAGATAATTAAAAGCCAAATCCACCAAGATGAGCTAGAGCTTGTTGATGCGCCACAGCATTTTTTTGCCGAGCTACACTCATAAGGTTTTTCTTCTTCTTCATCAAGGCAATCATATCTGCAGGAATAAGAAGCATCTTCGCATTCTGTTGTTTCTGCAGATTCTATGCAGCTTCCCTGACAGCACGAAGTTGCATCAGATGCAGGAACCTGAGCTCCTGTGCATGTCTGAGTGCTTGTACAAATAATTCCTTGTTTTTCACTGCAAGTTTGTTCTGCAGACTGTGCTGAACAGCAAACATCTGCTCCTTGGCATGAGAAACTTGAAAGCAAATCAGATTGAGCGCATTCAAGAGGTGAAACACAAAAATGATTATAATCTTCACATCCATCTATATCTCCTCCTCCGCCGCATCCAGAAACAGAAATAGATTTAGGCCAGAGAGCATATAAAATAAAAGCAGTATCTCTTATATTATTTCTCCAGCAGCCATCTTCTCCCTGAACTTCCAATAGCCAGGATTTTCCTAATTCCATCTGGTCTGCGTCTAATCCATAAAGCGCCAAAAGAGCTAGAGCAGTATCATAAAATTTATTATTTGCATCTGTGGAAACCTGCCAATATCCAGAAGGTTTTTGCTCATCTATTATTGTTGTGAAATATTCATCATAATCAGTTAGCATGTATAAAAATGCAGAGGGGAAATATTTTAGATTACTTGATTCATCTGCCATTGCTATTAAATAAGGCAAGAAACCTGAAATATCATTATTTGTTTTTGCCAGAGCGATTGTTGCCCATAAACTTCCCTCATAATTGCAAGAGCTGGTTTCTGAAAAACAAAAAGAGTTCACTCGATGTTTTGTTGTTCCTTCTGCAGAAGCAGATTGTGTTTCACTTGAAACATAAATTGTAGAGCCTGTGGTTTTCTTGTAGAGCAAAGTAGATACAAAACCTTTATTACAGGAAACAGTGAAATTTTTTTCATAGCAAGTGTCTTTAATCTTTAACCAATAATTGCTCTGTGCAAGAGACAAGCAAGTTCCGGCATTTCCAGATATTTTTTTATCTTCTGCAATTGTTATGGTTTTGTCTGAACCATCATAATTTATTGTGCATTGTGTCTGCTCACTTGCATCTATTTCAAGAAACCAGATTAAATCTGTGGGTGTTTTTTTCCTGGAGAGAAGCCAGGCTTCTGCGTCATTTGTATTTCCGCAACCGCGATTTAATGCAATCACAGCCAAGCCAGTGTCTTTAATATTGCAATTTCCATCTGGCCAGCATCCATTATTATCGCTATTTGATTGTAGTTCAGATTGGCATTTTCCTGAAGCAAGCAGAGAAAAAGCCTGCTCTTCAAGAGATAGAGATGAACATCCTTTGATAGTTATCTGGTCATCAAGACAAGCATATGCTTGGTCAACCTTGGACTGCTCGTCATCTTCTGCCAGAACAAAAAAACTTGAAAATAAAATTAATGTTAGTACAATAAAAATTAATACTGCTCTGCCTTCTTTTTTCATATTCGAGTAAGGAAAAGGTTATTTAAAATCCTTTCGCTTAAAGGATTTTAAACCTTGATTTTAATTAAGAGACTTAAAGATGCTTTTTTATTTTCTATTCTTATTATTGCTCTTGATTGAATGTTTTTTATTCTGTTTGTTAAGCATAAAGCTTTTTCTGACTGCATAATTAACAGGATTTTTTACAAGTCTGCATAAATTATCTGGCTTGCAGACACCAAGTTCTTTGTAGTGGGGCTTGTCGCAATTTGGAGGAAGAATAGCTTTGTTTCTTGAATGCCAGGACAACTGGCTTTGAATATAACCTTGTTTTAATGGCTTGTAATTATTCTTGTTCCATTTTTCAATTTCTTTTTCAAGATCTTCATTGCTCATTTTTAATGACTTGAAAAAATTAATCAAAATAAAAAGCGCTCTTTTTCGTCCATCCTGCTTGAGTCCTTTTAAAATTAAAGTTATGCAGGGAGGATATAAATTTGAAGATAAATTTTTAATTATAATTTCTTTGAAATCTCCTTGTTTTCCTTCTTGTTTTTTATTTTTTTGTTCTTCTGCTTCTTGCTTTTTAGAACGGCTCCAGTCAATTGCCTGAAGTAGGAGTTCTCGGGCTTCTTCTTCCTCTGCTTCTGGATAAAAATCTTTTACCTGAACTCTCAGAGGATTTGCATCCTGAATTTTAAAATTTGAAACCTCATCTTTATTTATGACAACACTTGAGAGAGATGTTTTTTCATGCAAAGAATAAGGTGCTCTAAAAAGATGCCTTGGAGAAACAAGAACAACATCAACACCAAGAACCTTAAAAAAATCTATTGAAGAACGAAAGTTATCTGGGTTCTGTGCAGAATTCATATTGCACTTTAGGCATTTATAAAAAACTTTTCTTTCTTTTTCTAGCATTTCAATTCTGCAATCAGGGCATTTTCTTATTTTATCTTCAGAATTGGCTTGGACTTCTGATGTCTCTTCTCTTTTGCATCTTGGGCAATGCAGGGTTTTTCTGACTATTTCTTCAGAAATATTTTTGCATTGAAGGCACATCATTCCTTTTTCAAGTTGAGAAGTAAATTTTATATCTTCTTGTTCCATTTCTCTCTCTAATATGGGGCGGGCAACTTCAGTCAGATAAGAACAAACCATTCTCGGCCATCCTGGAAACATTTCTTTTGTCTTTTGCCCATAAATTTCCTTAGGAAATGCTTTCCAGGGAACAATTATATGAAAACCCTTGCTGCCTGAGTTATGCAATAAAACCGGATAATCATTACCAAAAAAAGATTCTGTTTCTTCTACTGAAACATCATAAACTTTCTCTTTGCCTTTTTTAATTATATTTCTTACTTCAACAACACTTATATCAGAATTTGAAAGCCCCTTATAACTTTTTATTATTCTTTTAGATTCTTCGTCTTTTTTTATGGAACCATATTTTGAAAACCACTCTAAAACTTTCTTAATTCTATTAAAATTAGCACATTTTTTCTTTAAAGTCATTTGTTCAGCCCTATGATTATTAAACATTTTGGGTTTAATCTGAAAGTAGATTTTCTTAAGACCATCAATTGGAAAAATTTTATCTTGGGGATAAGGGGAAAATTTATTCCTTAGTCTATTAAATTCTGTTAAAAGCAATTCGGATTTGGGGATTTTAATAATGTAAACAAAACTTCCCTTAAAATAATTCCCCTGGGGGAGCTTATGAGGTTTATTCTGCTCAGAAGATAGAGAACAAGAAATATTGTTTAATTTACATAGCCATATGAGTTCTTTAATTAATCTCTTTGAAACAGATTTTGCGACAATTGTATATTCGCCGATTTTATATCCGTCTCCTCTTAAATATCCCCTAAGCATTTCTAAAAAAAATTCTCTAGAAAGATTCCAAGAAAAATCTGGAAAATGCTTGCCTTTTTTCTCTCCACAATTGTTTTTAAAAAAATCGTGCCATTCTTTTGAATGTATAAGTATTTGAGTAGAGTTAGGATTTGGATGCCTAATTGAAATTTTTCTTTTGGTTATTTTAAAAAGAAGTTTTTGGCAATCTTCAATATATTCTTTTTCATTAATATTAAAACTAAAGCCTACCTGATTTATTATTTTTGTTGTGTGTCCTTCAGCTAAAAAATATCCTATAAGTCTCATCAACTCAGAAGTTAAAAGAATTTTTCTTTTGATTATTTTTTTTGCGAATTGGTTTTTTGAAAATTCAAATTCATTTATGATTTCTTTGTTCTCCTTGAC
>CAZWEB010000063.1:0-5741 GCA_964632115.1 Candidatus Woesearchaeota archaeon
CTTGTAAACCCTATATTCATAGTTATCCTGGGGGTTATTACTCTGTTGAGCTCAACATTTAATGGAATGATAACAGACAAACTGGTTTCAGCATTTGGAATCAAGCTGAAATTCAAAGAATGGTTTGGGCTTTCTGTTGTTACAACTTTTTACAACATCATCACACCATTCCGCGGCGGAATGGCTGCCCGGGCTGTTTATCTCAAGAAAAAGCACAATTTTCCTTATACTGATTTTCTTGCTTCATTAGCAGGAACTTACACAATGTCTTTCCTCATAGCAGGTTTTTTCGGATTAATCAGCATTTATTTCCTGTATGTTCAGATGAAAATATTCAACCCCATTATCCTTGCATTTTTCCTGGCATTTTTCATCCCTCTTCTTGCAGTTGTAATATCCTCTCCAAAATTTCCAGAAACAAAATCAAAACTAATAAACAAATTTATCAGAGTAATGAATGGCTGGCATTTAATGCATAAAAATAGAAAATTAGTTCTTACTGTAGCAGTTATAGCATCAATCCAGCTGTTCATAGGAGCCTTTGGAGCAATAGCCTCATATTATATTTTTGGAATTCACATTTCTCTTGCTCAGGCAATATTTATCTCCTGTTTTGGCACATTTGGAATACTAATTTCAATAACCCCTGCTGGCTTGGGAATACAGGAAGCAGTCTCAGTATTCTCAGCACTTGTTATTGGAATAACTCCAACACAGGCAATATCCGTGGCAATATTGAATCGGGCAGTAACAATGATAATTATGTTTGTCCTCGGCCCGATTTTCTCATATATACTCCTGAAAAGCCATAAACAGAAAGATATATAAAGCTTATCAACCTAAAGGTTGATAGGTATAAACCAATTGGAGACAGCAATAAATAAAATGAATTGCCCTCTAAAGCCAGGTGCTCTAAACAGAAAATGGAAAAACAATTCAAACAAATATTAACAAAAAAGAAATTATTAATTGAAAATCCAGAATATTCTCGTTATAGCCTTGTTAATTCAGCAGGGATTTTCATGCATCCTAAAATTCCAAACAAACCACACACTTTAGTGTGTGGTAATACGCCTGAATTTTTTGATATTGTTAATTCAGCAAAATCAAGTAAATTAAAGTTGGAGGAAGGCAGTTAGTTATTCTTGCCTTTGATGCAATGAAAGACATGTCAACATCAGACAAAATCCTGAAAATCTTGCTCAGAGAGCCATTTATAGACCACACAGCAACCTCTCTTGCAAAAACTCTGGGGATATCGAGACAAGGGCTCTGGAAATCACTAAACAATATGGCAAGTGAAAATCTCATTTCACTTAAGTCTGTGGCAGATACAAAAAAAAGCGCAGTTAAAATCATATTAAATTTTAATAATATTGTTCTAGAAAAAACCCTCTCCTTGCTTCTAATCAAGGAATCTATGAAACACGAAAGATGGAAAGTTAATTTTAAGGAAATCGGGGAAGAAGCAGACTTTGTTCTGCTTTTTGGCAGCATTTTAACTAATCCAAAAGAAGCAAATGATATAGACATACTTGTTGTTGTTAAAGAAAAACAGAATTTTAAGAAGATTGAAGAATATTTATTAAAAATCCAAAAAACCCAGGCAAAAAAAATACATTTAATCGATTTAACTTGGCAGGAATTTAAATCTGAATTAAAAATAAACAAAACCTATCTAGATGCACTAAAAAAAGGAGTTGTTCTATTTGGCCAGGATAATTTTATTAAGCTAATGAAAGAATATGGAAATTGAAGAAATAAACAAACAATTAAGAGAATGTTTTAGGGTTGCAAAAAGAGATGAGGGGCAGGGAATAAAACATAAAGGACTTTTGGCTGCAAAACTGGATAAAGAAGAAGCTGTTCAGTACATAGAAAAGGCAAAAAGAGAACTCGAGCTTTGCGATTTCTACAAAGAAAAAGGATTTGATTACAAGATTCCTGAGGAATGGTTTTACACTCTTTATTATTGCGCCCTAGCTATTCTTTCTAAATTTGGAGTAGAAAGCAGAAGCCAAAAGTATACTGCCTTATTTTTAAAATATGTTCATGATAAACAAATAATCAATTATAATGAGGAATTTATCAATAGAATTATGGTTTATACCAAGAAAGGAGAGGAATCAGATGTCGATAAAAGAGAAGAAGCAAGGTACAGCTCTTCAATAAAGATAGAAAAAGTAGAAGAAAGATATGAAGAAACCACTCAATTGTGCAAAGAGGCAATCTCTCAAGCAGAAGAAATTGTTTATTCTAGAGAAGAATTAAAAGTCCCAAAAGAGCTGCATGAATAAAACATGAAACCAAAAATTAAATCAATTTTGGAGAACTCATTTTACCAGCTTCTTGCAGTCTATACTGTCCTGGTTTTGCTGGCAAGTTTAAATTTATTCTGGAAATACACTCTTCATTTTGAGATTTTTGCTGTTATTCTTGCAATACTTGGAATAGTAATTCTGTCTAAACCAACAGAAACCCCTCAAAACAATAAGAGTCATAACTTAAAATCGTTTTATAAACTGGTATTAACCCCAGAGCAAGCTCTGGACACCGAACCACTACTTCCCCAAAGCAAGCTGTGGGGTATTACTATAAATAAATTACCAAAAATAGTTCATTATATCTTATTTACCTTGGCAATTTTATTGATTCTCCTTTTCAGAGTAATCCCCTATCTTGGCAATTCAATTCCTCTTGGTTATGATGCAGGAATATACAAATCTGGAATTGAGCAATTCAAGCTCAATGGATTTAATGCTGATAACTGGGTAAAATCTGGAATGTCTCCCCTGTTTCTTTATATCATGCTCCCTTTATCTTTTATATTCTCTTCAGAGTTTATTCTGACTTATTTGTTTATTCTGGCTTGCTTATTTTTAGGAATGTCTATTTATTATTTTGCAAAAGAATATTTTAATGAGAAAATTGCATTAATCTCTATTTTATTATATGCTGTTTCAATAATCCAGTTTAAGGTGTTTGCACTTATGTACTATAAGAACATAATTGCATTGTCTTTGCTTCTTCTCTCATTAATTTTCTACAAAAAAGAAAACAGGGCATTATTCATAATTTTCTCAGTTTTAACAGCAGCAATGCATCTTCCGACATTTTACATTTTCTTCCTGGCTTATGTTGCATTATGTATTAAAGAATATAAAAAATGGAAAACAAACCTTATGAATATTATAATTATCCTGTTTGCTTCAGCATTATTTTACATAGGATTTTACAAGCAGGCTGTTCTTCCCTTGATTATGCCTGTTGCTCAGTCATTCATACAGCCAGGAACAGCATCTGGAACATTCCTGTCTTTTTTCCAGTATCAGTTTTCAACTTTAGCTTACCTGCCTTTTGCAATTTTAGGATTTTTCTCTCTTGTTAAAAGCAGGAAATTTGACATGATTTTCTTTTTGACATTAATAACAGGGATAATTGTCTATTTCCAGTTTTTCTTTTTTAACAGGTTCATTATTCATCTGGATATTTTCCTAATTATACTTGCCTCAGTAGGATTTTATATTTTAATTCAAAATAAAAAGAAACTTGGAGTAATTATCCTGATAATCATGCTGTTCTCAGCGAGTTTTGTTGCTTTAAATGAAGCACGAACTGCTAAACCAATCATAAGTAAAGAACAATTTAATTTGATTCAGGAATTTCAAAATGTAGAGCAAAATGCTTCTGTGCTTGTTTTATCAAGTGAATATTCTCCATATATACTTGCTTATTCAAACAGAAAAACAATTGCTCCTGGCTTGTTTGATGAAAACAAATGGACAAAAGAACAATGGCAGAGCTTCTGGAAAACTCAGGATAAAGAAGAAACAAAAGAATTAATGTCTGTATATAACAAGCCAATATATCTATTTGCAGGAAACAAAGAGTTTAATAATCCTTGTTTTTCAGTCTATCTTGAAGAAAACAGTAATAAAATCTTAAAATATACATGTTAAAATGCCAGATAAATTCAAGTATTCAGACCATTATAAAAAACAGGCAGTCAAAAGACTGGAAGATATACAAAAGCAAAAAACCTTTCTTGAGAAATTAGAAAAAGAAGTCAAGCAGGAAATCCAGCAGGAATATAAAAAAGTAGAAACAATAGTAGAAGACAATATCAAGGAAGGCTCTGAAAAAATTAAAGAAATAGAGCATTATGTCAAAGAGCCATCTCATATAAAAATTCTAAAGATTTTAGTTGTGCTGATTGCCTTGTCAATAATTGGATATCTGGTTTATTCAAATTTCTTCTCAAGCCAGGATTTTAATTATTTTTATGATATTGGTTCTGAAAAAGATTCAGCAAGAATTTATCTTACTCCTGCGGACAGAATAACAGATGTTATTAATGACACAGATTCTAATTACAGAAATTTAACAAGCCAGCTGGTTTATTTTGATTTTCCTGTTCCTGCAAACTCTGAAACAATTAATATTCAGGTAAGATTCAAGGATAATTTTCCAAATAATTCAAAAATGTCTTTTGGGGCAAGAGACCAGGTAGACTGGCACTATGTTTACAACCAGATATTCACGCAAAAAAATGAAAATGCCACAGGCGAATGGATTGTGATACAAACAGAATTTGAGATTAGTCAGGATTCTCTTGTTATTCAAAATCAAAAATTAAGCATGCTTTTTAATATCCCCCATCTATCTCCAAACCAAAATCAAACAAATAACATGTCTGTCCCAGTAGACTGGATTAACATAACTGTTCATAAGCCAGGCTTGTTTGAAAAATGGGGCTGGATAAAATGAATAACCTCTCCTAAACAAAGTACCTTGAAATCAAATGTTAAACCGAACAAGACTTATTATCAAATAAATAATAAAATGCAAAAACAATTCAAAAAACCCACAATAAAAAATTTGTTATACATTGAAAATTCAAAATATTCTTGTTATGGCATTGGTAATTCAAAAGAGTTAAGTAAATTAAATTTTGGAAGGGGCAATTGTTTATTGTTGCCTTAGATAAAATGAAACCACTTTTCAAAGCACATTATGCAAGCCTGGTAAACCACATATTCCAGACTCTTCTTGTAACTTACTTAGTTCTCCTGCTTGCAGAGCAAATATGGACAGGAATTGTTTCTGTTTATCTTAATCTGAATTATCTTCTTATTGCTGTTATAATCGTAGGAATTTTAGATGTTTTTTCAGAACATTCAGTAATAGCAAAAAAACCAACAACAAAAAAAGATTATCTATTCATAATCTTGCTGGGAATAACAGGTTTTGCTATTATCAAATTTAAGACATCAGGTTTAGGCTGGTTATCTTGGTTAATATCTGTGATTGCAGGTATTTTAATTATATTATTGTCTTTGCTTGTGCTTGAAGAAGATGAAACAGAAGAAAAACCAGAGGTTAAGGAACCTAAAAAAATAAATAAGCTGAATATTGCTCTTGCTTTGTTATTTTTGCTTGCTGTTATCTCAATAATTTTGAATTTATTCACCCCTCTTTCAATCCTCGAGTCCCTCAGAATCATCTTCGGCTCTGTTTTTGTCTTGTTCCTCCCAGGATTCCTAATCTCCTACATCTTTTTCCCAAAAACAAAAGAATTTGATTCAAAGGAGAAAGAGAAGGGAGCAATAGATTGGATAGAGCGAGTTGCCCTGAGTTTTGCATTATCAATTACAATTGTTCCTCTTGTTGTTTTTTATCTTAATCTTATCGGAGTCAAGATTAATCTTTTCAACTCATTCCTGACAATTCTTGGAATAATT
>CAZWEB010000064.1:0-5570 GCA_964632115.1 Candidatus Woesearchaeota archaeon
AACGTATATTTGAAACATCTATCCCAGTATTTCTCATAAGAGGAATAACTTCTCTGTCAATTATATCTCTTGTTTTATTAAGCAAATCCGGAGGCAGTTGTTTTGAGTCATAGTAATTAAATTCAGGCCTGTAAGTCATAAATTCAATTCCACCCTTAACGCGTTCTGCTATTTCTCTGACTCTTAATGCAGTCTCAACTAAATCATCCTGGTTTATTTCATTTACAACAACTCCCACTCCAACACTTATTCTAGGATGGTGCTTAGCTCCAAGTGCAAGTTCTTCTATTGTTCTTAAGGTTCTTTGAAATACGCCATTAGATGAGAGGGGAGAATGAAATTTATTATAAACCCACTCTGTTCCTGCATTTAAGCTAACTCTTGCAACAAGTGGCTCAATTTTAATAATTCTTCTAACTCTTTCTGGAGAGACAGCATTTCCATTGGTATACCAAGCTATGTCCATTCCCAGTTTTGTTACATACTCCATTGTCTCTTCTAATCCTGAAAAAAGGGTGGGCTCTCCACCACCAGTAAATGTTAATCCTTTTATGCCCCCTTCTTTTAGTTTGTCAACTAATCCCTTGGCAAATTCTGCGCTTTGCATATGGATTCTTGGATTTGTGCAATCATTTCTTTTCCAGCTTCCATCAAGCTTTTTTACACATTTGTAACCGCAGATTTTGCATCTGTTTGAACAATTCATTGTTGGGTCAAATTCAGAACAAAACGGAGTTATTGCAGAATAATTTCCAGATAAAACATGTTTGACAACATTTTTATGAAAAACCCAGGAATTTGGATAAAGAAATCTTGTTTTATCTCTTATGTCTACTTTGATAAAATCTCCCACATGAAATGGATCTGGAATTAATTTTTCTTTTATTACTTTTTCTTTAAGAGTATGATAGGTTTCAGTTTTTATTTCCATTAGATTTGTTGCAGGATGCCAATATTTCCAAGCATAGAAAGAATGCAACCACCAAGATTTAATTTGCCTGATAAATCAGCAATAATATAATCTTTTAAATTTCTAATTAATAAAATATTTCTTGTTAGTATCTTTTTGAATTGTTTTTGCATTTTATTTCAAGACACATTGGTCAAAGTTGGTAAATCATTTTTTTGCAAAATAAGTTCTATGTTCAATTTTATTTTCCCCAATAGGATTCCTGGGAAATATCCCACTTTCAAAACTCCTGAAAACAACAAGTCCTTCTTGCTTGAGAAGATTTTCCAGGGCATTTTGTGAAAAATGCCATAAATGATCTGCAAGATGAATCCTTGGAGTTTTTTTTGTATTGGGAACTCTTACTGCAAAATACCCTCCAAGTATCAGAGAATTGGCAATCATCCTGACAACTTTTCTTGGATTTGTTGTATGCTCAAGAAAATCGTAAATTGTAACTAAGTCAAAATATTTTTCAGGAAGATTCTGTGTTTGTTCTATTGGCAGGGGTATGACTTTTATTCCTTTTTTAATTGCTTCATAAACACCATATTCAGAAATTTCAAGTACACTTGTTTCACATCCATTATCTCGCGCAACTTCATGAATAAAATCTTTTTTTACAGAACCGATTTCAAGAATTTTTTTGCCTAAAATTCCCTCTTTTTTTAGTTCTGTAATTTGCTTTTCTGCTGTTGCTATTCTTCTTGTTTTTTCAGATTCATTGATTTCCTTTGCACCAATCTGCAGAATATCTGCATTGTGCTTGTCAGCTTCATAATACTGCCAAGAATAAAGAGAATTAAAAAAAGTTCTGCCTAATTGCGGACTTGTCCAGAATACTCCATCTCTCTCGCAATGCAGCAGATATAAATCATAATCATTTACAAGTATTTTTCCTACAACCTTTTTTGATGAATTGCAGAACAAACAGCCAACATCTCTAATCTCTCCAGGATTAATCTCTGCCCATTTTATTTCTGTTTTTGCCAAGATATCTAAATTCATGATAAAACAAATCAAGAATTTTTTTTAGTTTTTGTCAATATCTTTTTTATGAAAAATATCTAAAATAGGTTATATATTCTAAGAATAATGCAGAATACTGAGAATATTGAATATATTTACTTTATAATTCAACAAAAGCTTTTTCATAGATTTTGTCGTATTTATCTGAAGAATCATTAAGAAAATCAAGCAGAGATATTTTTCCTTCTTGAACTATACTAAAAATTGGTTTTCCTTTTTTTAATCCAAATTCAGGAATTTCATCAGCAGGTTTTACAATTCTTATTTTTGGAACATTTCCTTTGTATCTTGGGTTTCTTATATATTCTGGTTTTGCATTTTCTCCTTTGATAACCCAATAAGGAGCGCCATTATGCTTTTTGATATATTTAAAATCAGAATTTGCATTTACACTCACTAAGTCTGTCATTACAAACCCTTCTGAGCCAGTATTTATGCTTATGTGTTGGTATCTTGGAGGGAATAAAACAATTTCTCCTGGTTCTGCTGTTACAGCCAAAATATCTTCAATGTCTTCGCTTTCTCCTTTTTCATCTTTTGTTTTAAACAGCAGAAAAATATTTTTTCCATGAGCGTTTTGATAAACTTCTGGCAGGTTTGAAAGATGATAATGTCCTTCTGTTCTCATGAATTCTTTGCCTATTGTTCCTGGAGGAATTATTGTCACATCTGGCCTTAATTTATGTTCTTCAAGCTGTTTGAGTAATCTGGAATTATCCCAAAAAGCACCCTGGTGCCCAAAATATAAAACTGAGTTGGGTTCTCCATATTCTTTTAAGTCTGGCTCTTGAATTGTATTGCCATTTTTACTTGTGAATTCCTGTGCAAACATAAGGCTTTTCCACAGAGCATCTCCTGACATTGAATTTTTACCAAGAGTTTTTTCCCACGCCTTAAGAAATATTACTCCAGAACCATAAATCAGCTTTGAAGCTTTTGGATTAAACATTGCTGGAATTCCCAGTTTATCTGTTATGTCTCTCATTTTAAAAACTAATTTTATTATTATTTAAGGATTTGTATTGTATAAAATACTTAATTTTTATGCGCATTTTCTTGGCGCGCTTTCCATTCTGCATCAGGGCGAACAGTTAATCCATAACATTCAAGAAAAAACTCGGCGCGAGCTTCCATGTATGTTTCTCTAGTCAGTGCTCTTGTTTCTTCTGTGCTAGGTTCATCTGAATACTCGTGATTAACTCTTCCTGTTAAACTTGTAGTCATGTTTTTTTTAAAAGAATAATATATTTATGATTTATCCTATGTGAATATATGTTTCAATATACTCCCTATTGACAATATATTTTAACTATCTTGAATATTCACAAAAGATTTAAATATATGTGAATACTGAATATTATGAGACTGAGGCGATTTTTAGTTAATAAAAAAATAAGAGGTGCAAAATTTAATTAAAATGAAACGCAGGATAATCAAACAAGGGCATAATACTCTTACTATGACTCTTCCTTCTGATTGGGTTAAAAATCTTCATCTTAAGGCAGGTGACGAAGTTGATGTTTATGAAAACAGCGGCTCTCTACTGATTAATGGAAAACAAAACGGCGAGTTAAAATCAGTTACTCTTGATATTACTGGGTTGAGTGTTCCTATGTTATGGAGATTTTTTCAGTCTGTTTACAGGGAAGGATATGATGAAATAAAGCTTGTGTATAATCCTATGAAAAAATCATATGAAGGTGCTTATAATTATTATGCTTCTCAGTTTGAATACAAAAGAATGGGAGAAAAACCAGAAGACAAGCCTGCTTTAAATATGATTCAGGAGCTTGTTGACAGGTTTATTGGAATTGCTATAATTGACCATGGAGAAAATTATTGCACAGTTAGAGAGATGGGAGAAGTTTCAGCCAAGGAATTTGACAACTCCCTTAGAAGAATTTTCCTTCTTATAATTGAGTTGTTTGACAAAGTTATTGACTTAATAAAAAATAATAAAGTTGGAGATATTGCTATCTGCAAAATAATTCATACAATGGATATAAATGTAGACCGGTTTATTGATTACTGCTGTAGAATCAATAACAAAATAAAAGATTCAAGTTTTCAGAAAAACAAACCAATTATGTTTTCTACTCTGTTCTTGCTTGAGATGCTTGGGGATGAGTTCAAGTATATTGGGACTCATCTTGCTAAATCAAAAAAGAAAGTTGATGAGATTTTGCCTTTTGCAGAAGCAGTCAAAGAGCATTTTGAAATGTATTATCATTTATTTTACAAGTTTGACAGGGATTTAGCTATAAAATTCGGAGAAAATGATTTTAAGATTTACAATGACCATTTTAAGTGGAAAGAATCTCCAAACAAAGATGTCCAGAGCATCAGAGGGCATTTTATGCAGATAAGCAAGTTTATTTTCTGCCTGGCTGAGTTAAGAATTGAAATGGAATACTAAGATTTTTAATTTTCTTTTAAATCTCTTTTTAGAGTTTTGGAATCTAGTCCATAAGGTTTAAGTCTTTCATTTTTTTGTGTTGCAGATTCTCCTATTTGCATACTTTCTTCAATTGCTCTATAAGCCTCTCCCCTACTTAATGCTGCTCTTCCCATTATAAGTTCAAATGGATCCATATAATTAAATAATCCTTGATTTTATAAAGATTTATATTCTTTAGAACAAGAAAAAGATTTTTATATTCAAATTCTATTATATTTACATAGCCCTTACATGCCTTCAAATAAGTCATAGAAGATTATTAAGGTTAATAAACCATGGAAGAGTGCTTATTCATAGCCCTTACATGCCTTCAAATAAGTCATAGAAGATTATTAAGGTTAATAAACCATGGAAGAGTGCTTATTCAAAGCCCTGTAGTCTAGTGGTCAAGGATGGTGGGTTCTGGACCCGCCGACCCAGGTTCGAATCCTGGCGGGGCTATAAATGCTCTTGACCAAAAAGAGGGATGTTTTTCTAAAGTTAAAGCAAGACGAAGTCATGCCTATGCTGATGTGAGGTATAAAGGGGGATAAAAATAAATACCCTCATAATTTGGAAATTTTATGGAAAAAGAAAAAGTTAAAAAAATTGTAAAAGATAGTTACAGCAAAATAGCAGAAAGTGAAAGTTCTTGTTGTTCCTGCAGTTGTAAAAAGGATGAACAGGAAAAAATAGCTAAAATGATTGGATATTCTGATGAAGAACTTAAAACTCCAGGTAATCTTGGTTTAGGATGTGGCAATCCCATAGCCTTAGGCAGGATAAAAATAGGTGATATAGTTTTGGACTTGGGTAGCGGTGCTGGTTTTGATTGTTTTCTGGCATGTAAGAGGGTTGGAGAAAATGGAAAAGTTATTGGTGTTGATATGACCCCTGAGATGATTAAAAAAGCTGAAGCAAACGCTGAAAGATATAATTATACAAATGTAGAGTTTAAACTCGGAGAGATTGAGAATCTGCCAATAGAGAATGAAAGCGTCGACGTAATCATAAGTAATTGTGTGATTAATCTGTCCCCAGATAAACAAAAAGTTTTCAAGGAAGCATACAGAGTTTTAAAACAAGGTGGAAAAATGTATGTTTCTGATATCGTTTTGTTAGAAGAGTTAACAGAAGAACAAAAAAATAATTCTT
>CAZWEB010000065.1:0-5510 GCA_964632115.1 Candidatus Woesearchaeota archaeon
AAAATAAAAAGAATAACCTACTGCAATTAAACCTAATGCTCTAGGAATAATCCCAAATAAGAAAAATCTTTTTTTAGACATGCCCAATGCCCCAATAACTAAAGGAATATAAGGAAATGGAGAGATAGCTGCAATTAAAACAGCAACATTACCATACTTAGTCATAAAACTAACTGCTTTATCTGCTTTTTCTTTTTCAAATAGATCATAAAGAAATAGGAAACCATATTTTCTTCCTAAAAAATATCCTGCTATACTTCCAAAAAAACTTCCTAAAACAACAGAAACAACAACTACATGTGGATTAAGTATAGTAATCAAAGACATGATAAGGGTTGCAAATGGGGTTATAATCTGAGGAACAAATTCAAGAAAAAAGTTTATTAAAAATAACCCAATAGCACCATATTTAATAATCCGAATAGTCATAAACTGTTCAAGTGCAGGTTTATCAGTAATACTAACAACTACTGTAGTTATAAAAAAAACAATAAGTAAAAAATCAATAAATCCAATTCCATGCCTTATCCCCCTAGTAATCATTTTTCTTCGTATTTTCTTGATTTCTTCATCATTATTAAAAATAGCCATAAATTATTAAACTGAATAGTATATTTAAATTGTATGACTCGTATGTGGATGATTAACCCTAAAAAGTTATGCAGACAACACCTGTTAGGAGAACATAAAGAATTACACCAGTTACTTGGAAGTATAAATAAAAATAGAAGTATTGGGGGACATATTGAAAAAGGACAAGTAGAATTGCATAATCTAGAAAAAAGACATAAAGAATTAGTAAATGAAATGAGAATAAGAGGATATAATCATCAGTCTCCCTTGAAATATAAATCTACTAAAAAAATTGGAAAAATAAATATATTACAAAATTATAAAGAGTTAGAAAAAAGATGTAAAGAATGTAAAAAATTAATTAATCTAAAATGAAATTTGCAATCCTATATTCTAAAAAAGACCAAGCAGGAATAAACATAGCTCAGCAACTTAAAGATTATTTTCTTCCTCAAACACCAATAATAGAATTAAAAAAAGAATCAATCTATAGTGAAGATATTGATAAAGATCCACGAATAAAAGAAGCGGAATTTATTATTTTTGCAACAAAACACCAATCATCTGCAAAAATCCCAAGCCTCTCATTACATGCTCCTGGAAATTTCCGTGATGCAAAGTTTGGAGGCAAACAAGGTAAGGTCTGCCCTACATCAAGCCAAGCATTAAAATTCCTTTTTCAAAGATTAACTAAAAACTCAGAAAGTATGAATGTAACTCTTGAATGCACCCACCATGGTCCATTAATTAACAAACCATGTTGTTTTATTGAAATTGGTAGTGATGAAAAAGCATGGCAAGATAAAAAATTAGGGAAAATTATTGCAAAAACAATTGCAGATTTTCAAAATTTTAAACCAGATAGAAAAATAAAAACAACAATAGGAATTGGAGGCCCACACTATTGCCCTAATTTTAATAAAATTCAACTTTCAGAAAAATCAAATATAGCTATCAGTCACATTATCTCAGAATATTCCTTGCCTTTAACACAAAGTATGATTGAACAATCAGTAGAAAAAACATTAGAACATATAGATTTAATTCTCCTTGATTGGAAAGGACTTGGCAATAGTGAAAAAAGACAACAAATAATAGGACTTTTAGATAAACTAGGACTAAAATATCAAAGAACAGAACACATTGATAAATGATTATCTTTAAAAATACCTAATAACACTTATTTTTATGATAACAGAACAAAAACAAGAATTGAAAGAAAACATTGAAGATCTTCCTATGATTAATATTGGTATAGTCGGGCATATTGACCATGGTAAAACAACACTTTTAAGTAAAATTACAGGAAAATTTGCAGATACTCATTCTGAAGAACTTAAACGTGGGATTACAATTAAGTTAGGTTATGCTGAAATAATTCTTGGGCAAGACAAAGAAAAAAAATATATCAGTTTTGTAGATGCTCCTGGACATGAAATGTTAATGGCCACAATGCTTTCAGGAGCTGCAATGATGGATGCAGCCATACTTGTTATTGCAGCAAATGAAGGAATAAAGCCCCAAACAAAAGAACACCTCATTGCATTAAAAGCAAAAAACATAAAGAACATCATAATTGTTCAAAATAAAATAGATCTTGTTACAAAAGAACAAGCATTAGAAAGTTATAAAAAAATTAAAGAATTTGTAAAAGATTCTCCTGCAGAAAATTCTCCAATTGTTCCAGTTTCTGCTCAACAAAATATTAATATCGATAAACTTAAAGAAGAAATTTTAAAAATAAAACCAATTGAAAGAGATACAAAATCAAAACCGTTATTCCTAATAGCAAGAAGTTTTGATATCAATCGTCCTGGAACAAAACTTGAAAAAATACATGGCGGAGTTATTGCAGGAGTTTTAAAAAAAGGAATTTTGAAAATTGGAGACGAAATAGAAATAAAACCAGGATTATATGAAAAAAAAGCAAATCAGATGATATATGAAACAATTAAAACAAAAATCATCTCAATTAGAAGGGGGCCTTATAGTTTAGAAAAAGCAACGCCTGGTGGAAGTTTAGCAATTGAAACAGAACTAGACAACACACTTACAAAAACAGATTCTTTAGCTGGATGTGTTGCGTCTATTCCAGGAGAATTACCCGAAATTACAGACACAATAAATATCAAATTTGATTTATTTGATGAAGTTTTAGGAACAGGTGAAAAAACAAAAGTTAATCCAATCATCCCAGGAGAATTAATTATGCTTAGTGTTAATACTGCAATAACCGTGGGAACAGTTAAAAAATCAAAGAACAATCAAGCAGAAGTGTACTTAAGAATTCCAATTGTTCCTTTAAAAAACGATAACATTGGAATTGCCAGAAACATCAAAAATCACTGGAGACTTATTGGATATGGAGAGCTTATTTAAATTTAATCTGATCAACACCCCTTACTAAACAAACATTTAAACCAATTCCAAACTCTTTTCAAAACAGGTTCTTTTTCATAAGGTCGAGACATATCTATAATCTCTTGAGATTCCTCATCTGATGTTGTGCCTTGTTCTTCTGATGATTTTTCTACAGACATATCACTAGTTGTTGTACTTCCACTAGAAGAACTACTTGAACCATCATCTGTTGAACTACTTATCACTGGAGCAACATATTGACAAGTTCTTGAGATTTCAGGATTTCCCCCTTGACAAATTTCTGGTAAACTAGTTAAAACATTTCTTGATTGAGTTCCACTTGAAGTACAATCATCCCATTCACTATAATTAAAGCTAGTACATGTTCCTATATTAGGATTACAATTAATAGTCTCTGTTTCTCCTTTTAAAACTCCTTGTTCACATTGCCCAATTTTACTCCAAGTTTTTGTTTGCTGCCCATTAGAAGGACAATCTGTTGGACTTATTGCAGAACTCCAATCAGATTCAATACAAGGATGTGTACAGGTTTGAATTGTTATTGGATTTCCTCCTTGGCATCCAGAAGGAGAACTAGTTAAAACAGTTCTTGTTTGCAATCCATTAACACTACAACTATTCCAAGAAGAATATGTGAATGAGATACATTGAATAATAGGCCCAGGATAAATATTAGCATCATTATCATTAAAATCTATTTGACCACAATCTCCCCCATCAATATAATAGCCATCTCCATCTTTATCTGTACAAATTCCATCATCATAAACTTTTGCCCACTTAGCTAGTTTAGCATAAGTAAGAATATAGAGTTTACCAGCTTTTGTTTCAAAATTATTCCTAGAGTAGACTTTCTTTATTTTATAGTATATTCCATCATCAAATTGTGCTAAGTCTATCCACCCCCCAATAAGTCTCATATCAGAAGTGCTTCCACTACCGTCAACACGTTCTGCAGAAGAATAAGCCCCCCCATATAAATTATTATTAAATGTATTTACTAATTTAATCATATCTTCTTGTGTTGGGAAGAGGTTATTGCTATTGCCTATACTAAATTCTTTATTATATGCTTCAAGAAAATATTCTAAATCTATTGACCCATGACTTACATCTTCATATTTGTTTGCTAAACTTAAACTATCTCCCCACCAATAATGCCAAACATAACTATTTCCTTGTGTATCTAAATCTCTCCAAAAGATTCTTCCCATTCTCTTTGCCCTATCCTTATAATCCCAACCCCCTCCTAATTTATACAAATTAATTAAAACAGAACCCATTGCTAATTGTTGATTATGGGGAAGATTATACCCTGCATTACCTATTGGATCACTAGAGGCCCAATAATAATATCCCTCATCTGACTTTACAATAGAATTAGGTCCAGAAACCCACCTATTCTCATGTGCACCTACAACTTTTTTAATATTAACAAGATATTTATCTGCCTTCCCCTTATAATAACTATTTGATTTAAGTTCTGGAGTTGAATAAATAATATCCACAAATTTAACAATAGGAAAGAGAATCATCCCACTATGAACTACTTCCCTATATGCTTCCCCATTATTAGTATAAACCGTATTACTCCAACCATATGCAGACTTTCCAGAAAAATCTTTAACTCCCTGTTTAATATCCATTAAACTTAGAACTTCGTCACTAGCTACAATCATTTTATCAAGATAATAAGTATCTTCTGTAACATAATACATCTCAATATATGATCTTAACATCCTACTTTCCCCCCAACCAAGTTGCTCTTTTACTAAATATTTATCTCCTGCTTTTGATTCCAGTTTATTATAGATCTCACAAAAATCTAATGCTTCATTCTTAAGACCCTTACAATGTTCTTTATAATCTACAACAACATTTCCAGTAACACCCATATCACTAATAAAAACAGCAATTCCTCCGAGAATGAATAATATTGCTATAGAGATTCCAATCAACACACTCTTTTTCATGTTCTTAATAACCTATTTAACCTTAAAAATGTATCCATCACCCATCAAATGCGAATGCCATGCAACATATCCAAGCAAACAATAACCAAAATTATGAAAAATAAACCATAATGGGACTACACTAAGAATTCCTACTTGAACAGTATGAATAAATCCTCGATGTGGTACAATTCTTGCTGAAACAAAAGTAACAACAATAAAGATTGTTGAAAAAATCAAAAGACTTCTTGAATCTCCTAAATTAAATAAAAGTAAAACAATCCCTGCAACTAATCCAATAATTCCAACACTAAAAAACCACCAAGTTATTGTACTATTTTTATGATCCATATCAGGAAGAATTGAATAAAACAAAAGAATTCCAGTAATCCCAGCAAGAGAAAGTATATCAAATCTAAACCAATTCATTCCAAGACTATCTGCAATAAAAATAAAAAGAATTCCTAGAATTATTCCAAGTGCCCAGTGACCTTTTTTATTCATAATAAAATACCTGTTTTAAACCTTTTTTATTCATAATAAAATACCTGTTTTAAACCTTTTTTATTCATAATAAAATACCTGTTTTAAACCTTTTTTATT
>CAZWEB010000066.1:0-5483 GCA_964632115.1 Candidatus Woesearchaeota archaeon
TTTTATTTAATGAGATAATTTATTTTTGAATTCTCTTCATTATTTTAAGTTTTATTTTTTTATCTATTTAAAATTTTTTATATGTTTTTATTTTTAAACTCTCTAACACTTCTATTTGTCAGTTGTATGATTTGAAAAAATTGTTAGTTTATAAATGTTTCGCTTATTTTTACTATTTTCTATTTGATGAGTTTTCAATTATTCTTGAAGTTGCTCTTGCTGTTCTTTCAAATCTCTCTCCACCTGCTCTTCTTGAAGCCCGATTCTGATACTCAAAAAATTCAGGAGGAATCCATGTTTTTAAACAATATCCAGTAACTTCTATAGGAGGAACTCTTACTCCTCCGCTATGCATCTTAACTGAAATAATATCATCAAATGCTTCTGTTAATCTTTCTGCATATTTTTCTTTTAAACCCATTTGCATGAAAGTTACAGGCCTATGTCCCCCGTGTTTGTATGCAATCTCAAAATGACTTCTATATGCTCTGTTATCTGATGAGATTTCTTTTTTCTTCTCAGTAGAAAAAGTAATATTTTTAGGCATTTTGTATTTGCCCTCCATAATTCTGAGCTATGCTTTTTAGAAGAGGATTATCGTCCATGTTTATTGCCCTTTTTGTGTCTTTTATTGCCCTTGCTGTTTTTTCTCTGACTCTTTCTTTTTGAGCATCAGACAGATTGTTGAAGTAACCTCCAAAGTTTCTTTCAGGAGTTGTAACTTCAATTCCTTTTGGAGTTAAAAAATAAGTTTCATGAAAAATTTCAAGATATCCTTCCTCAGCAGCTCGTTCCCAATTTTTTATTGTGCTTTCAAATATTGGCATCTCTGTGAATTTTCTGATTTGCGCTTCAGTTACAGCTCTTCCACTATCTCTTCTTTGTGTTCGCGAGATATGTTCTAAACCAACCCGCATGTCATAACTAATGCTACTTTTTGCACCTTTGGGAAAATTATTAAATCTACTTCTGTTCTTTTTATTCTTCTGGCTTTTGCTGCTTTTTGTCATTTTAAATTAAATCAACTCTTTAATTTAGATTTTCCAGAATAAATTCCGGCTCAGTGAAATCTCATAAAAAATCAGTGCTTATAAAGTTTGTTGTGATTAAATGAATTTTTACAAAGATTTATATATAAACAAAGGCATAACCTTATTAAGAAAATAAGAGGCAATAATTTTGAAATGATAAACAATACACTCGCTATGGAATTAAAATCTTTTGAAACAGATTCTATTTTATTTCAGAACAAAAAAGAAGATTTAAGGAAAAACTTCTTGAATAAGTTTGTTGCAATTAAAATAGGAAAAGTTATTGCCTCTGGAAATTCTATAGAAGAAGTGAATAAATTATTAGAAGGTAAAAACATAGACCCTGCGAAAACAGTTATAGAGTTTGTTCCTGAAGAAGAAGGCATAATGGTTCTGTAATATGTTTAAAATTCCATTATTTAGTGGAAAAAGCTTAGGTTTTGAAAGGGATATGATTACTTTTTCTGTTAAGTATGGGAATTTACCAACCTTTTTTTGCAAAGGTATTGTTGATACTGGTTGTCCATTTACTATAATTAGTGAAAGTTCTATAAAAAGAACAAGAATACCTTATAGTTCTAAACAATCCAAATATAATGTTCAACTTGGAAATGTTAATATAGATTTAATAGAACTAGGTGTCTGTGAAATCAATTTTAGAGATGAAAATGGAGATATAAAAAAATTTGAGCAGGAGATTTATGTGGGCATTCCAAAAGTGAAAGGTTATCTTGCACAAGAATTGCCAAGCTTTATTGGAAAAGATTTTCTTAATAATCATTCAATCTCTATTATTAATAAAAAAGAGGGGGGAAATTACTTGTTGGGAGAGGATTGATTAGGATTTTTCAATTCTTTATTTTTAATTTATCCATAAATAGAACAATCTGAAAAATTTAAGAAATTCCAATCTGCTTGGGGGTTTGAAGTGAAAACATTTCCTTTGAAAGTATAAAAGATCATAACAAAAAATAATAAATTAAACAAGATTAACAAAACGAATAATACCCAATTATGGTGCCATAGCCTATTTACATATTTGATTAATATGAATAGAGAAATAAATAATAAAGAGGAGATGAATAAAAATTCTGCTTTGACACCCCCATGAGTTATTTTCTGTTTATTTTCTAATAAAAGAGAATTAAATTTCTCGCATTCTTCTTGATTAGTTGGTATGGAAAAACCACTACCCCAACCATCAATTTGAGGTTTCCATTCAATATTTCTAAGCTTAAAAGAAATATTTTGTTCTTTTGCTGAGTTTATATGTGCTTGTTCGTGAATATAAGTATTTAAAAATAGAATGACCAACATAATAAAAATAAATCCTAATACAAAAAGCAGATTTTTGATTAAAGGTTTCATTTTATATTTAGGATTATTAATATTTGCAAGGCAATAAATAATATTAATAATAAGAAAACAATCCACCAAAAAGATTTTTTATACCAAGAGGATTTTTTATATCTGTTGATTAATTCTTCTTCCCATAATCGCATAGTCCTAAATGGGTTGGGTTTTGAGTTACATGAGTTCATACTTATTTCAGAAAACAGAAGTTTAAATACATTTTATCTCAAACTCTCCTAAATTTATTGCCTTTCCATTAAGAGAGATTACCTTATTTTTAAATCCTCCTTTTAAACGTATTTACTTAGCTTTCTAAAGTAAATTTCTAAATTGTTGTCAATAGGCTAAAATTCATTAAAAATAGTTATGTTTCTTTATCGTCGGGAGCTTCAGAAAGCTAATTTATTTCTTTTAAACCAGCATCTAAGAAATAATCTTATTCATTCTCAGCCAATCCTCTTCTGCTTCTGATTTGCCTCACAACCTTGTTTTGAACTTCAGTCGGCATTCTTTCAAATGACTGGTCCACAACAGAAAAAGTTCCTCTGCCTGCTGTTGCGCTTCTTAAATCTCCTGCAAGATTTGTCATTTCTCCTACAGGAAGTTTTACCCTCATAGACACTCCATCCATTTCCTGTTCAAATCCCATCATTTGTCCTCTTTTGCTCTGAACAAGATTGCTTGCGTCACCCATATTATCTAGGGGAACTTCAATCTGAAGAATCTGAAGAGGTTCATACATAACTGTATTTGCATCCTGCATTGCTGATCTTATAGCATCTCTTACAGCAGGATAAACTTGTGCAGGACCTCTGTGAATTGCATCTTCATGCAGTTTAATATCTGTCAGCATAACTTTTAGTTTCATGCAAGGCTCTCTTGCTATTGGCCCTGCATTAACAACCTGTTCAAATGCATCCATAACCATTTCAATAACTTCTCCAATATGAACTTCTCCTTTTGTTCTATCCTGCAAAACACATCCTTTGTAAATTTCTCTGTATTGTCTTGCTTCATCATTTGGAATTTCAAGTTCAGATAATTTTTTCCATAGAATTTCATTTTTCTTTTTTACTCTGCCCTCTGAAATTTCTCCTAATTTTATTGCTTCGTAAACTTCAGGTTCAAGAGGTTCAACCTGCATAAAAAATACATTATGTTTGTTAGGCGATTTTCCGTCGCAAATCCTGCTTGGTTTTGTAACAGTTTCTCTATAAACCACAATTGGAGGAGATGTTGAAACCTCTACATTTTTCTCTGTTTTGATTCTGTTAGTAACTATTTCCAAATGTAGCTCGCCCATTCCAGAAATTAAGTGCTGTCCTGTTTCTTCATTAATCTCAACTTTTATAGTCGGGTCTTCTTTTCTTACTACTTTCAAAACATCTATAAGTTTTGGCAAGTCAGTATGCTTCTTGGCTTCAATGCTCTGAGTAACTACTGGTTCAAACATGTGTTTGATTTCCTGGAAAGGGGTTTCTTCTTCAAGAGTTATTGTTTCTCCTGCTTCTGATGTAATCCCTGAAATAGCAATTACATTTCCAGCCCCGATTTCTTCAACTTGCTCTGGTTTTATTCCGCTGTAAATTAAAACCTGCTGAATTCTTTGTTTTTGTTTTGCAAGATTAAGATAAACCTCGTCGCCTACTCTTAATGTTCCTGAGAAAAGTCTTCCTGCTGAAATTTCTTTTCCTGTTCTTGGGTCTACTATAATTCTTGTTATTATAAAAGCGGGTTTTGCATTTGGGTCGCAGTTTATAAGTCCTTTTCCAAATTCGCTTTCAGGATCTCCATGCCAGATTTTCGGAATTCTGTATTTCTGCGCCTCTATAGGGCTTGGAAGATGCTTTACTGCCATGTCAAGCAGTACTTCATATAATGGGGCATTTTTCCATGTCCAAACTTTTCTTTCTTCTTCGGACATTTGGTATAAATTAAAAATATCCTTGAATGTAATGCTCTTTTTTTTCATAAAAGGAACAGATAAAGCCCAGTTGTCTCTTGCACTTCCAAAAGCAACCCCTCCGTCATTAATATCTACTTTCCATTTTTCTTTAAACTCTGGTTCTGCAATCTTTTCTATTAATTTGTTAAATGCCTGATAAATTTTTAGAAACCGCTCTTGCATTTGTTCAGGCCCGAGCTTAAGTTCTTTTATAAGCCTATCAACTTTATTAATAAATAAAACAGGTCTTACTCTTTCTCTGAGTGCCTGCTTAATAACTGTTTCTGTTTGTGGCATAATTCCTTCTGATGCGCAAACCAAAACAATTGTTCCGTCAATTGCCCTCATGGCTCTCGTAACATTTCCTGAAAAATCAACATGCCCTGGAGTGTCAATTAAATTTATAAGATATTCTTCTCCTCTAAAATCATGA
Organism: Candidatus Woesearchaeota archaeon; assembly: GCA_964632115.1. GTDB lineage: Archaea > Nanobdellota > Nanobdellia > Pacearchaeales > GW2011-AR1 > CAZWEB01. The sequence goes on from CAZWEB010000066.1 coordinate 4,763, forward strand.
ACCATTGAAACATTTGCAGAATCTACAGTAAGCAGTCTTTCCTGCTCGTCAGAATGTTGCCATGTTGCCATTCCCGCATCTAAATTCCCTGCATTTTTTTCAGCCATGTAACCAGATGCTGCAAGAAGATTATCAGTCATAGCTGTTTTTCCGTGATGTATGTGCGCGCTTGTCGCTATGTTTCTGATTCTACTTCTATCTTTGCTAATTTTCTTTATATTTTCTATTTGTGCTTCTTTTTGTGCCATTTTTAAATTTTATTTAGCAAGACAACCTAGGTTTTTATCTCTTGCCATATTTTGTGCCATTTTTAAATATTCTTGTTTTTATTTTGAATTTAATTTACTTAACTTTTTGAATTACCAATATCATAACTATAAGATTTTGTTTTGTTAATTAGTAAATTTTCTTTTATAGTACTTGTTTGAATTGTTTTTATTATTTTATCCTGCCTTCAATATTATTAATTTCCACTAAGTTTAAAGCAGAATAAATTATCATACAAAAGTCGGTTTTTAAATCTTTTCAATATAAAAAACCAACTTTTGTATTTGAAAACCTGCAAGAAACCAGCAAATCCTTGTGATTATTTTCTCAATTAGATTTTTAAACCTTAGATTCCTTAAAGATACATGAAAAAGAGGGAGAGAAAAGCAGGAAATAATATAGATATCAATAAGAAACAAGTTATGAATAAAGGTTTAAACAAAAATAAAAATAA
>CAZWEB010000067.1:0-5481 GCA_964632115.1 Candidatus Woesearchaeota archaeon
TTAAGACACCTGCCTGTCGCGCAGGAAACCCGGGTTCAATTCCCGGCTGGGGCGTAAAACTTTTAGTTAGACCCTCCACAACATTTAAAAATGATACCGTCTATAACAAGGTATGCAAAAACTTGATATTAATGGGAAAATAAGGCAGTGGGAGGAAGCTAAAGAGAATGACAAAAAAGGGTTACCTGATTTTTCAAAACATAATTCTGATTTAACTCTTGCTTTCATTAAAGATTTTGAACTTGGGATTAATGTTCCAAAAGCAAAGAAAGGTAGAAGAGCTCCTGGAACACTTTTAAAATTAAGAGGTATTTGTATATTTCTTAATAGGCATTTTGGTAATAAAGAATTTGAAAAAATTAATAAGAAAGAATTACACGCTCTTTTTGATAATATGGCAAGGGGAGAGGTTAAAAAGTCCAAGGGAAAGGTTTACAATGGCACTGGTGATTTTGTTAAGAATGTAAAAACTTTTTGGGGATGGCTATTAAAAACTAAAAAAGTTAAAGAGGATATTACTGAAGATTTAGCCAGAAGTGATTATAGTAATGGGAAACCTTCTTGGGTATATTTGACTAATGAACAAATGAGAGAATTAATAGATGTTGCAAGAGGAGACTATAGGGCTTTGATTTTATTCCTCTATGACAGTGGGGTCAGACCACAAGAAGCTTATAGAATTATTGTAAGTGATTTTTCAGAAGACTTTTCAGAATTAAATATTCCAGATAAAAGAGAAAATGGCGAGAAAGTTTCTAAGACATTTGAAAGAACAATAAAATTAATGCACTGCTCACAACTTCTAAAAAATTATGTTAAACAAAATAAATTAAAAGATAGCGATTTATTAATTCAAATTAATCAACCTGCTTTTAATAAATATTTAAGAACACTTTCTAAAAAATTATTTGGAGATAAAAAAACAAAAGCAAGAGGAACTTATGATAAATTAAAACTTTATGATATTAGACATATTTCTAGTATATTTTGGCTTGATAAATATAAAACAAATAAGGATTTAATGTATAGAATGGGTTGGTCTAAAGAAGATAAAATATTTTATTATTCTGAATTTTTAGGAAGGAGAGATAAAATTGATGATGAAGATATGCTAACTAAGGAAGATAAAACTAAATATGAATCAGAGATAAATAATCTTAAAAAATTATTCTTTAAATTTGCAAAAGGAGAAATTGTTTATGATACAGACAAAGATAAATTTTATGAAGGTAAAGATGTTTTAAATTCCCCTACTGACTTAAAGATTGACTTTGATTAATTCAAAAAATTTCCACACAGATAGTAGTTGATGTTTAATTAGTTAACTCCAGACCAAATTTTGTTTAAAATCTCATTATCAAGTTTTAATGGCTCTTTTGGAAGTTTTTTCAAAAGATTCTCTACTGAAGAAATTGCAGTTCCTGCTCTTACTTCAACAATAGTCATGCCTTGATGTTTAACCAAGTTATCTAAAAGAACATGCTTTTTTACTTCTTCTAAATATTTTGTGGGCCCTATTTCTCCACTAATCATAATATCAATAATTTTGGAAACATTTATTCCTTTAATCGTTGTAGGAATATCAAGAACTTCTTTTAACATTAATTCAACACAAGTATTTAATTTATTACTGACTCCTGGAAAATCATTATTTTTAAATGCAATTCCGGCTTGATCCAACATTTGTCTTGCATGATTTAAAAAGGTGCCTTCAAGTTCTATTTTTATTCTATTTTCCTTAAGATCAAGAAGTGTTCCAATATAATTCAGTGCGTCTAGAATGCTTTCTATATTTTCGAGATTATAAGAATTTTTTAGGTAATTGGAATTATTAAATAAAGGTTGACCACATTGAGTTAGAAAGTCATGATATTTGTGTTGTAAGGTCAGATTGTATCCAATAGTATTATCCCTCTTTCTATATTCTTTCATCTCATGAATGAGTTTTCCCAGCAAATATTTTAGCTCTGAAATATTCATAAAAAATCTACTCATCTTTCAATTAAAAAGATTGTTATACTAAAACTTCCCAGCTGAGAGGGAGAGGTTACTTGTTTTGATCAGTGATTCGGAAAGGAAATAGGGGGCAAAAATAAAGAATTAGATGAAAAATTTAGTTCAACTGAAATGGAGAATCTTCAAAAGAAGCTGGAAAAACAAGAGCAGGAGAGGATGATTGAAGTTGAAAGATTAAAAGATGATGAGGAATTAAAAAAGAAAATTGAAGAGGAAGTTTGGGAGAGGACAATAAAAGCAATCCAAGAAGGGAAGAATTGTTATTAGAGATAAGGTTGTTGGGAATTGAAATTTAATTTATATTTGAATATTTTTTAAAATTCTCTGCTTGTTCAAATATTTCTTTAAAAATTTCATCTCTTGGAACTGGAGGATATTTGTGTTTATCCATCAAGATAATTAAATCCATTTTCAATTCTGCTTTAATGTCATCTCTTTTTGACCAATCTGTATATCTTGCCTTATCATCAACTAATTTTTTAATTTCACAAGAAAGTTTTATTAGTTTTTCATGAGAATAATCAAATTGATATTTTTCAGCAACTGCTTTTAATATGTCATAAAATGCTTTTTCTTCAAAATCGATTCCTATTTTTTCAAAAGAAGATTTTTCCTGTTTCAATTCATTAAATAAATCTGTAAATTTATCTACTAAATCATTAAGTACATCTGTTGCAAAGTTTAAATCATCTTTTCTATCATTATAAACATCTACAAGTGTCTTGAATTTTTTTGAAAAATCAACACCTTTAATTTTATTTACTTTCTTAAATTCATCAATTGCTCTTTTTAGAATCTGTTGAATTAATTTTAATTTAGTGTTTGGAAGTTTAATTTTATCAATTTTAGCCATGTATTCTTCGCCAAAAATATCAATTCCATATTTTGCATTTTCTTCGCCTATTTTGAAAATTTCTTCTACACCTTCACTAATTAATGCTTCTTTAATCATTTCCCTGACACGAGCATTCATTTGTGCAGTATCTGGTGCATCTCCTTTAGTCAGTTTATGAATAATTGAGGAAATTCCAAAATAAAAATGAATATAATCTCTTTCTTTTTGAGTTATATCTTCACTAGAAACTGCAAGTTTGTATGTAGAACGAAGTTTTTTTACAATGTTCATAAACCTTTTTTCTGTCTTTTCAGTTATTTGAACATATTCTGCTCCTCTGTTTAAACAATTTAGTTGTTGGAGTGGAGTTCCTTCAAAATAGTCTTTGCTGTTAAAATTGTTAAATAATTTAGCAAGTAAATCAAGTTGGTCTTTTACTACAACAACCATTTTAGAAATATCTTCAAAGTCATTAGAATCTACATCAGAATATTTCTTTAATGCTAAATTCATATTTTTCTTAATTCCAATATAATCAACTACTAAACCAGCTTCTTTGTTTTCAAAAACACGATTTACTCTTGAAATTGTCTGAATTAAGTTATGTTGTTGGATTGGTTTATCTATGTAAATTGTATCTAAAAAAGGAACATCAAATCCAGTAAGCCACATATCTACTAAAATAGCAATTTTAAAATTAGATTTAGGATTCTTGAATTGTCTGTCTAATTCCTTTCTATGGTCTTTTGTTCCCAGTAAATCGTATAATTTTTTAGGATCATCTTTATCTCGAGTCATAACCATTTTAATTTTTTCAATTGGTTTGATTTCCTTCTTCTCTTGTGGTGTTAATTTTTTATTATCTGCACTTTGTTTTATTTTAGCCCATTCAGGTCTTAATTTAATAACTTCTTTGTAGAATTCATATGCTATTGGTCTACTTGAACAAACAAACATAGCTTTTCCCAAAACAGAAGCCTCTTCAGAAACTCTTGTTTCATAATGATTTACAAAATCTATTGCTAAATCTTTTAATCTATCAGGATCTCCAAGAATTACTTCCATCTTTGAAACTGCTTTCTTGCTTTCTTCGATTTGATATTCATTACTTCCATCATCGGAACATTTCTTGTAATAATCTTCAATTTCTTTTAATTTATTATTATTAAGAATTATTTTATTTGCTCTACCTTCATAAACAATTCTCACAGTGATTTTATCTTCAACAGATTCCTTCATTGTGTATGCATGTTCTACTTTTCCAAAAACATCTAAAGTTGCATCAATTGGAGTTCCAGTAAATCCTACATAGGTTGCATTAGGCAAAGAATCATGTAAATATTTTGCAAAACCAAATGTTTTTTTAACTCCTTTTGCAGTTAGTTTTATTTTCTGGTCTAAATTTGTTTGAGTTCTGTGTGCTTCATCAGAAATACAAATTACATTTGATCTATCTGTTAATAAATCAATATTTTCAGTGAATTTTTGAATAGTTGTAAGATAAACTCCTCCACTTTTTCTTCCTCTTAATTCAGTTTTTAGTTTATCTCTGCTTGTAATGTTTAATACATTGTCATCTCCAATGAATTTTTTTCCATTTGTGAATTGTTCTGATAATTGGTCGTCTAAATCATTTCTGTCTGTGATTAAAACAATTGTAGGACTTGATAATTCTTGAGATTTCATTAATAATCTTGTTAAATAAAGCATAGTAAAACTTTTACCGCTTCCAGTTGCTCCAAAACAAGTTCCACCTTTTCCAGAGCCACTTGGTCGCATATTTTGTTTTATAGATTCAAATAATTTTCTTGAAGCATAATATTGAGGATAACGACAAACAATTTTCATCTTTTTTTTGTTTGTGTCAGGAAAGAATATGAAATTTTGAACAACATCTAATAATGTTTTTTTATTAAACATTCCTGTAATCATAGTGTAAAGAGAATTTATTCCATCAACTTCAGGAATATCTGTTCCATCTTTTTTTCTCCAAGCGTAGAAAAAGTCATAAGGTGCAAATAAAGAACCTGCTTTATTATTTACTCCATCACTTATGACACAAAAAGCATTATATTTGAAAAGTTCAGGAATATCTCTTTGATATCTAATAGTTAATTGTTTATATGCATCTAATATTGTTGTGTTTTCTTTTATTGCAGATTTAAATTCAATCACAACTAAAGGTAAACCATTAACATAAACAATTCCATCAGGGATTCTTTTTTCAAAACCTTGAATTTCAAGTTGATTAACTATTTTGAAAATGTTGTTCTTTATAGTTTCTATATCTATTAATTGAATAAATAAATCTTTTTTGCTTCTGTCTTCTCGTTTTAGAATAAAACCATCTGCAATTAATTTTATTATTTCTTTATTTGATTCATATAAAGCAGATGATGGAAATAATTCTAATTTTCTTATAATTGCTTCAATTTCATTCTCAGTAATTTTTTCTTTAGAGTATTTATTTCTTAAATATGCTTTTAAATCATCTTTAAGTAAAACTTCAGAAACTTCTTTATGAATATCTTCTCCACAAACATAAGTATATTTTTCTTCTAGGAATAATTCAATTACTGCTTTTTCCAGTTTTTCTTCAGTGAATTTCATTTTGCAATAACCTCAACAGG
>CAZWEB010000068.1:0-1186 GCA_964632115.1 Candidatus Woesearchaeota archaeon
CATCTCTTTTGAAAAGTTCAGCCATGTTTCAAAAAAGCTCTTTGGCTTTTTAAATTTTTATATAGAAATTTATATACATTGCAGTAATATTCTTATAAACTCTTGGCGAGAGTTCAGATTTTATTGTCTTGTTTAGATGTCTTTTCCTCATTTTTAACTGTCTTGTCTTCTTTGTTTGCGGTTTTCTCTTGATTTTTAACATCTATCTCTTTTTTAAGCAGTTCCTTAAACTTTTCCTTGAATAACTTTAAAAAAGGCTCTGCTTCCTTGTTAAAAGTTATCTTTTTATCATTTATTGAAAAATCAAATCTTTTTTTAAAAAAGAAATCCTGAAGAGAATTTATTTTTTCATTTTCATCTGAAATAATTCTTTTTATAGTAAATTCATAAGTAATCTCCTTGCCAGACAAGGGATTATTAAAATCTGTTAAAATTCTTCCTCCTGAAACTGTGATGATTCTTGCAATAATATTATCAAAATTAAAAATCATCCCGGGCGCAGGATTTAAATTCTGCTGCTTGAAAACAGACATTGGAAGAAGTTTAATCATTTTAGGGTCTTTTTTCCCAAAAGAGTCTTCAGAAGAAAGTTCAATAGTATATTTTTTACCTGTTTCCTTTTCTTCAAGGGCTTTGTCAAATCCTTTTACAAGCATGCCCTCACCTATGCAGACTATTATTGGTTTTGGCTCTGCTTTTGAGTCAATCTTTTGCGCTTCTTCTTTTATATTAGTATCAAATATTTCTCCTGTATCTTTAATTTTGCCTGTAAATTCTATTTCAATAAATTCATTTTTCTTGGTTTTCATATTAATTTGATAATATAACTTGTTATAAATGTTTCTAAAAACATTTATAAATCTACTTTTTCTGAATTAAATATGGTCTTTAAGATTATAGATGCTACTGATGCAAAACCTGGAGTAAGTATATTTATTGAGGGTGCTCCCTGTACTGTTAGGAGCATGGATGTAAGCAAAACAGGAAAACACGGGCATGCTAAATGTAGAATGGAGGCTATTGGAATTTTTGACGGGAAAAAAAGAGTTTTAGTAGTTCCTGGACATGAAAGAATGGAAATTCCCCTTATTGAAAAGAAAAAGGCTCAGATTTTGAGTGTTACAGGAGAAAGAGCAAGTGTCATGGATTTGGAAAGTTTCGAGACACTTGATATGGAAATTGAAAC
>CAZWEB010000068.1:1286-5148 GCA_964632115.1 Candidatus Woesearchaeota archaeon
TAGAATACTGGAAAATAAATGAACAAAGAATAATTAAAAGAAAGTTTTAGATAAATAAACTAAAAATAACAATAAAAATTTTAAATAAATAAACAAAAGATAACTAACATGGCAAAAATCGCAGCAGCACAGGCAAGATTGTTCAAGAATATTTTTGTGTGCAAAAGATGCAGTGCGAAAATCAGGGCAGATTCCAAAAAAATACTTACTGGAAAAATCAAATGCAGAAATTGCGACTCAAAAGATTTTAGACCAAAAAGAAAGAAATAAAAAAGAGCAAAAATGAAATTTTTTTATTATGACTTAGTTTTCCTAGTAGCTTTCTGCTTATTCTTAATTATTTTTCTTTACAAAAGGAGAAAAAATCTTAAAAGAGAATGGCTTATGTATTTGTATAAAACTAAGGTTGGAATAAAATTTATTGATTTTATTGGGACAAAATACAAGAAAACTTTGAGGGTTCTGAGATATTTTTCATTAATTATAGGTTATGCTTTAATGGTAAGTATGATTTTTTTATTCATAAAAGTTGTTTATACATATATCTTTCAAGCAAAAGAAATTGTTAATGTTATTTCTGCTCCGCCCATAATGCCTCTGATTCCATATTTCCCTCAAATTTTTGGAGTTCAAAGCCTCTTTCCGCCGTTTTACTTTACTTACTTTATTCTCTCCATACTTGTAGTCGCAGTAGTTCATGAATTTTCTCATGGAATTTTTGCAAGATTTGCAGGAATAAAAATTAAATCAACTGGTTTTGCTTTTCTTGGGCCGTTGGTAGGGGCATTTGTAGAACCTGATGAAAAACAAATGCTGAAAAAAAGCAAATTCACACAGATGTCAATACTCTCTGCAGGAGTTTTTGCAAATATTATCACTGCTTTAATTTTTATTTTAATTGCCTGGATTTTTCTAAGCATGGCATTTACCCAGTCAGGAGCAATATTCAGCAATTATGTTGTAGATGGTTTAAATGTTAGTTCTATTGTTGCTGTTGGAAACTATTCTATAGAAAATTTAAATGCAGAGAAATTTTCGAATTTAATAGAAAATAATAAAATAGAAAATGATTTGATTATACAATTTAATGAAGAAAAAATAAATCTAACAAAAATTAAGACTGAAGAAAAAGATTATTTTACAAATCTGGAAGTTTTGAAAAAACAATTAGAGTCAGGAAGTGAACTAATAGGGGCCTATGGGGATTATCCTGCTATAAGTGCTGGATTAAAAGGTACCGTAATAGAATTTAACAATGTGGAAATAAAAAACCAGGAAGATTTCTCAGGAGAGATTGCAAGATATAAACCAGGAGATGAGGTTAATATAAAAACAAGAGCTGAAGGAGAAATACTTTCCTATGACATAAAACTCGGAGAATATGACAATCAAGGCAAGGCATTTCTTGGAGTAAGCAGTTCAAATATAGATTCTCTGAGCTATCGCGGAATATTAATAAAGTTTTTCAACAGTTTCAAAGATCCTTCTGTAGAATACACTCCAAAATTTAACAGTAATTTTGTTATTTTCATAAGGGATTTGTTATGGTGGATTATTATAATTAATGTTCTTGTGGCTCTGTTTAACATGCTGCCTGCAGGTTTTCTTGACGGGGGCAGATTTTTCTACCTAACTGTTCTTGCAATTACAAAAAGTGAAAAAACTGCAAAGAAAATTTCTAAAGGAGTAGTCTATGTTATTCTTCTTATGGTTCTTATTATAATGGGTGCCTGGCTTTTTGCGTCTTTGGGAAAGTTTTTTTAAACCTGTTTCTGTTTTATTTTATATGCTATCTGAAAAAATAAAAAAACTCCTGAAAAAACAGCATTATGAAACTGTTGGGAATAATAGTGCTGTTCAGATTTGCTTATGGACAAAGAATTCCCTGAATAAAAAAGGGGTTTGCTGGAAAGAAAAATTCTATGGCATTAAAAGCCACCGGTGCTGTCAGTTCTCTCCGGCAGTTATGTGGTGCCATAACCAGTGCCTGCATTGCTGGAGGCCAATTGAAAATAATCTTGGAACTAAGATGCTTTGTCCAGACAAACCAGAAGATATTCTTGAAAATATTATTCAGGCAAGAAAAAAGCTGATGATTGGATTTAAAGGAAATAAAAATGTTGATGAAAAAACATATAAAGAAGCAATAAATCCTACTCTTTTTACTTTTTCTCTTTCAGGAGAGCCAACACTGTATCCTTATATTGGTGATTTAATCAAAGAAATAAGAAAAAGAAAAGCAATTTCTTTTCTCGTCACAAACGGGCTTGAACCTGAAAAAATTAAGGAACTTGAAAAAGAAAATACATTGCCGAGCCAACTCACTCTGTCAATGAACACCCCTAATGAAGAACTTTTTAAGATATGGCATCGCTCAATGAAGAAAAACGCATGGGAAGAGTTTAACAAAACTCTTGAGATAATCAATAAACTTAAAGGGAAAACAAGGCGAGTTGTCCGATTAACTCTTGTAAGAGAAGATAAAAATAAGAAAGAATCATTTATAGATAACCTCTCTAATATGGAAGAGGAGCATGTGAAAGAGTATGCGACACTGATAAAAAAAGCAGAGCCTGATTTTATTCATGTTAAGGGGTTTAAATCATTGGGATACTCTAGGGAAAGGATGGGTTATGATAAAATGCCTTTTCATGAGGAAGTCAAAATATTCTCTAAGAAATTAGCAAAAGAATTAAAAGATTTAGGTTATAAAATTCTTGGAGAGCACGAATACAGCTGTGTTGTCTTGCTTGGAAAAGACAAAAAGAAAATGAAGATTAAGGAAAGTGAGATTTAGGAAAAATTAGATATAAATGAAGATTAAGGAAAGTGAGATTTAGGAAAAATTAGATATAAATGAAGATTAAGGAAAACAGTATATAATAACATAAGATACACTTTCTACAACAACAATATTTATTAAATTGATTAATAGTCAATAAATATGGTAAAAAATGAAGAATTAGAAAGAATTGTTCTGGCAAAAATGACATCTACACTTAAAGATTATCCTAAATTAAGTATAGTGGCAGAAGGTAATGAAGAATTAACAAAAAATATTATTCAATCAATGGGTGAACTTAGAATTAATGAAGAGCATAAAATCAGATTCCATTTTTCAGTTTATATAGGATATGGTTATGATTTTGACAAGCAATCTGGTGGAAAAAAGACTACAAAAGAGATATATGAACATGCAGTTAGAAATACAAAAAAACTTCGAGACGTTAAGCATGTTGAACAAATAATTGCCGAGGGTATAGAAAAGGACAGATTTGGCTGGTATATTACAACATTCCCATAAAAGATATTTTCAAAAAAAATGAGATTTAATCTTATTCCCAAAAAGCCCTCGCAAATTGTAAATACTGCCAAGCGCGTAAAGCATTTATCTGAGATATATTTCCAACTTCCGATTTATCTAAACATTTTAGGATCTCCTCTTCTTTTATGGCTCTTCTAAATGGGGGGATAACAGAGATTATTTTTGTACTTTCATTTGCATCTTTAAAATTACATTTAAAACCATTTACTTCAAAAGGAGTTATTTTTAATTCTAACCAGTCTTCATAGTCATCTAAATCTGTATTTCCTTCAGAATAAAAGATATCCATAGCATATTTTTTTCTAGTAAGAATTTTAGAGAAAGGTAGGGGATGAGGCATTTTCTCACATAAAAACAATTCCTTCTTTTGTCAGGGCTGTAAATCTTATTCCAGCAGGCAGGCTCAATAGTGCAGAAATTAAGGCCATGTGTTCTTTTCCTGTTCCACTTGCTATTGACAAGGCAACTTCTGTTCCTTTAATTTTTCCTTTTAATTTGTTTAAAATTTGTTGTTTCATATCAACAAGCGGAGCATCT
>CAZWEB010000069.1:0-5049 GCA_964632115.1 Candidatus Woesearchaeota archaeon
CATTTAAACAGACCTTCCCTTGAGAGAGAAGCAGAAAATAAGATTTTATCTTCTTTTTTATCATAGAATGAAATTTTGTCAACCCATTGATCATTTTCAGCAGCTCTCTGAAATGAAGATTTATAACTTTCTTCAGTCCATCTTAAATCAGATTCTTTTTTTCTATTCTTTAGACCAGGTGATATAATTTTGCTTTGATCAATTCTACTATATGAAATAACTCTCTCAGTGATAATCTCACAATCCAATTTGTTTTTTATTGTTTCTAAAAGAAATTGTAATTGATTAGAAGTGAGATACAATCGCGAAGCGTTTGAATAATTACTATTAAAAAATTCAAGAATCACCCTCTTTACAAATTTTTGACTTTCGTGTGTAAGGACTACATAAATTGGGCTGTTTTCATATCGTTCAATGTGAAAAACCCCACTTAGAACATCTCCTTCTTTATTAAGATGTTTTTCAATTTTTATAGTCAATTTATTTTTTCCTTCTTCTAGTATATTATAAGTGTATTTTGAAGGCATCCATTCCTTAATAGCCTCAAAAACATCCCCCCTTTGTGATATAAGAAATAAAAATTTTAATTGAAAGTCCTCTGGCAATTCTGATGACTTTACAGCTCCTAATACGGAATTTATATCATTATGATGCCTATACAAAAAATAAGGATCTTTTTTCATCATTATCTAATGAAACTCTATTTTAAAAATCTTCACAAATCAAATCTACCATTTATAAATAGGTGACATTTTTGACCTCTATCTACATCGCGGCGTTTATCCTTATGATTAAGTTAGCCACATAAACTGAGATAGAAATATTTAAATACTATGATGGTTTATAATCAATTATAAGGAGTTATAAAAATGTCAACTACAATACAAATTTCAGATAAAGTAAAAATCGTTTTAGACAATATGAAGTTGATAGAAAGAGAAACCTATAATGAAATAATTGAAAGGATGATTGAAGACGATTTGGATATAAATGAAAGAACTAAGAAAGAAATAGAAGAAAGAAGAAAAAGCAAAGATTTTGTTTCTCATGAAGATGTCAAAAAAAGATTTGGATTATAATGAAATATCAAATATTTTATGAAAAAGAGGCTTTAAAGGAATTAGATAAATTAGAGCCTTCGATTTCTCGAAGAATAATAAAAAAGATTGATGAAATGTCAGAAAATCCATCTTCTTGTGATATCAAAAAGCTAAAGGCAAGCAATGATTACCGATTGAGGGTTGGAGATTATAGAATCATTTTTATCTTTGATAAGGATTTAATAAAAATTCTTAAGATTGGACATAGACAACAAATTTATGGTTAATCACCGAGGAAAACGTCGTTAAGTTTATTATCAGGATTAACTAATCATGGGCCTGTTTTATTGCAACAACTAAATTTAAAAACTTGTTATTTCTATGAATTTTATGATTTATGCGCAGGTGGCCCAGCGGCTACGGCGGAGGCCTGCAGATGTAAGGAAACCTAGGTTTCTTTGACACTCAACTTTCCTAAGAGTGCCATAACAAGATGAAAGCCTCTATTCAGGGGTTCGAGTCCCCTCCTGCGCTTTTTAAAAGAGAAAATTAATGTCTGAGCAATATAATTTTCTTGACTGAGGATTAAAATGAAAACAATTCAATGCAATTTTTGTGATAAAATCATAGATGTTTTAGAATATGATTTTGTTAGATGGATTAGGGGAGAATTGGTTTTATGCAGAGAGTGCTACAATGATTTTGAAGATGGGGTGACAAAGACAAGAAGGGTTTAAATATTCCTTATTTTTAACCTTATAATGAAAAAAGTTTATCTAGTGCATGGTTGGGGCGGGAGCTCAAGCGGAGGCTGGTTTGACTGGTTGAAACAGCAATTATCTGAAAAAGGAATAGAAGTTCTTTCTTTTGACATGCCAGACACAGACAATCCTAAGATAGATTCATGGGTTGGTTTTTTAGAGAAAAATATTAATATTAATGAATTAGACAAAGAAACTTATTTTGTAGGGCATAGTATTGGATGCCAGGCAATACTTAGGTTTTTGGAAAAACTGCCTGAAAATACCCAAGTTGGCGGATGTGCTTTTGCTGCAGGGTGGTTTAGTTTAAAAGGGCTTGAAAAAGGAGAAGATGAAATTGCAAAGCCCTGGCTGGAAAAGAAAATTGATTTTGACAAGGTAAAAACTCATTGTTCGCGTTTTCTTGCTGTTTTTTCTGATAATGATCCTTATGTTCCTGTTTCTGATTCTGAATTATTTGAAAAAAATCTTGGTGCGAAGACAATAATAAAAAAAAATCACGAGCACTTTAATGAAGTTTTAGAAATTCCTGAGATTCTGGAATTTATTTCTTAGAACAAAGGAGTTTAGAGTTATAAACTACAACAAAAGATTTATAAACTATTTTGTAGTGTATAACTTATGGTTGAGATAAGAAAAAAATGCTGGCCTGAATTTTTTGAGAAAATTTTATTAGGAGAAAAGAAATTTGATTTAAGATTAGGGGATTTTGATTTTTGCGAAGGAGATATACTTATTCTTGAAGAATATAATCCTTTGACTGGGAAATATACAGGAAGAAAATTAAAGAGAAAAATTGGTTTTATTTTGAAAACTAAGGAACTTAAATTCTGGACTGAAGATGAAATTAAAAAACATGGTTTTGTTGTTTTGTCTTTAAGTGATGCTGAATAAATCAGAGTGTAGAAATAGTTAAAAATAATATAAAATGGCATATATTGCAAAGCAAAAAGTTAAAGGGCATGATTATTATTATTTGCGAGAATCCAGAAGAGAAGGCAAGAAAGTCAAGTCAATTAGTTTAGGATATTTGGGCAAGACGCGGAAAGAAGCTGAAGAGAAGATGAAAGAAAAAATGAAAAGTATTTTAAACCAAGAAAAACAGGAAAATATAATGAAAATGGAAGGGGAAAATAAAAAACAAACAAAGCAGATAGAGAGAAAACCAATCACAATAGAAGAGCTTGCTATTTTTTGCAAAAGAAAAGGTTTTGTTTTTCGCTCAAGTGATATTTATGGGGGATTTGCAGGATTTTGGGATTTTGGACCTCTTGGAGTAGAATTATTTAATAACTTAAAACAAAATTGGTGGGATTTTTTTGTAAAGCAAAAAGAAAACATGGTTGGAATTGATGCGAGCATTATTTCGCATCCCAGAACATGGAAAGCTTCTGGACATTTATCAAATTTTTCTGATATTGCAGTCATATGCAAAAAATGCAAAAAAGCAACTAAAATAGATAAGTCTGAATTAGGAAAAGTTAAGTGTGAGTGCGGAGGTGAGTTTTTAGAACAAGGGGAGTTTAACTTGATGTTTAAAACAAAAGTCGGAGCATTAGATGCTCAGGAGGCTTATCTTAGAGGAGAAACTGCCCAAGGAATGTTTATGGATTTTAAATTAGTTGCAGAGAGTTCAAGAATGAAACTGCCTTTTGGGATTGCGCAAATTGGAAAATGCTTTAGAAATGAGATTGCTCCTCGGGATTTTTTATTTCGCTCAAGAGAGTTTCATATTGGGGAGTTTGAGTTTTTTATTCATCCTCAAGAGACTCAGTGTGAATTGCTTGATAAAGAGCACCTGAATTTGAGGTTAAGATTATTGGATGCTGAAACTCAAGAGTCTGGGAAAGGGGAGTTAAGAGAAACAACAATTAGTGAGATGCTAAAAGAAAAAAGACTTGGCGAGTGGCATTCTTATTGGCTTGCTGAACAATTAATGTGGTTTTATTCTTTGGGATTGCGAGAAGATAAAATAAAAATAAGAGAACATAAAAAAACAGAGCTCTCGCACTATTCTTCAGCGACTTTTGATATTGATTACGAATATGTTTTTGGAAGCATGGAAGTTGCTGGAAATGCAAATCGAGGGCAGTATGATTTAAATCAGCATATTCAAGAGAGTGGAGAGAAACTTGAAATTTTCGACGAGAAATCTGGCAAGCGAGTTATTCCAAGGGTTATTGAGCCGACTTTTGGTATGGAACGAGTTTTCCTGGCTATTTTAACTCAGGCATATGAGTTTGATGAGAAAAGACAAAATATTGTTTTGAAACTGCCTGCAAAAATTGCGCCTGTAAAAGCAGCGATTTTTCCTATTGTGAAAACAGATGAAAAACTTGTGAAAATGTCAAGAGATTGCTATAAGGAACTCAGAAAAGAATTTTATGTTAAGTATGACTCAAGTGGAAGTGTTGGAAGAAGATACTCGAGAAATGATGAGATTGGTGTTCCTGTTACAATCACTTTGGATGAGCAGTCATTAAAGGATAAAACAGCAACTCTTCGAGATAGAGATACCTCAGAACAAATCAGAGTTCCAATATCTAAGATAAAAGAAATTATGGAGAAGGTTATCCGAGGAGAAAGTTTGTTAAAGCTTGGAAAAATTGTGAAGACCAGGGTTAAATAATTTCGGCTATTTCTAAGTGACTTTGAGAAAACTGAGAAACTCAGAGATTAAGTTTGAGAAATCTGGGAAATTAGTGGAGACTCGAGTGAAATAATATTTATATACTCTTAGGGGTTGTTTCTTTTATGACAATTGTTGCAGGATATGATTTAAAACAAGGAGAGAGAGTTAAATTGGAATTTGTTCCTGTTGAGCAATGTCCTGTTGTTGGAGATTATATTCTAAGAGGTATGGAAAAATTAGAAGTTAGAGATTCTGAAGGAAATCTTGTTGAAGATTTATTGAAGAGATAAAGTTAGGAAGAAAAGTGCGCTTGTTCTTAATAATTATGCATACTTATTCAAAACGAAAGATTTAAATAGTATTATGAATATATATTCATAATAAGAACCCTATGTTCTTAGAATTAAATTTGCCTAAAAGGCATGGAGGATAAAATGCCCGGACAAGATAAAACAGGACCTTCAGGACAAGGACCTTTGACAGGAAGAGGACTCGGACCCTGCGGAGCAGGTGGAAGAGGAATTGGATTCAGACGTGGTTTTGGAAGAGGATTTGGAAGATGCAGAGGCTTTGGTTTGAGAGTTGCTGAACCAGTAGCTCTTACAAAGGAACAGGA
>CAZWEB010000070.1:0-1267 GCA_964632115.1 Candidatus Woesearchaeota archaeon
AGGTTGGTTTAAAGCTTTTTAAATCAGATGTTTTAAAGCAGGTTTTTCCTAAAATAATTGTCAAAAGATTTGCTTTTGATTTAGAAGTTTTGGTAAATGCTAATCGTCTGGGTTATAAAATAGTAGAGGCTCCAATAGAATTAAAATACAGATTTGAAAGCACAATCAAACTAAGAGCTATTTTTTATATTTTACTTGACACTGCAGCAATTTTTTATAGATTAAAAATACTAAGATATTATGATAAAAAATGAAAAAGTTACAAAAAATATAGGATAAAATGTTAATACAAAACCAATTCAAGTCAATACAGGCAAGAACAACAGAGAATAATTTGCTAATAGAAAATTCAAATTATTATAGTTATGGTCTTGTTAATCCAAAAGGATTAAGTAAATTAAATTTTGGAGGAAGCAATTGTTTATTTTGCTCCGAGATACCATGAAAAATAAAACTCCTCTAATATCGGTAATTATGGCAGCTTATAACTCTGAAAAATATATTGCAGAAGCAATTGAATCTGTTTTAAAACAAACTTTCAATAATTTTGAATTAATTATTATTAATGACGCAAGCGCAGATAAAACTCTGGATATAATAAAAGAATATGCAGAAAAAGACAAAAGAATAAAGTTGATAAACCACAAGCAAAATAAAGGCATATCAGAAACACGAAATGATGGGATAAAAGAAGCAAAAGGAAAATATATTGCAATACATGATTCAGATGACATCTCCAAACCAGAGAGATTTAAACTTCAGGCAGATTATTTAAAGAGCCATCCTAAATGCGGAGTTGTTGGAAGTCATATAGAAATATTCGACGATACAATTAAAAAAATTGTTTCTTTAAGAAAATACCCTGAAAAAGATTCAGATTTAAGAAAAATGATATTTTTCAGTTGCCCAATAGCACAACCTGTTTCAATGATAAGGGCAGAGGTATTTAAAAAATTAGGATTATATGACAAGAGATATCCTCCAACAGAAGATTTAGATTTATGGTTTAGAATTGGAACATTATATGAATTTGCAAGCATTCCAAAAGTCCTATTAGTTTATAGATATTATCCTAATTCATCTAGTTGGGGGAAAATCAGAACAACCGAGCGGCTTAGTAACTTAATAAGATGGAGAAACTGGAACAATAAATCATATCACTTTGGATTAAAAGAATTTTTTTATAATTTCTTTCATCTAATAAGCATTTATACTATCCCTTCAAAATTTAAAGTCTGGCTTTTCGCAAAGATAAGAGATAAAAAAA
>CAZWEB010000070.1:1367-5040 GCA_964632115.1 Candidatus Woesearchaeota archaeon
TGAAATATTATAGTTATGGTATTGTTAATTCAAAAGGATTAAGTAAATTAAATATAATAAATGCAATTATTTATTTCTAGTTTTAAAATGATGAAGAAAAAATTAAAAATCCTTTACCATATGCCTAGTACAGAGACAGTTTATGCGCAGAGAACTGTTTATAATGGATTTAAAAATGCATTTACTGATTTGGGATATGAATTTTTTACCTTGACTTCAGAAGATAATCTTAAAAATATGCTTGAAAGAATAAAGCCAGATATTCTTATGACTTCCTCCCATAACTATTATCTTAAGTTCCTGAACTTGGGATTAATAAAAGAATATAGAAAAAAAGGAATGGTGATGTTCACAAAAATTGATTTTTGGAAATCTCCTATGAAATGGTATAGGATAAATGAGGCAAAAAGTTTAAGTGAAGAAAAAGAAAAAATAAAATTGATTAAAAATGGCTTGTTAGGAGATATATTTCATCATGTTGTTGAACAAGATGATTCAAGAATGAAAGGATTTATAGAGTCTACTGGGAAAAAATTTGAAACAATACCTCTTGCAGCAGATAAAACTCTTGTGTTTCCTAATTATGACAGCAGATTTTCAGCAGATATTTCTTATATAGGGACAAATCTTCCTCAGAAGAAAAAATCATTTAAAGAGCTGCTTTTTCCTCTTGCTAAAAGATACAATCTTAAACTTTATGGGCAGGATTGGACATTTAAAGATAGAATTTTAGGAAATATGCAAAAACTCGGGCAGTATTTCAATATAAAATTTCTGAAAAAAATACAGAAACCCCCTCTCAAATTAGAAGATGAAAGAAAAATATACGGTTCATCTAAAATTTGCATAAATATTCATGAAGATTATCAAAGAGAATATGGTGGAGATGTGAATGAAAGATTCTTTAAAATTCCTGCGTGCAAAGGATTCCAGATAACAGATTATGTTTCCTGCATGGAAAAATACTTCAAACCTGAAGAAATGATTTATGCAAAATCAAAAAAAGAGTGGTTTGAAAAAATAGATTATTATATTAAAAATCCCGCTGAAAGAAAGAAAATATCTGAAAAAGCATATCGCAGAGTTATAAAAGAACATACATACCATAATCGAGTTAAACAGATTATTAAGATTTATGAGAAATTTAAAAATTCAAGAAAATGAAATTTGAAACCTCTATAAATAGAAGAACCAGCGGAAAGCACAGGGCAAGCGCAAGAATGGAAAATTTCAAAGGAAAAACAATTCTTGATGTTGGATGCAGTTTTGGAATTTTTGAAAAATTAATTGAAAAAAAGGCAAAAAAAATCCTGGCAATTGATATATCTGGGGATGACTTAAAAATAGCTAAAAAAGAAGTCAAAACAAAAAATATACAATTTCAAAAAGGGGGTGTTTTTGATATTCAAAAGATAACAAAAGAGAAATTTGATATTGTAACTTTTTTTGATGTTATTGAACATATTCCAAAAAATAGCGAAATTAAAGCCTTGAAAATAATAAATAATTCTTTGGAAAAACAAGGAATTTTACTTTTAACAACACCTAAAAGCAATTTTACTAACTTTCTAGATCCTGCATGGTATTTTGGGCATAGGCATTATAATGAAAATGAAATTAGAGAGTTTTTGAAAAAATCTGGATTTAAAACTAAAAAAAGATATTCTAGAGGAGGATTTTTTGAAATTTTCTCTATGTTTTTATTTTATTTTTGCAAATGGATTTTTAATTCAGAGATACCCTATAAAGACTGGTTTGATAAAAAAAGGAATATAGAATATCTTGATAGAGAAGGCTATGTTACTTGGTTTATTGTTGCTCAAAAGCAAAAGCATTGAAATTTTCTGGATATTTGTAAATAACTAAGATAGGTTGATTGCCCTGAGCATATGCTTTAACCATAGTCAGATTATATCTCTCAGGATAGCTATAGGCCCATTGTGGCGTGAAAACAGGCTCAAATACAGATAGAACATAGTAATCTGCCCCTATTCTCATTACTTTTCTATTAAAGGCTGCTTCTGTTTCTCTCTGGCAGGATTCATTTGTAGATAGACTAGTAATAAGATTCTCATCCTGGACAGTACATGCAGCAAAAATAGTATCATTTGTATTATGGCTGTAACTTTGTCTTTCTGAATAATACTGATTTTGTGTTACTGAGGCAGTGATTATTGCTGCATCTGGAGGAGTATTTTCTTTAAGCCAAATCCCCCCCTCTCTTATTTCTTGATAAGAAGTCATTCTTGAAACAATAAACTCATTAGAAACAGTTAATTGCTGATAGCCGATTGCAAATATTATTGCAAGAACTATGAGAAAATATAAATATTTCATTTTAAATATTTTTGAGATTTTTCTTGAAACAAAATCTATGCCAAGCCCAGCAGCAGCGAACATTAGTGGGGCTGTTGCAATAAAATATCTAGCATCTACTGCTCTAATTCCAAAAATAAAATATCCTAAGGGGATTAGAATTCCTAAAAAGCAAAATAAAAGATTATTTTTTGATCTATCTTTTTGTTTTAAAACAATGTCTAGATATAAAAAAAGCTCTAGTAAAACTAAAGAGCCAATTGTGAAAAAGATTAGTGAAAAAGATTTAAAAAAGTTTGGTAGGTGAAATGTCAAAGTATTCCATGCAAAAGCCCTGTGTGGTGCAGTTGCTTCGTCCCCATGATACCATCTTAATGCTGGAAAAATTTTGTAGATTCCAGTATTTTCAGCGCCTTTGGTTATATAATTATAAGCAAAATAAGGAGTGAAACATAAAAGGGCAATTACCAATGTAATCCAGATGTTTTTATTTTTTAGCAAGGAGAATCTTTTAGTTACAATCATATATGCTGCTATTACAATCAAAGTAAGCGCAGTAACATATCTTGTTAAAAAAGCAAGAACTCCAAAAGCAATAGACAGCCATAAATATATCGGCTTTTCATTCATGCCTTTTAAAATTGGTTTTTCATATTTTACCCAGAAAAAATAAAGAGACAAGGCTGCAAAGAGCAAACTTGGAATATCTGTAAGAAGCCTGAACGTATAAAACATGAATACCCAATTTACAGAGATAAGAAATGCTGCAATAAGAGCTATTTTTTTATTAAAAAGTTCTTTGCTAATAATATAAATTAAAAATATAGAAACAAGCGCAGGAAACAATTCAGTGAAAAATCTTATTGGTAATTCTCCAATTCCTAGTTTAAAAAAAGCAGCAAAAATTATTGGTAGAACCAATGGCCTGATTTTGAGAAATCCTGCCCACCATTCTGGTCTCGCTCGATTAAATGCCAGCTCTTTGCCTATTGAAAGATAATCCCCCTCATCCCACCATATTGGCTGAGTTCCTAATTTAAAAAAATAATATAAATAGAGGATAATTACAAAAACTGCCAAGAGGACAAGTGCTAAATTATAAGGGTCTTTAAGCCATGTCCTAATCCTGGATTCAATACTACTTTTTCTTTCTTCAGACTCATTAATTTGTTCAGTTATTATTTCAACCATTTTTTCTTTTTTATTTAGTGCTTTCAACCCTTAACCATATTTTTTTAAAATCTTTCTTCTTGATATTCAAATCTATAAAAATCAGAATCCAAAGATAGATTCTGGCTAAAATCAGTATAAAAGTATAAAGCATCTCTTTTATAGTTTTTGGATAAGAAAGAACCTT
>CAZWEB010000071.1:0-5008 GCA_964632115.1 Candidatus Woesearchaeota archaeon
GGTTGTTTTGTTGCTTCATCTTTTCCTTTTATGAACTCCAAAATCTTTTGATTATTTTTTTGATTGCAAAATAACTTCCCCCAAATATTAAGACTCCCGGAATAAGTGCAATACCCAGTGTTGGAGCAAGAGTTACAGCACCTATTGTTCCGACAAATCCTGCACCAAGACTTTCAAGCAAAGTAGATATTTTAGGTACATTCTTTTCAATATCTTTTTGTAAGGCATCAATTTGCATAACAAATTTTTTATTTTTGAAAATCTTCACTTTCCTCTCTTCTTCAGAACATAAAATAGAAATATTATTATTCATTGAACCAGTTAGTGCAGCTGCATGTCTTGTGCCATATCCTATAACTGCTCCTGTTTTTTTAATCATAACCCCGTAATCTTTAACATTGCCTTTTTTATCTATAATAACTGCCCCATCAATTACAGCCAGCCCCTTCAAAACTTTTTCAGCACCCCTGTCAAAGATACCAAATGGAGAAAGTTTTTGTTCATACATTTTTTCATATTTTAGATTGTCTCCTATTATGAATAATGCTCCCTTACCATCCTTTACTATCTCAATAGCAATTTTCAGGATCTTCTCTTGTATTTTTTCAAGACTCATTTTTTCTTTTCCTTTTTTCCTTCAATAATTTTCTTATTTAATTCATCCACAATTTCATCGGGATTTAATCCATGAGCCAAGCATCCTTCTCCAAGACTTTCAGACATTGCCATTGGGCATCCAATGCAATGCATTCCTTTTTCAAATAAAACTCCCGCTGCTTCTGGATGTTTCTCCATAATCTCAGTAAAACTCATTTTCTTGTTTATTTTTCCATTTGTTTTTTGTTTTTTCATTTTTATTTTCCTCCAGTTTAATTGAATGGATTATTATTCTTATTATTTATTTGAATTTTTAATTCTTTTGGAATTGCCAATGCCCTAACTATAATATTTTGAATTTCTATTTAGCAAATTTTCTATTGTTATTATTGATTGCATTTGGTTTGTTTGTCTTGTATTTTTAATTATAACTGAAATCATATTATTTATTTAAATTTGAAAACGGACTTATTTTTCTTAATTTTGTAACAACTTTCCTTACAATCTCAATTGTTTTTTCTATTTCTTCTTCTGTACTAAATCTGCTTAAACTCAGCCTGATTGAGCTGTTTGCTTCTAAATCACTCAATCCGAGAGCTCTTAGAACATGGCTTGGTTCAAGTGAGTGGCTTGAGCACGCGCTTCCTGTTGAACTTTGTATTCCATAAGCATCTAAATATCCTCCAAGAGCTTCTCCTTCAATATCATTAAATCTTATATTAATATTATTGCACAATCGCTTGTTGCTTTCACATGATGCTCCGTTTAAGTTTGTGTTTTCAATTTTCAAAATTCCTTCAATGAGTTTATTTCTTAATTTTTCCATATTTTCAATATGCTTGGTTTTTGCAAGTTTAACTGCCTGAGCAAAACCAAAAATTCCAGCAACATTTTCTGTTCCGCTTCGCAATCCGCGTTCATGCCCTCCGCCATGCATCAATGGAGTAATTTTTACACCCTCCCGAATATACAAAGCCCCAACTCCTTTTGGCCCATGAATTTTATGCGCATTTAAAGTTACTAAATCTAAATTCTGCTTTTTAACATTTAATTCTGTTTTGGTATAACTCTGGCATGCATCTGTATGAAACAAAATTCCTTTCTCCCTGCATATTCTTCCAATTGCCCCAATATCCTGAATTGTTCCAATTTCATTATTTCCATGTATTACTGAGATAATTGCTGTTTCAGATGTAATTGCTTTTTTCAAATCTTCCAGATTAATAAATCCTTCAGGGTCAATATTAAGATAAGTTACTTTTAATCCAGGTACATGTTTTTCAAGCCATTTACATGAATTTAAAACACAATCATGCTCTATTTTGCTGATTATAATATGTTTTTTTCCTGCTTTTGCCAGTTCCCAGACTATTCCTTTGATAGCAAAATTATTTGCTTCTGTTCCTCCTGAAGTGAAAATAATTTCATCTGATTTTGCTCCAATGCTCTTTGCAATAACATCTCTGCTTTGTTCTAGTGCTCTTTTTGCTTCTAATCCCAGAGTATGCTGAGAGCTTGCATTTCCATATTTTTCCGAAAAATATGGAATCATTACCTTAGTTACTTGTTCGTCTACAGGTGTTGTAGCGGCATTATCTAAATAAATATATTTCATTTTTCATATTTTTTATGAGACTGAAAATTTCTTATTTTTTGCATCTAAATAAATTGTTTTTGTCATTTTCAATTATTTTTTATTTTCTTGAGCATAACAGCATTTTTTGCAAAACTCTTTTTCATGCTTGTCAATTATTTTAAGTATAGGAAGTATTGTTTTTTTATTTAAACTATAGATTCTTTTCTTGCCTTTTTGTTTAACCTGAACAATACTGCAATGCCTCAGTGAAGCAAGAGCATGACTTAATTTTGACTGTTCTATTTTTAATTTATCAGCTAATTCCAAAACAGACATTTCTTTCTCTTTTAGAGCAGAAATTATCTCTATTTTAAGAGGATTTGCCAGATTTCCAAAAAACATGTAATATTTATTCATTTTCCATTAAATATATGCATTAAAACACATATGAATTAGTATTCATACAAGTATTTAAACCTTTCTACGTCAAATTAACTGTTCCAGGGTAGTAAGATTTTTATATCAATATTCCCTTGTTTACCTATGATGATTAAATATAAACTGCTAATTAGGGAAGTTGTTAGCAAGAAACCGTAGGTGTCTTACATATGCTCTTTAAAACAAAAAGGAGGCTGATAATTGGAATTTCTATTATTCTGCTCCTTTTGCTTTATGCTTTTAAAAATTATCTTTTTCTGGCAAAAGTAGCAGGGATTATCTTCGGGCTTTGGCTTTTTTATTTTATTGACCATGCATTTCATGCTCATTTTCATATCAGGCATTATTTTTACATACTTGCTATACTTATTCTGGGGATCCTTTTTTCTCCTTTTTACTGGATATATCCTAATTATGACAAAATTCTCCATTTAATTATGCCTATCCTCGGAAGTATAATGGTTTTCTTCCTTGTGGATAAATTAAAAATAGAGTTTAAATGGAAATTGCTTTTAACATTTACAACTCTGATTGCTCTTCTTACTGTCTTAGAAGTTGGAGAATTTGCAATGGATAAATTATGGGATATAAAAGCCCAAGGAGTTTATATAAGAGATATTTCTGGTTTGGAGAAGTATAATCTTGTTATGGACAGAAATGATGACACTATGACTGATATAATCCTGGGAATGTTTGGATCAACTATTTTTTCAATAGTCAAACTTGGAACTTATTATTATAATAAAAGATATGGGGGAATTAAGATAAAGAACCTCTAAAAAACTTAAAAATTAAATCTTAATTGCCTGAACAGGGCAAGAATCAGCTGCATCTTTTACGCATTTTCCTTTTCCAGAGCCCTTTGAGTGCGCCTTTCCTTCTTTCATTTCAAATGCTTCTGGACAAATAGCTTCACAGCTTCCGCAGCCAATGCATTTCTCTTTGTCAATTTTTATTGCCATTTTCTCCTTTTTAAAATTTATTTAATATTATCTAATAACTTTAGCATCCGCTTAAGCTTGATAATTTAGAGATACTTGCTTCTCCAGGATATAACTGTCCATTTATCATCCAAGTAGGATATCCCTGAATTCCTGCCTGAGAACAAATCTCAGGAGTTTCTGTGCATTCAACATAATCTACATATTGAAAAGAATTTCCAAACATTTCCTTTTGATTCTGGCAATGCCCACACCAAGATGCTCCATACATTTTAGCCCCCTGTTCAGTCAGGCATTTTGCAAAATCATCAAGATTTTCAGGGGTTCCTTCAGAACCCAATTCAGATATTCCTGAAATAACCCATCCCAAGATGCTCTTTCCAGTAGCAGCAGAAATTGTTTTTGTTGCAAAATAGAATCCAATTACAAGAATCACAAGAATAAATGCTGTAATAATAACTTTTATTGCTGGTTTCATATTCATTAAAGAAAAAACTAATTTTTAAATCTTTCTTAAACATAAAATTTATACACAAAAACCTTTATAAACATCTGTTTTCTTTTATAATTATGTTATGGTGGTTATGGGTTTTAATTGTATTGGTAGCGTTCATTATAATTATATTCATTTATTATTATAATAAATTTGCAGTTCTTGGAAACAGAATTGATAATTCTCTTGCACAAATTGATGTCCAGCTGAGAAAGCGAGCAGATCTTATACCTAACTTGATTTCAGCTGTTAAAGGTTATATGAAGCATGAAAAATCAACATTAACAGAAATAACAAAAGCAAGAACCTCATTTTTAAATGCTAAAGATGTTACAGGAAGAGTTAAAGCAGGAAATCAAATGCAGGCAGCATTAAAGTCTATTTTTGCTGTTGCTGAGAATTACCCTCAGTTAAAAGCAAGTGAAAATTTTCTCCAATTGCAGCAGGAACTTTCATCAATTGAAGACAAGGTTGCATATGCAAGGCAATACTATAATGATTCAATACTCTCATATAATAATTCAAGCAGAACTTTCCCAGGAACATTTTTCTTCAGAATTTTCAGTTTCAAGGAAAAACCCTACTTGCAGATTCCAACAGAAGCAAGGGCTGTGCCGAAAGTCGATTTTTGAGTCTATTTTTTGTTAGATATTAACAAAAATGGACTTGAGCAGAAAGTAGAGTTCTGAGTATCTTTAATCAAAATATCAACAGAAATCTGCTTGAGTAGAAAGTAGAGTTCTGAGTATCTTTTATTGCAATATGTTCTATTGCAATAGTATCTTTGGTATATATACAAAATTTATATATCCTCGATGCTCTGTGATAAAATGATAAAACCAGAGTATGGATATAATTGCTTATCTATAACTTTAGGAGACCTTCGTCTATTATCAAGAGAAGAAGAAATTGAGTTGTCTAGAAGAATTAAAAATGGAGATATATCTGCAAGAAATAAACTAG
>CAZWEB010000072.1:0-4692 GCA_964632115.1 Candidatus Woesearchaeota archaeon
AAATCCTGCCTCGCTTGTTGTGTAATTCAAATCAACAACATAATTTGAATAACTTGTATTTTGAGGATATGTAATATTTACAAATGGAGCAGTTATATCTCCAACATAAGAAGTATTAACAATAACTGTTCTTTGTTCTGTTGAATTTAAATTATTTAAGTTATCAAGAGCATATGCCTGATATGTGTAAGTTCCATTAAATAAATAAGAGGTTGCATTTTTAGTTTGATTTACATAAAGTGTATATTTATCTGTATCATATTGATTTAAATTAGTCATATACATTTGTTGTATTTCATCAACTGAAAAACTTCTGTTAATATATAGTCTATATTCATCCATAGTTCCATTATAAAAATCATCATCCATTGTATCCTTGCATCCTACTGTTAAGTTTGCATGATTGCTGATTGAACCTGTGAAATCTGAATCATATCCAACTCTGTTCCCATCAACCCATAATTCAGCTGTATTTCCTCTTCTCTGAGATAAAGCAAAACGCCAGTTGCTATTACAAATGCCTGTGGCATATTCAAGTATAGATGAATCTGTATTACTTATAAAATTCAAAGAGATTAAGTTAGGAGTTCCATAACCTCCAATTTCCATTTTATACATTATATTTCCAGGACTTGTTAAAGTGCTTCCTTTTCTGCTTAAATCAGTGTCTGTGGTTTCAGTGCAATTTAACCACATCATCATAGCGAAATCTGCTGTATATGGATTTAATGAATCACTGTCTAATATAAGAAAACACTCTCCAAGTGAATTATAATCTGGAGTAGAAAAACTAAAAGCCCCACCAAACTTGCCATGAGGAATCCAATCAGGCTGATGTGCAGTTGTTGGAGAAGAAGTATTAGTAAGATTTCCGTCATTATGATATGAAGATAAATCATGAACTATAGTGTTCACAGCATAATTTTCACCAAGTGCAGAAACATTATCAAAATTAAACCAGATTCTTAAAGAATCATTCATTATTGAAAAATTCGTGTTGTTCCAGTTGTAAATTAATGATAAATTTCCAGATTCTGTTATTGAGATATTTACTTCAACAGAAGTGTTTGTTGTGTTAAACATATTTATGAATGTTGGATTTGAAAACTCTATATTTGGTGGAGTCCTGTCTCTGCTTGTGTTTATTGAGAAAGAATTATTTGCAGATGCAAACCCACAATTGCTTGAATTATCACATGCATAACAATTCCAGCTCCAGGTTCCATTTAAACTTATATTTACTTCAAAAGTTGTTGAATTTGATGTTCCATTCCAGAAATTTGTCTGATTTGCATGCCATCCTGAACTCCAGTTTCCATATAAAGTTACATTATTTAAAAATATATTATCTGTTGCAGAACAATTAAATGTTACATTTGTATAATAGAGCAATTCTCCATTTGTTGGATTATTTAATGTTGTTGTTGGAGGAGTTGAATCTGCACCCATTCCTATTGTAATTGTTCTTTGTTCTGTTGAATTTTCTCCATTTGAATTTGTAGCAAAAGCCTGATAAGTATAAGAACCCTCAGCCAATCCAGTTGTTGAACTATTTGTTTGATTTATATACAATGCCCATTTACCTACATCATATTTATCTAGATTCATCATATAAATCTGATTGATTTCATCTGCTGTTAAAGATTTATTCCAAATCATAAACTCATCAATTGTTCCATTCCATGCCCCATTAGTTACTATGGGATCGTTTTCTAATCCTACTCCAATTCCAATGTCTACTGTATTCACATCTATGACTCCTGCAGGATTACTGCTACTTTCATAAACCCCATCTACATAGACTGTTACAGTCACTCCATTATAAGTCACTGCTCCCTGATACCATTGATTATTATTAAGAGCAGTAGCTCCTGCAAGACTATAATCAGAGCCTCCTGAATATTCTGAACAAAAAGAAAGCTTACTGTTGGCTAAACCAATAACCCAATTGCAATCTAATACTCCTCCATCTCCTCCACCTCCCCCTTTAGCAGTAATTACATCTATGTTATCGCCAAAACAAGTTGAAAATGAACAAGTTCCATCACAACTATTTCCTTTTCTTTTAAACCAAAAAGCAATTGTAAAGTTTCTTAAATCTAATGTATTAGAATCTGCAACATACATTCTTTTTGTTTCTGTTCCATCAAATTCCATTGCTCTTCCATATTTTCCAGTTAAATTTATAATAGGAGAAATAAGTGTTGCATTATCATCATCTCCTGCAACATCTACAGCTACTGTAGCACTGTCTCCTATGGCCACAACATTGTCCATATTAAGCATTAAAACTAAATCATTTTCAAAAATAGTGTAATTTGTTTCATCCCAATTATAAATCAGTTTTCGTAAATCTGTTGTTTGTATTGAAACATTTATTTCAATAGAAGTATTTTCTGTAGTCTCTCCATTTGGAATTGTTGGACTTACAAAAGATATCAAAGGCACACTTGGAGCATAACTTGTATCAACTCTAAATGTAAAATTAGCACTCGCAAATGAACAATTACTTGAATTATCACAAGCATAACAATTCCAGATATAATTAGCACCATCTGTTACATTAATCTGAAATACTGTATTATTTGAGGTTCCTGTTAAAGAATTTGTTGCATTCATAAGCCATTCCCCCGTCCAATTGCCAAATAAACTCACATTAACTAAATTATAATCATCTGTTGCTGAGCAATTAAATGTTATATTCACATAGGTTAAAGGCGTGGTTGAATCAGCAGGTAAGTTTAAATTTACTGTTGGTGGATTATCTACCACAACTGAAGCGCCTGCTTTAAATGTTGCAATTGCAGCATAACACTCATCATTGCCATTAAAAGAAATAGTAGACTCTACAGTTCCTATTGAAGTTAATGTTTTATTAGCTACATTTAGGAAAGGTGTTCCACTATCTGCTGGAACAGGTAATTCGTCAATAGTAGTAAAATCATTTGTCCAAGACCTTGTTGAGCCAACAGAATTACCTGAATCTGCTGCAAACATAACAATTGCTAATTCATCTGCCTGTGAAGTTTCTGCTGTGGTTCCAGTGCTTATAGATGCCGCTGCAGTACTTAATTTAGTTTCATTTTCAGAAGATACATCTAAAACATCACTTGTTGCTAATCCAGAATACTCTCCAACCCAAACAGTGCCTTCTTGTAATACAGTCCAATTCCAGATTATTGCTTGCTCCCCCCCTGTTGCAATCTTATAAGCAAATGCTCCAGAAGCAACCCCACCTTCTCCTTTATTAATTAAAATAAAACCCTCAGGAACAGTAATTGTTCCAGAATTTTTGTCTATTGCAATGGCAGTAACTAATAAATTACCTGCTGTTGCACCTGAATCAAGAGTAGTTGTAATGAAATATGCTGGAGAATTGTAGGGTGCATGGAAATTTGTTTTGTCCTGCACAAGAATTATTTCAGAAGGGTCAACAATATAATCATACTCAACATCTCCAATAGACTTCAAATCAAAAGTTGTAAGAGACTCGCCATCTTCTAAATTTGTCAAATAAATTTTATACCATTTTTTTTGATTTATGTTTTCAAATTTAGCTAGAGATTCATTTCCATTTTCTCTGTAAACCTCTATCTCAGCTGAATTATTTTCAAAACCTCTTGCATAGATTGTTATATCCCTTGTTTTGTCAAGTGGTTTTTTGAAAGTTATTCTTATATACTGGCTGGTGTTAGCACTAGCCCAGATATTATCTTTAGATTTCACTTGCCCATATATATCTCCTAAAAAGCTTCTGTTCTCATCAAGCAATTCTGCTCCACTTATCTCAATAATTAAATCATAAGTTTGGTTTGATAAATGAGGCACAATCCATTCAACATAATCAACATAGCTGTCTTCATCTAAATCATAAGCATCAAAACCAGTTCTTTCCCTATTTCCTTCATTATACCAGTAAAGCTTAATATTATCTTTGTTCTCAAGTCTGACTACATTATCAATCTGAGTATAAGCCAAGATATCAGTATAATTCAACTCATCATCAGCAGAAATTGTAATTCTCTTGCCATTTGAAATATTTTCTTCTATTGCCTCTGGCCCAGGTGTATAATACTCTACTGTTATCCCTTCTTCTGTTGCCTGTTCAGCAATATTTGTTAAATTAACAATCCTATTATTTTGGGTTTCAGTAATATCAAATTGCATTTCTTGTTCTGATATTATATCTCCTGTAATTCTTCCTTTAGTTAATAGATTCCAGAAACGAGTTATAAACCCTTTATTTTCATCAGAGTTATACACTACAGCGTTTCCTGTAAGCAGAGATTGTCTGTCTACCTGGATTATATTTTCTTCATTTGTCTCTGCATCTTGCAATGCTTGTTTTGCTTCTTCATCTGTTTTAACTGTTATGTTTTCAGATTGTTTTGGAAGTTTTACATTTAATTCATCTGTTTCTGATTTGTTAATTGATTTTAACCATTTTACAGGCATTCCAATTATTGCTTTATATTGTTTTGTCGTAATATTTGTAAGAGTCTCATTTCCAGAACCAAGAATTAAAGTAATATTACTTAAAGTAATATTTTGTTCTGTAATATTTGTAATTGTTTCATTAATTTCAGTTATATTTTGCTCGATTATTTCTGTTTCATTTGAAATTTCAGTTTCAACTGAAATTTCCTGGCTTGTTTCTGCTAAAATTTCAGAGTTATAAGATAATTGAATTAA
>CAZWEB010000073.1:0-4629 GCA_964632115.1 Candidatus Woesearchaeota archaeon
TTTTAAATTTAATTGGAAATAAAATCTACAAAGAATGGAATCCTGAAAAAATAGAAGAATGGGTTAGATTAACAATTCTTGGTGGAGGAAGACAAGTTGGTAGAAGTTGTTTGCTATTGCATACTCCTGTCTCTAAAATAGTGCTAGATTGTGGGATTGATGTTGCTGCTTCTGGAAAAGACAAGTTCCCTTATCTTGATGTTTCTGAATTTAATATAAAAGAGATAGATGCAATTATAGTTTCTCATGCCCATTTAGACCATTCTGGATTAATTCCTTATCTTTATAAAATGGGATATAAGGGCCCGATTTACATGACAGACCCTACAAGAGATATTTCTGCCTTGCTTGCTCTGGATTTTATTGGAGTAGCATATAAAAAAGCATCAACACCCTTGTTTTCTTCAAAAGATATAAAAGAGATGGTTAAGCATTCTATCTGCTTGAATTATGGCGAGGTTACTGACATTACTCCGGATATAAGAATAACTTTCTACAATTCAGGGCATGCTCTCGGAAGTGCAATGGTTCACATAAATATCGGAAATGGATTGCATAATCTTCTTTATACAGGGGATTTTAAATATGGAAAAACTAGACTCCTGGATCCCGCTGTAACTTCATTTCCAAGATTGGAAACAGCAATTATAGAAGCTACTTATGGAAGCAAAAATGATGTTCTCCCTTCAAGAAAAGATTCTGAAATGCAGTTGATAGAAGCAATTAAAAAAACAGTAGAAAGAAAAGGCAAGGTTTTAATTCCTGAACTGGGATTAGGAAGAGCTCAGGAAACAATGCTGGTTGTTGAAGATGCAATTAAGCAGGGGCTTCTGCCAAATATTCCTGTTTATATTGATGGGATGATTTGGGATATTAATGGAATTCATACTGCTTATCCTGATTTTTTATCAAGCAATATAAGGGGGCAGATTTTTCAGGATAAAAATCCGTTTGTCAGCGAAATATTTTCAAGGGTTGGAAGTCCAGCAGAAAGAAAAAAAGTCATTGAAGGCAGTCCTTGCATTGTTCTTGCAACTTCCGGTATGTTAATGGGTGGAGCCTCTGTTGAATATTTCCGGGAATTTGCAGGCAATAAAAAAAATAGCATAGTTTTTGTATGTTATCAAGGGGTTGGAAGTTTAGGAAGGCAGGTTCAGGATGGGTTGAAAGAAGTTAAGATGAACAACGACGGGAAAGAAGAAATTGTAAAAATTGAGTTTGAAATAATAAAAATTGATGGTTTGACAGCCCACAGCGGAAGAAATCAGCTTCTTGCTTTTATAAATCACTCAAATCCAAAACCCAAAAGAGTAATAATAAATCACGGCGAGGCTTCAAAATGCCTTGACTTGGCTTCCACAATTTACAAACTCAACAGGGTTGAAACAATGGCTCCGAGAAATCTTGAAACAGTCAGGATAAGATAATAATATTTATTAATCTAGACTTTTTAGTTATATTATGTCTGATTATTATGTTTTACTTTTGTGTCAGGGAAGGCCTTTTTGGAATAGATTTGATTCTAAAAGGGAATTTGAACAATGGTATAATTCTAATGAACCGGTTTATAACTGCCTAAGAAAAGATGCCTTCCATTTTGTTGGCGAGAGATATACTCAAAGAGAGATACAAGAACTATGGGATGAATATGACAAGAAAATCAACTATATTGAAGAAGAAAAATCTTTCTTAATGAAGAAGATATTTTCATTATTTAAAGAATTACTTGATAAGTTAGATGAAAGGGGAGAACAATAATCCTTCAACTAATATTTACAAATTTTCACTAATATTTAAAAACCTATTTTACTGCTATTATTTGTTAAAGAGGTAAAAATGTTAGAAGGAATTTTTGAAAAAACAAGCCCAAGAGATGCAGTTATTATAATTATTGCAGCATTTGCAGCAGTTAGTTTTTGGAGAGGCATCTGGGGTTTAATGGATGTTTATTTATTTCCGCAAAACTCTGCTTTAAGTTATTTAATCTCTTTAATTATAGGAATTTTCATATTGATTTTGATTGCAATGCATAAGGGAAAACAAAGAAGAATTCAGGAAAAAAGAATAATAAAAAATAAGGTGTTTTACAAATGATAATCAGGCTGCTGGAACTCCTAGAAACCCGCAGGAGGTTTGTAGAATGAAACATTCATGGAAAATAACCATAATTCTTTTGACAATGTTCATAGTAACTCAGTTAATTGGCTTGGCTGTTGTAAATACTTATACTCCCGTGCAACAAAAAATAATTGTTAATGGCACAGAGCAGAATATAACAATAAATCCCCTGCCATATGGAATGCAGCCTCCTGAAATAAAAACACAAATAGAATTTGGTTCTATGCTTGTTTCAATGATTATTGCATTTACAATTGCAATTGCTTTGGTTTTCTTTTTGTCAAAATTTAAAGTTTCATCTTTATTGAGATATTGGTTTTTTATTGTTGTAATTCTCGCTTTGGGAATAACAATAAACGCTATATTTTTTAAATTTGGTTTGTTTTCATCTGCAATCAATTTTATCTGGAATTTTCCTCTTGCATGGTTAATTGCAACCCTAGTTGCTCTGCCTCTTGCTTTTTATAAAATATTCAAACAAAATTTAATTGTACATAACTTAACAGAACTTTTAATTTATCCTGGAATTGCCTGTGTTTTTGTCCCTATTTTAAATATCTGGACAGTTTCTATTCTTCTTATTGCTATTTCAATTTATGATATGTGGGCTGTCTGGCATACTGGGTTTATGCAGAAAATGGCTAAATTCCAGATTAATCACATGAAGGTTTTTGCAGGATTTTTTGTCCCAACAATGAGTGCAAAAGAAAAACAAAAAATCCAGCTTTTAAAACAAAAATACAAAAACCAGAAAATTCCAGAAAAAGTCATTAAATCCAAGAAAATAAAGGTTTCTTTAGCTATACTTGGAGGAGGAGATGTTATTTTTCCAATAATTGCATCAGGAATTTTCCTCAGAACTTTTGGCTTATTGCCTGCTTTATGCGTTACTTTGTTTTCAGCAATTGCCTTGCTTGGATTATTTATTTGGGCAAGAAAAGGAAAGTTTTATCCTGCAATGCCTTTCCTAACAGCAGGAATTTTTGTAGGAATGCTTGTGGGAAGATTGTTGATGCTGATGTGAGAATATAATAATTTTACATCTAATGGTTTAAATATCTTTTTACAAAGTTCTTATCAGCTCCAAGCAAATGTCTTATGAATCTGGATGTTCTGACACGCCTCTCTGAGTGTTTAATTATTTCTTCAGGAGCATTTAAATTTTCAAGATTTCTTAGGTTTTTCTCACTTCTTCTAAGTTCATTTTCTGAAAGTTTTACAAGAGTTTCATATTCCTCAGGCTCTTCAGAAAATTTTTCAAGCCATTTGCATAATATCTGCCTTCGGTACTCTAGCCTATGGTCTAATTTGTCTCTAAAAACTCTTTCAACTATAGTTGATATTCTCATATTTGCCTTTGCCCCATAGATTCTGTTTCTTTCAATTTCACCAAGTCCTCTTTTTGAGAGTACATAATTCCAGTTTGTTTCTGAAAGATTTGACAGCAATAAATCCATAAAATTATCACAATATTTCTTTTTTTTAAAACCTATAGAATTTTTTGATTTTTCATATTCTCTTCTAAGCAGATTAACTGAATTTTTTCCAAAATCTTCATCAGAAGATATTGATTTTGAATTTGCATCTGCAAAAAATAAATAAATTGCCTTAGGTATTCCTTCTGGATTAAAAAACATAAAATCACTGTGGCTTATGTGTTCTAATAGATCTAGTGAATCAATCTTTCTCGCTATTTCAAAATCAGGAACATCCTCAAATCTTCCATAATATTCTTGTATAAATTCATCTTCACTTTCTATTTCAAAAACCAACTGAGTTATAGTTTTAGTAATTCCCGCAACTCTTTCAGGGGTGGCAATATAAGTCAGTGGATTTAATGCTTTTAATCTGTCATTTATTGTTGCAGAAGCTTTTGCAGGATTAGAATAAATCTGCTGTATTTCTTTCAAAACTTCATATGCTTCTTTAGTTCCGACATAATAATCTGATTTAATTTCCTTAACATCTCTCAACATTCCTTCCAGTCTTTGTTTTTTATCTTCTTGCATTTTATCTATCGCAGGATACTTGCGCTTTCAGACACTAGAGGGATGCGACCTTCCACTAAATTTAATTAATTCTAAAGGATTACCAAGACCATAACAAGAATATTTTGAATTTTCAATTAACAAATCTTTCTTTGGTAGTATTGGTTTGAATTGATTTTCCATGTTTTATACTTCACTAATTTTTTCATCAATTTTTTGAAATCTCTCATAAACTTTTTTGCAATAAGGGCAAGAGGCAGTATGTCCTCCAAGTTCAAGTAAATATCTGCATAAAGAAGATTCATTTAATTTTCCATCTTCTGAATATTCTTCTACTTGCTCTCTTAGCCAATCATCTATTCTTAATGTTCCTGCATCTAAAATATCTTCTATAAATCCAAGAGGAAGTTCATGACTTCGTTCTTTTGTTTGTTTCTTTTGCCCCTGCACAAGTCTTTCCATTAAATTGCCTTTTTTAACTTCTCGCAGGATTATAGGAAGTCTCCATTCAGGACATTGAATT
>CAZWEB010000074.1:0-4537 GCA_964632115.1 Candidatus Woesearchaeota archaeon
CTGAATTTTGTATATATTCTTTTATACTCAAAGATAAAATTGCATTAACTATCTCGCTTTTTGTTGTTATAATAACTATATCTTCCCCATATTCTGCATCTGCTTGTCTTTTTCCAGTTGTTGTCTTGCCTTCATTAATCTCAGAAATATAAATCTCGTCATCAACAATTACTTTTATCTTAGGTATTTTGCCAGATAAAGGAGGTTTATGCAGTTTCCAGCCCCCAATTGCAAAAATAATATAATCAACATAATCTTCATTAAATCCAAGCAATGCCTGCTGAAAAGCCATTCCCTCAATCGGGTTGTTTACAATATTCTCAATTTTAGGACTTGAAGGCGAAGCAGTTGCAAAATAAAAAAACAAAACCCCTACTAATAATATTAAAAGTATAATCCCTAAAATAAAAGGCCAGATTTTTATTTTCTTTTTATTTTCAGTGCCCACCATATTTTCCTCTTTCCCCATAGGATACATAGAAATCTGCTGTTTATAAAATTTCCCTCTTTCTGTCTTGTTTCTAATCAAAATCTTTAAATAACACAGAATAATATAATTAATATGATAGATATAAAGCTTATTCGTGAGAATCCTGAGGTTGTAAAAGAAAATATAAAAAGGAAGTTCCAGAATGACAAGTTGCCTTTAGTTGACAAAGTCCGCAAATTAGATGAACAATGGAGAAAAAACAAGCTTGAAGCAGACAATTTGCGGGCAGAAAGAAATAAGATTTCCAAAGAGATCAGCGAAGCAAAAAAATCAAAACAAGAATCTAAAACAAAAGAACTCTTAAAAAAAGCAAAATCAATTCCAGATGAAATTGCAAAAATAGAAGCAGAGTCAAGCAAACTTCAGAATGAAATTAGAGAAATCATGCTCCAGATTCCAAATATAATTCACAAATCTGTTCCCAAAGGAAAAGATGCTTCTGAAAATGTTGAGATAAAAAAAGGAGGGAGAATTCCTAAATTTAGTTTTCCAATAAAAAATCACGTTGAATTAATCGAGCAACTTGGAATGGGAGATTTTGATGCTTCTGCAAGAGTGTCAGGAACAGGTTTTTATTATTTAAAAAACAAACTAGCTTTGTTAAATCAGGCACTAATCAGATTTGCAATAGATTTTATGAATAAAAAAGGATATGAATACATTGAAACTCCTTTGATGTTAAATGATAAAGAAATCTATGCTTCAATGGATAAAAAAGCAATACAAGACTCTGTTTATGAAATTACAGGTGAAGGAAAAGGGCTTATAGGAACAGCAGAACAATCCCTCTTAGCAATGCACTCTGGACAAGATATTCCTGAAAAAAATCTTCCAAAAAAATATTTTTCATATTCAATGTGCTTCAGAAAAGAAATAGGTGCTCATGGAATTAATGAAAAAGGCTTATGGAGAACCCATCAATTCAACAAAGTTGAACAGTTTATATTCTGCATGCCAAAAGATTCTGAAAAGTTATATGATGAACTACTTAAAAACTCAGAAGAAATTTTAAAAACATTAGAACTGCCTTATCGTGTTCTGGAAATATGCACAGGAGATCTTGCTGACTGGAAATACAGAAGTGCTGATTTAGAAGTCTGGAGGCCTACTTTAAAAGAATATGGAGAAGTAATGTCCTTATCAAACTGCACAGAATATCAAGCAAGAAAACTTAATATAAGGTATATAAGCAAAGATGGAAAGACAAGAGGAGTTTTGCACACATTGAATGATACTGCTCTTGCTACATCAAGAATCCTAGTCGCCCTTTTGGAAAACAACCAGCAAAAAGACAGCTCAATCAAAATCCCAAAAGCATTATGGAAATATACTGGTTTTAAAGAGATTAAAGCAGAAAAGCCAGGACAAGAAGCAAAATCTAAAAAGAAAAAATAAAAATCAAAAATATCTTCTTCTGGGGAAAAAGAGGTTTTAATTTGAAAAGCAAAATTAGTTTTAAAACTGAAAATGTCAAAACAAAAACCTCTTGAAATTAGGGTCTTTATAAATGATAAATTAGGAATGAAAAAAACCTATGAACATGTTATAAAGGATCTTAACAAAGAACTTGGAGATAAGGAAAATATTGTTTTCAGAGGAGAAGTGGTGTCTGAAAAGACACTAACAAAAGTTCCAAGAGGATATGATTTATATATATTGCATATTGGAGACTTAAGAGGAGATGATTTTAAATTTTTAAGAGAAGAACAGCCATGGAGTGAAATCATCGGAATATCAAATGCAGGAGATTATGAATATAAGCAGGACATAACTGATTTTCCAAATTACTTTACTAAAATTTATGCAAGCAGATTTGAAGTTGATTCCGCGGCTCTTGAAAGAGATTTTTTAAGAGTTATGAGAAAAATAAAAAGGAAAATAACTAAAAGGTAAATATATTAAAAACAAACACCCTGCTATAACCCAATAATTTAAAATAAAATGGAAAAGCAATTCAAAAAACAATCTATAAAAAATTTGCAAATATGCCATTCAAAACATTATAGTTATGATATTAGCAATTATTTAGAATTAAGTCAATTAAATATAAAGAAATGTAAATCTCTTAATTGCGCTCGGTAAAATGAACCTCCAAGAAACAAAAAGGCAGATACTTCACATATTAATTGGGATTTTCTTTTCATTATTAATAATCTACAATATTTTAACCCCTTTGTATCTTTTTATTCTTTTAATGTTATCGGGACTTGCAGCTGTTTTAAGTTTAAAATACAAAATTCCAATAGTAGATTTGTTCTTGGAAAAATTTGAGAGAAAAAGTTCAGAACTTCCAGGAAAAGGTTTTATTATGTTTCTTGCAGGAATTTTGCTTGCTTTAGAGCTTTTTCCTAGAGACATTGCACTTGCCTCTATAATTATCCTTACATTTGTAGATCCAATTTCACATTTTATAGGGGAAAATTTCGGAAAAACAAAAAGTTTTATTGATAAAAAAAAGAACATAGAAGGACATTTAGCTGGTTTTATAGTAAGCTCAATATTTGCAA
Source organism: Candidatus Woesearchaeota archaeon (assembly GCA_964632115.1). Lineage (GTDB taxonomy): Archaea > Nanobdellota > Nanobdellia > Pacearchaeales > GW2011-AR1 > CAZWEB01. Next base: position 2,998 of record CAZWEB010000074.1, read on the forward strand.
TGTTTTTTGTTCATCCCTGCTTGGCTATTTCAGGAGCCCTTGCAGCAGCAGTTTTTGAATCAACGATAATAGAAATACAGAAAATAAAACTAGATGACAATTTAATAATACCACTTGTTGCAGGAACAATAATGCTTGTTATTTCAATGATACTGTAATTCACAGCATTGTCATGTTAGCAGAACTATAATTCACAAAGTTTTTATAATGCCAAAAACATAAATAAAAATGCAAAAAGTAATTTCACAAAAGATAAGTCACATAGGGATTATTCTTGATGGCAATAGAAGATTTGCAAAACGCCTTCTTCTTAAGCCCTGGAAAGGGCATGAATATGGTGCAGAAAAAGTTAATGCTCTTTTTGACTGGGCAACTGAACTAGGAATTGCAGAATTTACGCTTTATTGCCTTTCAGTAGAAAACATAAAAAACCGCCCAAAAAACGAGCTAGATTATCTCTTTAAATTATTCAGAACAGAGTTTAGAAACATGAACAGAGAAAAACTTGAAAAACAAAATATAAAAATAAAATTTATAGGAGATCTTTCTTTGCTTCCCAAAGATTTAGCAGAACAATGCCGAGAGTTAGAGAAACAAACAGAAAAAAACAGCAAGTTCACAATGAATTTTGCATTTGCCTATGGTGGGAGGCAGGAAATAATAGCAGCTGTAAAAAAAATAATAAAAAACAAATTAGTTCCTGAGGAAATTAATGAAGAATCATTTCAAAAACATCTCTGGATTACTAGCCCGCCTGACTTAATAATCAGAACAGGCGGTGAAAAACGCACAAGTAATTTTATGCCATGGCAAGCCGCATATAGCGAATGGTTTTTCCTTGATAAATTCTGGCCTGAATTCTCCAAAGAAGATTTAATTCAATGCATCAACGAGTTTCAAAGAAGAAAAAAGAATTTTGGAAGATGATCAAAATAAGTCAAATATAAAAACCCTTTTTAATTCTATGTTTCATGAAACATCAATCATCAAAAAAACCATTAAAATCTCAATCAAAAAAGAGTGAAAGTAAAAAAGTCCGCATTCTCGCAGCAGGCGACATCCACGGAGATGCAAAGCAGGCTGAAAAACTTGCAAAGTTAGCTGAAAAAGAAAAAGTTGACTTGGTAATTTTAACAGGAGACATAACTGGCTTGGTTGAAACAGAAAATCTAATTAAGCCATTTAAAAAAAGAGGGGAAAAAGTTTTATTTGTTCCTGGAAACTGGGATTCAAGCGAAGCAGCTGATTTTCTTGCAAAATTTTACAATATCAAAAACCTAGATAATTATTATGTAAAATATGGCAATGTTGGAATTTTTGGATTAGGAAACCCTGATTTTCAGCTTAAATTAAATGAAAAAAAAGCATTTAATAGATTAAGAAAAAATTTTGAGAAAATAAAAAATCTCGAGAAAAAAATAATGGTTACTCACATGCACGCCGCAGGCACAAAGTCAGAACTTTCTGGCTGGCCTGGCTCAAGAGGAATAAGAAAAGCAATAGACAAATTCCAACCTGATTTGTTTATCTCAGGGCATAT
>CAZWEB010000075.1:0-4387 GCA_964632115.1 Candidatus Woesearchaeota archaeon
CTTCTCTTGGTTTTATTCAAGTTGGTGCTGCGAGAGAATATATAAAGAAACAAGCGAGCACCATCAAGGAAACTGCGGACTTTAGTCCGCAGAAGATGTCATTTAGGGATTTAATCGTTTTTTCTGTAGCTTATGTTATTCAAGAAATAGAATCTAAAACAAAAATTTTATTTAAAATTTTTGTTCCAGAGAATTTTTCTTATATATCCTTCTATGCTCCCGAAATATCTTGCACTCATGAAAATAACCATATAGGGAAAAATAATAAAATTTTTAATTTTAAGAGATTTTCTAATTGATAGAAATATTATAAAAAAAAAAGAGAGAAAAATTGCCAAAAAAATTCCCAATAAATTTAAAAAAGGAATTTTCATCCAGAAATTATCATGCGAAGAGCCAATCCACCTGCTTTGTTTGTATACTCCCTTTAATGTTTCAGGATTTTTATGATAACAGACCGTGTTTTTTGCTACAACAGGCCCAATTCTGTGTTTGAACCATAATGTTTGGTCATCTGCATACCCATATTTTGGGTCAAATCCTCCTAATTCAAGGAATTTATTTTTTCTTATTGCCCTAAAAACCTTAACATCTTTTGCATCTTCTTTTGAAACTCTTATTTTTCCCCAGCATTTGCTCCATATATTCTTAGTATTATTTACTATTTCTAATTCATGGGTTGCTCCAATTACCTTTTTTTCTTTATCTTTCTGAATTGGCTCAATTAAATTTTTTAAATAGTTTTTTTCAAAAGTCATATCAGCGTCAATAAAAATTAAAATCTCTCCTTTGGATTTTTCTGCCCCTAAATTTCTTGCCAAGCCCGGACCACAGTGTTTTTGCTTTAAAATTCTCACTTTTTTCTTTGGAAAGTTTTTGACAATCTCAAGAGTTTTGTCTGTACTCCCATCATCTACAATTATAATTTCAAAATTTTTATAAGATTGGCTAGCTAGAGAATTTAAGCAATCTAAAATATCTTTCTCTTCATTATAAGTAGGTATTATTATTGATAAATACATATTTGACATTTTTTATATGTTCTGTAGAATAAATAACTATTTAAATTTAATTTGTTCAGTCCACCTATGAAAAAAATACTTGAGATTGGCTCAGGAAAAAATCCTTATAAACCCAAAACAGGTGAAGAAGTGATTCATCTTGACGCGGTTAAATTCCCAGACATTGAAATTGTTCACAACCTAAATGTTTTTCCATGGCCTTTTGATGATAATGAATTTGATGAGATTATATGTTTTATGGTTTTGGAACATGTCAATGATTTAATAAAATCAATTGAGGAGTTATATAGAATTTCAAAACCAAAAGCAATTATAAAAATTAAAGTTCCTTTTTTTCCAAGCATGTATTCTGCAATAGACCCCACACATAAACATTTTTTTACCTATTATACTTTTGATTATTTTAGTTCAGAACACTCGTTAAATTATTATTCTAAAGCAAGATTTAAAGTTATTAAAAAGGAAATAGTTTATTCATGGAACAGATTTCTTAATTTTCCAGCAGTTTTTTTCAATCTAGTCCCTAGATTTTACAACAGATATCTATCCGGCATTTTCCCTTCTAATGAATTATATTTTGAATTAGAAACAATGAAAACTAGATAGTTTGTTTTTTCTCAATAAATCCCCTCCAGAACCCAAAAACATAAGTAAAATGAATCACAGGAATCAGTATTACATAGGGGAAAAATAATTTTATTGATTTTTGAAAAGGGAATTTAAATAAGGGAATTACTCCCAGGATTGGAATTGATTTTATAATCCCCTTTTTCCATGAAGGAAGATTTTTACCATGTATTTTTACAAGCGCCCCAAATGCATTTGCATATTGCAGTTCTTTTTTTAATCTATTTTCAAAATTAGTTTTATGAATATGAAATACCTTGCAATGAGGATAATCTATTTTTCCTTTTTTTAATAATTTGATATATAAATCAAAATCTTCTCCTGCTGTATGAAAATATCTTTCATTAAACAATCCAATCTCTTTTAAAACATTTTTTTTAAAAGCACATGCTTTTCCATCCAAGAGGGGAGTTAAGACACCAAATTCTTTTAGTGTAAGAGCCTTAGTAAACAAGCCAAATTTATTCCAAATCTCAAAAGGCAGTTCTACATCAGAAACACTTGCAACAAAATCTTTTTTCTTTAATGGTTCTAAGAGTTTTTGTAACCAGTTTTTGTCTTCAGGAATGCAATCCTGATGAAGAGTTACAATAATGTCATTTTTTGCTTTTTTAATCCCATAATTAATGCTTGCAGCCAAGCCCAAGCCATTATCAACTTTAATTATTTCAATCTTTCCATTAAATCTTTGCTTTTTTAACTTGTTGATTATTTTATCTAGAATTCCTTTATCTGGATTGTGCAATGGGAGGATCACTGAAATATTCATAACCTTTCCAGAATAATATTATTTAAATATGTTATTCTTATTATAGAAGCATGAAAATCCTAGAAATTACAGAATACTCAGCAGGAATCTGCGGAGTATGGCAACGAGTCAAGCAGGAGTCAGAAGAACTTGTGAAAAAAGGGAATGAAGTTTATGTTTTTTCATCTGATATTGAAAAAGGAACAAATAATAAAGTGCCAAAATATGAATTAACAAAAGGCATTAAAATCTTTAGATTTCCAGTTAAAAAAAGAGTTTTCAATAAATTTTCAGAAAATGTAAATTCCTTTGAATTTTGCAGCAAGTTCAACGAAATAAAACCAGATATTGTTATAACTCATTTAATCCATCCACATTCATTTAAAGCACTAACATATTCTGAAAAAAGGAAGATTCCCTGTTATCTTGTAACACATGCACCCTTTAATGTAAAAAGAAGCCCAGCTCTCTCGCTGCTCACTAAGATGTACTATTCTTTTAAAGTTTCTAAGAAAATTAAAAGATTCTCTAAGATCATTACCATAACAAAATGGGAAATCCCTTATTTAAACAAATTAGGAATAAAAAAAGAGAAAATAATTTATATTCCCAACTATATCCCTAATGAATTTTTCAAAGAAAAAATAAAGCCTTTTTCTGGAAAAAAAATATTGTTCTTAGGAAGAATTGCCCCTATAAAGGATTTAGAAACTCTCATTAGAGCATTTAAAATTGTAAATCAAAAAAATAAAAAAATTACTTTAGAGATTACAGGCCCAATAGAAAAACCTTACGGGCAGGAATTATTCAAATTAATAAAAAAACTCCAGTTAACAGACTCAATAAAATTTATTCGCCCAATTTATGATTTGAATAAAAAAATTAAGAAAATTGGTGAAGCAGATATATTTGTTTTGCCGAGTAAAAGAGAGGCAATGCCTCAGGCAATTATAGAAGCAATGTCTCTTGGAAAGATAGTAATTGCTTCCTCAACTTCAGGAGCCCAAGAAATAATAGAAAACCATAAAAATGGATTTTTATTTCAAATAGGAAATTATAAAGAATTAGCTGAAATTCTCTCTGATGTATTATCTAGTAAAGATTTAAAAAATATAAACCAAACTCAAAAAAATGCAAGAAAAACCTCAGAACAATTTAAAATTTCTCATTTGATAGATAAATTAGAAAGATTAATTCATAACAAATAAAATGATAAGCATAATAATAACTGCCTACAAGGAAGCAAAAACAATTGGAAAAGCAATAGAAGCAATTTTAAATCAAAAACCAATTAATTATGAACTAATAATTTCTGCACCTGATAAGGAAACTCTAGATATCGCAAGAAGGTATGCAAGGAAAAATAAAAAAATAAAAATTATCAAAGATAAAGGCAGAGGCAAGCCTGCTGCACTGAATCTTGTATTCAAGAAAGCAAAAGGAGAGATTCTTTTATTAACAGATGGAGATGTTTATCTTGCGAAAGACTCAATAAAACTCATAACTGAGAAATTCAAAGATAAAAAAATAGGTATTGTTTCAGGAAGGCCTACCTCTCTAAACTCTCGAAAAAATATGCTTGGATTTTGGAGCCATTTATTGACTGATATGGCTCACATGATTAGAAAGGAGAGAACGCAGAAAGGCAAGATGATTGTTTGTTCAGGATATCTCTATGCTTTTAGAAATAATATTCTAAAAAAAATTCCAGAAAATGCTTTATCTGATGATGCAGTAATCTCTCATATGATTGCAGATAAAGGTTATAAAACTCAGTATGCAGAAAAAGCTCGGGTTTATGTTAAATTTCCTACGAATTTTAAAGATTGGATTATACAAAAGAAGAGAAGTGCAGGAGGTTATAATCAGCTTAGCGAGATGGTAAAAGGAAAAGAGAGAATGAGAAGCTTTTCAAAAGAATCCAGGGGTATTTTCAAGGTTCTTTCTTATCCAAAAACTATAAAAGAGATGCTTTATACTTTTATACTGA
>CAZWEB010000076.1:0-4321 GCA_964632115.1 Candidatus Woesearchaeota archaeon
AACAAAATTTAGCAAAAGTATCCCTAAAAAGAAACAGCTAATCAAAGCTATAAATGAGCTTTTTACCATAATATAAACATATTTTTTAACTTTATAAATTCAACGCAGATTAGTTTTTATCCTTATCATTACAAATAAAATTCTAAAAATTAATCTCTCTTGAATCAACATTTCCAGCTTCATCCCTAATAATTAATTCATAGTTGCTATAAGCATCATTTAATCTAAATTTATATTCACACCTTCCATCTCTTAATCTGCTACATAATCTTTTCTCTTGCGTTTTTCCGCGATAATCATAAGTTAAAACAGCTTCATCAAAGTTTTTTTCATCGATTGACATATCGAAATAAACATAATTTGAATATCTTCCTTCGCCTCTTATCCAGAAAGAGTCTGGATTAGTTAAATTTGGTGGATTTGTATCAACCTTAATAAGAGTTGGTTTGGATTCATCCTTGTTTCCCGCTATATCTTCAACACCAAAATAATAATTTATTTCCTGATCATTGTAAGAAGTTAAATCCAAATCGATATAACATTCATAATAACCTCTGGATTCTGTGCATTTATTTAAATCTAAAGCAATTGTTGGATTAAATGTTATTGTTATATTTTTTAAGTTATCTTCTTTAACCTTGATGTAAAAATCAGACCCATTGGTAAAAGAGTTTCTTCTTGGTTCTGTCTTTGAAATTATTGGACTTTTGGAATCAATAAATAAACTAATATTTTTTTCATCATAATTACCAAAACTATCTGTTGCTTTTATTGTTAAATTGTTTTCACCTTCTTTTAATATTTTTGTTTTTGTTCTTAAAAATCCATATTCATCACAATTTGTGCATAATGTTCTAAATTTAGAAGAACTATCCGCAGAATTTATATATTCAATTTTTATAACCCCTCCTGTAGTTGTAATGTTAAAGGGTATTTTTTTTGAATTATAAGTATTATTAGTAGGAAAATAAATTTTTAATTTTGGAGGGCTTGTATCTACTAAGACTTCTGTTTTTCTTGATTCATCTTTATTTCCAGCAATATCTTCTATTGTAAAATAATATTCAATTTTCTGTCCATCATAATCACTTAAATTAACAGAGATTCTACATTCTTGGTTTAACCCAGAACTGCAATTTTCTAACTGCTTACTCTCATTTGCATAAAATAAAATTATATTTTTAATATTATTTTCACTATATTTAATATAAAACTCGCTTCCATTTACAATATCATTCTTTTTAGGTTCTGTTTTTGTTATGTGGGGTTTTTTACTATCTATGAAAAATGAAATGTTAATCTCTGTAGTTTCAGCATCTTTATTTGCCATAAAACTTAAACTATGTTCTCCATCATTAAATGTTTTTAATCTCTTTCTAAGATTCCCATATTCGTCACAATCTTTACATAATATACTCTCTTTAGGCTTGTTATCATTCCAGTCTATATAAGAAATAGAATCAACTTCTTCTAAGGTTGTTAGATTAAACACGATTCCCCTATCACTGTATGTGCTGTTGTCAATAGGAGAGTAAATGGTTAGATTTGGTGGAAGTGGTAATACAATTCCTTCAAAGGACTGCTCAACTGTAATTGCTGTTACAATTCCAATTAGCAAAATCCCAAACATTCCCATTATTATCAAACTAAATTTTTTCATTCTTTGATTTCCTATTATAAACAATTACTGCAATAACGCAGATTAATATAATTAATACTGCTAAACCAATTAAATTTCCTTTTCCTAAATTACCTCCAATAACTGAACCAGTAATCCCAGCAGTTTTTCTTGCTTCATTTTCATCAACACCACTATTATTATAAGTTACATTTTCTATCTCATTATTATAAATTTCATTATTATTTGTTTGTATATTTGTTACATTTGACGAATTGCTAGTTGAAGAACCTCCACCTGAACTACCTCCAGAACCGTCAGAGTTCTCATTTTGGACATTAGATTTTTCAACAACAATAACTTTTAACCAAGTAGAATACTGAATAACATTTCCACTTTCTCCTTGAGGAGCAAATATAAGTGCGCCCTGATACTTTCCAACTTGGGAAGCAGTTATACAAACATGAATATCTTTGCTTTCAGCTTCAACAAACTCCAGAGAGTTTTCATAGCTGATTTTTAATCCATGGTCTTCAGCAGAATAAGTAAATTTGCCTAAACTCTTCTCTTTATTATACTCTTCTGCCCAGACATCTTGAATTACAGCAGATGCTGGTTCATTAGAAGTAATGGTAATAACCTGACATTCTTCACCTCCTTCAATTAAATCAAAATTAAGCTGAAGCTGATTTGGAGTTATGGTTGCACTTACAAAGCTCACGCTAAAAATTAAAAATAAAAAAAAGAATAAAAATTGAAATTTCATTTTACGCTCCAAAGTCTGCAGATATCGTATAAATTATTGTTCCTGAAACTCCTGTTCCTTCAATAGCACTTACACCAGATAACTTAACTTGATGTGTTGGTAATCCGTTAACTAAATCTGTTGTTCCAGCTAAAAATGTTGTAGAATCTACAAACTCTAATTCGGAAGTATACTTAAAGAAAATATTTTCTTCATCTATATCATTGAGAACAGAGAACACAATATTACTAATATATGGCTCAAAATCTGTAAATACGCTTTCTGGAGTTATCGTGAAAGCTGTATCCATAGGGAGACTTTGTCCATTAAAAATACCTCCAAAGTTTAAAGGAGTTGTTACACCTATACTGGCTTGTGTTCCGTCAAAATCTTGATTGATAGCAAAAACCATCGGCATCACAGAAAGAACTAAAATTGAAGCTATTAACAATCCGTATATTTTTTCCATCTTTTTCTTTTTTACCTCCTTTCAATTCTATTTTTAATTATTTTATTAAAATATATCTTTATTTATATACATATCTTACTACTCTTTTCTAATAAAATAACTATTTTAATATTCTTTTTTATAATAAATATCATTTCATTTTCAAATATAAACCTTTCCCAAAAAAATTCACTACTTGATTACTATAACATTTAGTGTATATTATTTTCCTATTTTCGCTTCTTACGTAGAATAATCGCTAAAATAATAAATCCAACAATAATGCAGACTCCAATAATAACTCCAGCCACAACTATTGGAGTATAATCAGTTTGATTATTAATTGTTTGTGGATTACTACCCTGTAGATAAGGGTCTCCAGTTGTTTTTACACATTCCCAGTTTTCTATAGGCCCGACTTTCTGGCATACTTCACCATTACCACAATCAGAATCTTTGGCACATGCAACATTCATAACTTCTGCTGTAACAAATGGAAACAAAATTAAAATTATTAATAATAATGTTAAACTTATGATTTTCTTTTCCATTTTTAATATATGCATAAGTATGCAGACTTGCTATAAAAACATTTCGGTCTTATTATGCATATATGCGAAAGCCGATAACAGAGATAATTGAAAAAGTGAAAAAGATTCTTGAAAGAGAAGGTGAGATGTCTGTTAGACAGATGTCTATTAAAACTGGCTCACAATGGAGAACAATAAATAAAGCATTGGAAACTATGAAGTCATTAGGGATTGTGAAGGAAAGATTAAACAATAAAACAGATAGAAAAGAAAGGTTGTTTAGTTTAAAATAATCATCTCGCTTTAGTTTTATTATACTCCTCAATTAAACATCTAACAGCAGCACTAAATCTTTGATTTTTATTTTTCTTAGATAATTCTTCTATATGGGAATCTAATTTTATTAACTTTGAGAATTTTTCTAATTCTGCCTTAAAATCATCATCATAACAAACTCTTGCTATGTATCGTGCTTTTGCCATTTTTATTAATTAACTAGCCCTACGTTTGCATATAAAGGTTGTCTTGATTGCTTAGCTATAAAATCTTATATTAGCTTAGCCAATAAGATATTTATCGTCGGTAAATCAAGTCAAAGCATATAAACCAGAGTCTTTAATTTCTAATATAAAAATTAAACTAAACAAGCAAAACTTTCAGTTATAGAAACAAAAAATTAAACAATCATTTAAAATTTTAACAATGAAACAAGAACTAATAAAACAAATTAACCAACTAGATGAACACGAAATAAAAGAACTAAGAAAAGAAATTTCCAAGAAATCTAAGTATAAGAAGAAAGGAGTTTATCGAGAAAAAGAAAATAGCTTAAGGTTTTTTAATCCAGACGAATGGGAAAACTTTGTTTATGCTATTAAGCCTAATTCAAGAAACTATTATTGGTTTCTCATGCTCACTGGTTTAAGATACAATGAAGCCAAGCATGTTAAAATTTCTCATATAGACTTTGTTAATAAACA
>CAZWEB010000077.1:0-4074 GCA_964632115.1 Candidatus Woesearchaeota archaeon
TGAAGTCACTACCACATCCTAAAGGAGGTGGTTTTAAATCTATGGACATAAAAAGAGGTAATTAAAAAATGAAATGTATTTTCTGTGGCGGAGAAACTAAGGTAACTGATAAAAGAGATTCTGAAGCTGAAACTAGAAGAAGGCGTGAATGTCTAAAATGCAAAAAAAGATTTACAACCTATGAGCGAGCCGAAGAACCCAACTTTATTGTTATTAAAAAAGATAAAAGAAGAGAGCCTTTTTCAAGAGAAAAATTGCAGGCAGGAATATTAAGAGCCTGCGAGAAACGTCCTATTGAAACAGAAAAAATTGACAAAGTAATTAATGAGATTGAAAGAAAACTCAGGAACAAGTTAAAAGGCAAGGAAGTTTCAAGTAGCGAGATTGGTGAGATTGTAATGAAAGATCTCAAGAAACTTGACAAAGTTGCTTACATAAGATTTGCGAGTGTTTATCAGGATTTCAAAGATGTAAAGGATTTCAGAAGAGAAATAAAGGAAGTTGGGTGAAATCAAAAAGAAAACTCTATTAAAATGCTAAAAACAATTCAAAAATACCGAAGAATAACAAATATATCCCAGAGCATAAATATTTATAAATTAAAATAAAAATAGACTATTGTAAAAAAGGGAAAAATGAATCTAAAAGAATACCAGGAATTTTGCAAGACAACTGCTAAGAAGTTTGATAACCCTGAAATTGAAATCTTCACCTGGGGTTTGGGAATTGCAGGAGAAGCAGGAGATGTTGCTTCATGCATCAAGAAAACATTTGCGCATAAAAAAGATGTTAAAGATGGAATAAAAGAGAATATTGGAGATACTTTATGGTATGCTGCTATGATTTGTAATTTTTTCAACTGGAATATGCAGGAAATTCTTGAGGATAATATTAAAAAATTAAAAGAGAGATTTCCAAAAGGATTTACAATAGAAGCTGTCCAGAGAGACATGGTTGACTGGAATGAAGGTGAGAAAAAATGAGCGAAACTTTATTACAAGAATCCTCTGAGAAAATAGAAAAGATACCGAATTTTCCAGAAGCTGTTCGCGGAAGACATGGATTAAAAGCATTTAGTTTAGATGAATTAGCCCATACAATCAGTGATGCTGCAAGAGAATTAGGCGGAAAAGATTTTGAATTGTCAAGACAAAATGCTGAAAAGGTTGGACAAAGATTATACAATGAATATGGGAAGATTGTAAAACCAGAAGAAATCAATAAAGTCTTATTTCAAACACTAATTGAAGATGGATATGATGGAACAGCCTGGGCTACAAAAATAAGGGCTAAGAAAAAGTTAAGAGCACAGGAGAAAATGGGTATTCTTGGCTCTACTGGAACAAAATCAACAACAGATGCTTTTTTAATGGTTGGTTCTACTTCTAAAGAAACTGCTCAAAAATGGGATAGAAACAGAATTATTGCTTCTTTGATAAACGAGGGTGATTTGGATTTACAAACAGCCTCTTCTGTTGCTGAAGAAGCTGAAACATATGTCTTTGGTGCAGATGTTCCCCATATAACTACTCAATTAATAAGAGAATCTGTTCATACAGAACTTATAAGAAGAGAGCTTATTGATGCAGCAAATAAATATCGCAATTTTGGCATTCCAAGAGCAGATTTAGAGAAACTAATTGAAGAAAAAATTTCTGAAAACTCCAATGTTGCATGTAATAATCCTGAAGCAATTAATTTTGGACTTGCAGGAGGAATTTTAAAAGCATATGCTCTTTCTGCTGTTTTTTCTCAGGACATAGCAGAAGCACATACAAATGGAATGGTACATTTACATGATTTAGATATGCCTACAAGAGTTTATTGTTCTGCCCATTCTTTAGAGTACATAAAAAAATATGGGCTTCATTTAAAAAATTTAAATGCTTCTTCTGGGCCTGCAAAACATTCTGAAACTTTGATTGGACATCTAAACACAATTCTTGCTTCAATGCAGGCATATTATGCAGGAGCATTAGGAATTGGTGATATCAATGTATTTTTTGCACCTCCCTTAGAAAAAGACTTGGAAATTGAGTCTAATAAGAAAATAGATGTTCTTAAGGGAAAAAATAAAGATTTAAAGAATAGAATTAAAACTAAAAAAAGGAAAGAAGATGTTTCTCAACTTGAGGAGCTCTTAGCAGAAAATCAAAAAGAAGTTGAAGAATTTGAAAAAAACCCATTAGATATCCTGGGAGAGGAGTATATAGATAGTTATTTAGAACAAAAAGCTCAGAGTATTATTTTTAATGGTTCTCAAAATGCATTTTCCAGAGGAGGGCAAACTCTTTTTTTAGATTTTAATATACATCCTGGAGTTCCTGAACATTTAAAGGAAACTCCAATTATTCTTGATGGAAAATATCAATTAAAAACCAAAGAAGGAAAATTAATTGCTTTAGAAGAGAGGAAACTCGAAGAAAAAACAAGAACAGGTTACTCACTAATGGAACTAATTGACCCAAGAAATAAAAAAGTTGTCTTAAAAGAGAAAATTAAAAAAATAGGTAAAAAAGAACATCTTATTCAGGAAATATTTGTAAAAGAAGGAGAGAAAATACCAACCTATGGAGACTATGATAATATTGCAAAGAGATTTACAAAGGCATTGTTGAAAAAATTTGGTGAAGGTGATGATAAAGGGGCTCCTTTTCCTTTTCCAAAATGTGATTTTCATATAAGTGAAAAAGCATTAGAAGAACCTGAATCTTCAGAGATTATAGATTATGCTTATGAAATTGCAAGCAAAAATGGCAGTGTTTATTTTGTAATGGATAGAGATGATGTTACTCTGTCTGCATGCTGCAGATTAAGAACAACAATTGATGATGATTATGTTTTAAAACATCCAGAATCAATGAGATTCTGCGGTTTTCAAAATGTAACTATTAATCTTCCGCAGGCTGCTTATAGGGCAGCAAAAGCTGGAAAGAAAAATTTAGAAGGGTTCTTAGAAGAAATTGACAAAGCAACAGATATAGCCAAAAAAGCTCATTTACAGAAAAAGAAATATATTGAAAGACTGCAAAAACCAGGAGGACCGCAGTTCCAGACAGGAGATATTGCTCTTGATGGAAAACCTTATGTTGATTTAAATTTAGCAACTTATATTATTGGATTTATTGGGCTAAATGATGCTGCTAAATTTCTAATAGGGAAAGAGCTTCATGAGCTTTCTCCAGAAGAGTTTAAAGAATATGGATTAAAAACAATTGCCCATATGAATGCAAAAACAAAACAATATACTAAAGAAACAGGATTAAAATTTTCACTTGAAGAAAGTCCTGCAGAATCAGCATCAAGAAGACTTGCTTTAACTGATTGGAGTTTATTTCCTGAATCAAGAGGAATTGTAAAAGGAAATTTAGAAACAGGAGATATTTATTATACTAATTCAGGGCATCTTGCTCCTGATGCGCCTGTTGATTTAATCACAAGAATAAGAAAACAAGGACTTCTTCATCCTGCAATTGAATCGGGAGCTATAACTCATGCTTTTGTTGGTGAAGAGAGGCCAAAGGCAAAAGCAATTAAAAAAGTTGTTGAAAAAACTTTTCATAATACTCAGACAGCACAACTAACAATAAGTCCTGAATTTACTGTTTGCGAAGATTGCAGAATAACAATTCCAAAATTAGTTGAAAAATGCCCTCAATGCGGTAGTGAACATGTTTATGGTTTAACAAGAATTGTCGGTTATTTTAGCAAAATACCCCTATGGCACAAATCTAAAATCCAGGAATTAAAAGAAAGACATTCTGGAGATTATTCTGTTTCAAGAGAGAGTAGCAGTATAATAAAGATGCCTCAATTAGAAGGAAGCAATGAAGAAGCAGATTTTATTGCGCATAGATTTGGAAAACCAGATTGTCCTATGTGCGCTCAAACAGGTTCAACAATTGAAAATTTATCTAAAGTATATTTAAAGAACGGAGTAAGAATAAAAGAAAGATACCATGATGTTACAACAGATGAAGGAATGGCAAATTTTCTGGTTGCCAGATTAAATCCTTCAAGAATTCCTGCAGTAGTTATTATGAATAATGGTGAAGAAGTTTATAGACAACAGAC
>CAZWEB010000078.1:0-4056 GCA_964632115.1 Candidatus Woesearchaeota archaeon
GATTTGGAAACTTAAAATTCAAAGTAGTTGCATATAGGGCTCTTCAAAAAATTATGAAGGCTGGAGCATTAGGGGCAGAATTAAGATTATCAGGAAAACTTCCAAGCGAAAGAGCAAAACAGTGGAGATTTGCCTCAGGGTATTTGAAGAAAACAGGAGACCCTGCAAAAATAGTCAATAGGGCTCAGGCAACTGCAATTACAAGAATGGGCGTCACAGGAATAAAAGTGGCTATACTTCCGCCTGATGCAAAGATTCATGACAGAATAATAATAGATGATATTATTAAAAATAAAATAAAAACTGAGATTATTGAAGAAGTAGTGGAAAAAGTTAAAATAAGAAAATCCAGAAAAACAAAACCAGACAAGAAAGAAAAATCAGAGAAAAAAATAGAAGAAAAACAGGGGGAAAACTGAAAAATATGGCAATATTAAGATCCAAAGAAATAGCAAAAATGTCAGATAAAGAGAAAGATGAAAAACTAAAAGAATTAAAATTAGAACTGACAAAAGCAAATGTTACTGCAAATAAAACCGGAAAAATAAAAATTAAAGAAATAAGAAGAACAATAGCAAAACTTTTAACATTCAAGGCCCAAGGGCCTAGAAAAAACAAATAAGATGGATATATGTCCAAAATGCGGATTGCCTGCACAAGCATGTGTATGCCAAGAGATAGCAAAAACAGAACAAAGAATAAAAATAGCAACAGTGAAGAGGAGATTCGGGAAGATAACAACTCTGGTAACAGGATTGAGCAAAGACGTTGACCTGAAGGGCACAGCAAAATCATTGAAAAATGAACTTGCTTGCGGAGGAACAGTGAAGGATGGAGTGATTGAACTTCAGGGAAACCACAGAAAAAAAGTAAAACCTGCCCTTGTAAGGCTTGGTTTTACAGAAGAAATGATAGAAGATTAGACACAAGCAAGAAAAGGCAATCAAAAACAAGAGGAGAAAAGAAAGACATAGAAGGAAAAGTAAGAACAAAATAAAAAACAAAGAAAAAAAAATAAAATGGAAAAAAAAAATAAAAAACAACAAAGCAAGGAAAAAATGAAAAAAGAAAAATACAAAAA
Source organism: Candidatus Woesearchaeota archaeon (assembly GCA_964632115.1). Taxonomy (GTDB): domain Archaea; phylum Nanobdellota; class Nanobdellia; order Pacearchaeales; family GW2011-AR1; genus CAZWEB01. The sequence goes on from CAZWEB010000078.1 coordinate 1,082, forward strand.
TAGCAAGAGCTGTAATGATATACAATGTCCTTTTCATGGAATATTAAGTGCTAGGGGAAGAGTTTTCAAAGGAACTGTAATTAAAAAATTTCCAAGAAGAATCACAATAGAATTTGAAAGAACAATTTATGTAAGGAAATATGAGAGATATTTGAAGAAAAAAACAAAAATCCATGCACGATTGCCAGACTGCATGAAAGATGAGATTAATGTTGGAGATTATATAGAGGTTCGAGAATGCCGCCCATTAAGCAAGATTATACATTTTGTTGTTATCAAGAAGATAAGAGATGGAGAAAATAAAACAGGAGAAAAAGTAAAATGAAAGCAGTATCAGCAAGAGTAACAAGAGCACTGAATTTAGGGGCATTAGTTGTGGCTGCAGATAATGGCGGAGCAAAAATTGTAAGAATAGTTTCTGTAAAAGGCGGAAAAGGAACAAGAGGAAGGCAGGGCTATGCCAAAGTAGGTGACTGGGTTAAAGTTTCAGTAAGAAAAGGACTTCCAGACATGAAAGGAAAAGTATTTGATGCTATAGTAATAAGGCAAAAAAAATCATACAGAAGAAATACAGGTGAAAGAGTAGCATTCATGGATAATGCTGTTGCATTATTAAAAGATGAAAAAGGAAATCCAAAAGGAACCCAGATTAAAGGGCCTGTTGCAAGGGAGGTTGCAGAAAGATGGCCGCAAGTCAGCAAAATTGCGAAATTCGTAGTTTAAAATGAAAAATATATTAATATATGATGGAAATGGAGAAGGCAGATTAGCCGCAAGTGTGGAAAAAGGATTAGATTGTTTAAGAAATTGCTCAAAGGAATATAAAATAAGGAGCTTAGACATGCGTTTAAGTGTCTTAATTTATGTTATGAAAAAATCAGAACAGGTTCCAATAGAAGAATGTGAAAGATTAGAAGAAGAATATGAAAAATTAAGAAAACCTCTTGAAAAAAGAGGTCTTGTTCCATTCAGATTTCCTAAGAGTCCTGGAGATATGGATTTAATATTAGGCAAATTGCATAGGAGAGAATTATAAAATGAAAAAACATTTTTCAACACACTGGAAATCAAGCAAACAGCCTCGAAAGCAGAGGAAATACTTAGCAAATGCTCCACTTCACTTGAAAAGAAAACTCGTAAATGCAAATTTATGCAAGGAGCTGAGAAAAAAATATTCAAGAAGATCTTTCCCTGTGAGAAAAGCAGATGTTGTTAAAATAATGAGGGGCTCAAATAAAGGGAAAAAAGGGAAAATAGCAGGGATTGATTTAAAAAGAGCCAGAGTATGGATAGAAGGAATACAAAAGCAGAAGAAAGATGGAACAAAAGTCAATGTATATTTTAAACCATCAAAATTGCAGATTTTAGAATTAAACCTAGATGATAAGAAAAGGATTTTGAGTCTAGAAAGAAAATCTAAAAAACCTGAAGTGAAAACTAAAGTTGAAGAAAAGGAAATTCAGAAAGATAAAATAAATAAAGAAAAACAAGGAGCAAAATAAAATGCACTTAAACAGAGCAAATATCAAGAAAACATGGCCTATTCCAAGAAAAGGAACAAAATACATAGCAGTAGCTACTCATGAAAAAAGTAGAGGAATTCCCTTGGTGATAATATTAAGAGATTTATTAAATGTTGCAGAAAATAGAAAAGAAGTCAGAAGAATATTAAGATCAGGAATGGTTTTTGTCAATGGAAAAATAAGAAGAAACGAAGATTTTCCAGTTGTTTTATTAGATATCCTAAAAATAAATGATAAAAATTACAGGGTTTCTTTTTCAAATACTGGAAAATTCTCACTTGAAGAAACAAAAGAAGAAAACAAAGTTTCTAAAGTAATAGGTAAAAAAATATTAAAAAATAAAAAAATTCAATTAAATACTCTGTTTGGCGGAAATATCTTGTCAGATAAAAAAGTAAATATTGGCGACTCAATAATAATCAAAGATAAAAAAATATCAGAAATAATCCCTCTGGAAAAAGGCAAAAACGCAATTGTTCTTTCTGGTAAAAAAATTGGCAGAAAAGGAAAAATAGAAGAAATCAAAGAAAAAATGGTTACTTTATCATCAGACAACAAAGAGATTGTTGTTCCCTTAAAAAATATTTTAGTAATAAATTAAAAATGGCAAAAGAAAAAACAAAACAAGGAAAAAATCAAGATAATAAAATGGAAAATAAAGACAAAAACAATAAAATGAAAGAAGAAAAGAAGAACAAGGAGAAAAATAAAATGCAGGAGGTAATCCTTGAAAAAGTAGTTTTAAGCATTGGTGCACAGGGGGATGAGCTTGAAAAAGCAGTTAGACTGCTTGGAGTAATTTCAAAAAGGAAAATTGTCAAGACAAAAACCCACAAAAGAATTCCTGGTTTTGAAATTCGTCCAGGACTTGAAATTGGATGCAAAGTTACCTTAAGGGGAAATGATGCAACAGAACTCTTGAAAAAATTATTATCTGCAGTAAGCAATCAGCTTAAAGAAAAACAGATAAGTGATGAAAATTTCTCTTTTGGAATCAAAGAGTATATTGAAATTCCTGAAATGGAATATCAGAGAGATATAGGGATAATGGGGCTGAATGTAACTGCTGTATTCAAAAGAAAAGGAAAAAGAGTAGAGATAAAAAAAATAAAACGTGGAAAAATTCCAAGAAGGCAAAGAGTCAGCAAACAAGAAATAATCGAGTATATGAAAAATAATTTTCAAACTAAAATTTTAGAAAAACAATCAAAGAAAGGGGGAGAATGGTAAAATGACAGCAAGTGATTGGAGAAAAACATTAAAACAGTTAAGAAGAAAACCGGCTGTTATGCAGAAGTTCCTGAAACATTGCAGACCTAAAGAAAGGAAACTGGGCATTGCTGCAAAAAAATGCGAAAGATGCGGCAGATTTGGGGCGCATTTAAGCCAATATAATTTAAATTTGTGCAGACATTGTTTTCGCGAAATGGCTGTACAATTGGGATTTAAAAA
>CAZWEB010000079.1:0-4010 GCA_964632115.1 Candidatus Woesearchaeota archaeon
GGAGTGAATTCAGCAGAAGAGAACCTAGGTTTTGTATGCTGGAGTAACTAGAACCTGCCAGAGGTTCTAGGTTCAATCTTGGCAGGCTCATCAGAGATTTGAATTAAATAAAAAACAAAAACATGGCAAAAAGAAAAAATAAAAAAATAAAAAGAGTGCAAAAAGAGAACCAACAAGAGGACAGTAGGTTATTTGCATTTCTTGCAGCTTTTCTTAGTATAATTGGTTTTGTAATCGCTCTGATTGCAAAACGAGAAGATAAATATGTTATGTATTATGCAAAGCAGAGCTTAGTGATTTTCATAATCGGGGCAATTGCAGGAATTATCAGCAAGATTCTCTCATGGATTCCAATAATGGGCAGGATAATTCATTTCGGATTATCAATCCTTATTTTTATCTTGTGGCTGATAAGCTGGATATATGCCCTGAGCGGAGAGCAAAAGCACATACCAATTGTAAGTGATTATGCTGAAAAAATAGATTTATAAACTTATTTTTATTTTTAAAAATATGAGAATTTCAATTACAGCATCTGGAGATTCTAAGAAAATTCTGAGATACTCAAAAATATCAGAACAAGAATTAGAAAAATTAGTAAATGATTTAGCCAAACTTCTAGCAGATAAAGGGCATGAAATAATTATAATCCCTTCTAAGGGACTTTCTTATGAAATAGCCAAAGCTTACAAAAAATATGGTGGGAAAAAAGTTATCGGGCTTGTTCCTGCAAGAGATAAAAAATATGGAATTAAACACCTGGAGTCTCAGTTAAATATTCTAGATGAAAAAATAGAACTAGATACCTGGTATGAAACTTCAAGTGAATTAGCTGCTTCAGGAGACATTTGCATTGTTATCGGCATTTCTCCAGGAATAATGAGAATAATTTCTCCGCTAAAATACAAGTATAAATTCAAACAAGCAAGTACAAAACTAATCTGGTTTAGAAATACTATCTCCAGCCCGATACATCCGGAAATTGAAGAAGATATTCCAATAACTTATATAAATTCAGTTAAAGACTTAGAAAAAATTATTTAATTTATATTTGATTATTCTTCATCTTCTTTTTCAGGTTCTGGCTCTTCTTCCTTTGCTTTTCTTTTAGTAGCCCGAGTGCTTCTGTGATTTTCTGCTGCTTTTCCAACAACACCCGCGCCAAGCCTGAATAATATCATCACCATAACAAATAAAATCATTAATAAAGTAATTTCAAGAAGAATAAAAAAACTGCTTGTCTCTGAAATTCTTCCTGTTAATTCACTAATGATTCCTCCTGTAATTGAATTGTTAGTTTCTGTAAGTCCTATTTCAGTTACATTTAATTCTTCTGTAATATTCTCTTCTACTTCCGGTTCAGGTACATAAACAATCATATCCTGAAGAGTATATTCTCCAAAATCAGTAAAATCATTGTCATTATTCTTGTCAATGCAAATATGATATGTTCTGCTTAAATCTGCTTTAAAACTTATTTCACATCCATCACTGCCTTCTTGAACAACACAAGAACTAATTTTATCTTGTAAAGAAGAACCGCAGGGATTTTGCCTTAGGACAATAGTTTTATTTTCACAACTAATAAGTCCTGTTGATTTAACAATAACTTGGGAATCTTTAACAGCAGGATTTGGGTCTATAACTGAAACTAACTCGCCTAAACAGGTTTTTTCAGACAAAACAAGTGTTTTTCCAGATACAACAGGCAACCCAGAAACTTTAATCAGTTTGTCAGAAGAACTTCCAATTCCAACAATAGATTCTACAGTCAAAGAATAATCTCCTTCAGAAGTTGTATCTTTCATTTCATAGACTATCAAGAAAGTAGTTGGTAAATTTTTTTCAAGGAAATAATCTAAGTATACAACTGCCTTGCCATTATCAGAAGAATAAGCAGGTGCTGTCTCCCCAAATAAGACATTATCAGAATAAATTTTTATTTTTCCTACTTCTGAATCATTTCCATTGCCCAATGAACTAAGAGTCATGTTGCTGATAACTACATCTTCTCCTTCAGCAAGCAAACTTATTTTCAGCATTTCATTATCTAAATTAATTTCTTCAGAATCATAAAACCAAGTATGGTTTCCTATATTATTTGCTGCAACAGAAGCAGAAACACTGCCTGCAACTGCACTTACTTCAAAATTATCAAAAGGTTCAAGAGAATCATAATTGCTATTTCCTATACAATCAACAAATAAATCATATTGTCCTGCTAACGGGCTCTCCCATATTTTTGTGCATGAAAACTGAGAATTTTTAATTTTTACAGGTGCGTCCAACATATAATCCAATGGAACAGCACCCTTGCTCTTAATAATATACAAGTCTACTTCTGAGCCCTTATCAAGATTAATGCATAATTGAGATGTGCTTTTTGCAGAAACTGATTCTGTAGTTTTATAACTGTCTTTGCATGTTTGAATATCTGCCTGAACAAAAACAGCACCCACTAACGCTAAAATTGCTAAAAATAATATGAATCCATACACTTTCCTCATTTTTTTCATAATCCATTTACAAAAAAACAATATTTAAACATTATGACAATCAAACATATATTCTTTAAACTATAAAACTTTTCGCATAAAGATAGTAGTGAAAAGATAATGAAAAACAAAAAATAGAAAAACAATTCAAACCAAGGCAATTAAGATCCACAATAAAATATTTGCTAATTGAACATTCAAAATATTCTAGTTGTGATATTGGTAATTCAAAAGAATTAAGTAAATTAAGTTTAATGGAGAAAAATAACCTCCACAGTTAGATTTAAAAACAAAAATAATCTCATTTCCTTAAGATAATCTAAGGAAAAGTTCACTAGAAAAACCTTGGTTTGTCTAATGCCCCTGTCGTATAGAGGCCAAGTATGCTGGCTTTTCAAGACTACAACCTTTCAAAAAGGTTATAGAAGTCCAAAAGGACTACTTCAAAAAAAGCCAGCGACCCGGGTTCAAATCCCGGCGGGGGCGTAATGGGGCTGTAAGCCCCAATTATTCTTCAGGATTATGAATTGACTTCCAAATTCTGATTGTTTCAAATCCTTTTCATAAAGCATTTTAGTAAAATAAGATAATCAGATAATCTAAGAAATGCTTTTGAAAAAAGGCGGGGGCGTAATGGGGCTGTAAGCCCCAATTATTCTTCAGGATTATGAATTGATAGTTTGTTCTGAAAGTACAAAGCCTGCGTGGAGCGTTTTTCAAGATAAATTTAAATATCCTTAAATTTTCTTTTCTTGATGAAAAAAACAGGAATAATAATTTTTATTATTATAGCTATCCTTGTTTTTGGAGGTTATTTTGCAGTTAAAATGATTAAAAATTCAACAGATACAGGAACAAAAATTAAACTTGAAACAAACCAGGGAGACATAGTTATAGAATTATATTCAGAAATGCCTTTAACTGCTGGGAATTTTGAAAAACTTGTTAAGCAAGGATTTTATGATGGTGTAATCTTTCACAGAATTATCAATGGATTTATGATTCAAGGAGGAGACCCTACTGGCACAGGAACAGGTGGTCCTGGATATGTTATAAAAGATGAGTTTACAAAAACTTCTCTAGATGAAAATAACAGGGGAACAATCTCAATGGCAAATGCAGGCCCAAACACTGGGGGAAGCCAATTTTTTATAAATCTTGTAAACAATAATTTTCTTGATGGAAAACATCCTGTTTTTGGAAAAGTTATTCAGGGAATAGAAATAGTAGACAAAATAGCAGAAGTTCAAACAAATTCACAAGACAAACCTTTAGAAGAAGTTAAAATAATCAAGGCAGAGGTTATTTAGACTATTCTCATTATCCTTCTATCTCAATTAAATTTATAATAAACTATTTCATCAATTTAATATGGGATTTTGGGATTTTTTTAAAAGAAATAAAAAGCAAATAATTGAAACAGAGAAAGTGCCTCAGAATGAACTGGAAAAATGGATTTCTGCTGAAAAAAGAAAAATTAATGAACAAGAGCAAAACTATCTGAAAGATATAAAA
>CAZWEB010000080.1:0-3940 GCA_964632115.1 Candidatus Woesearchaeota archaeon
AGCCTGTCCTCTTTTTGGTTAATTTCTTTTTATCCCTTCATTACTGCAATCGGAACAACTTGAGCAACTAATTTCTTACCCCCTTATTATTCCCAAACAAACATCTTCAGCTTTTTTGGAGAATAATTCTCTAATGTAGAAGTTATTAAAATCTCCTGAGCATAAATCTCTTTATTTAAGGCTTCAGGAGGATATTCAGAAATTCCGCAGACATCTTCAATCCCACATATTTCAATTTCAAAATTCCAATAATCTGGTTTGTTTTCATTTATAAATGAGATTATATTTTCTTTCTCTGTCTCCCCGCCGATTAAAACATCCTGCCTCAGAACATCATCAAGTGCAATCTGCCTTAAAATTGCCCTCTGAAACTTGGCAATTTCTTCTGCTCTTGTTTGATTTGGTTGCCTGACAAAAACTATAAGCAACACAGAGGCAATTATAACCACTGCTAAAAATGCTTCAACAATCCTCAGCCATGCTTTCTTGTTTTTCATATTATCCCCAGGCATATTTCAGCATTGCCTAATGCTTTCTTGTTTCTCATATTGTTCTCCTGCTAATTTCAGAATTATCTAATGCTTTTTTATTTCTCATATTATCATTTAAAATATTTCAATTTACATAACCTTGCTGAACTAACAATACTATAAAATTTTGTCCTGTTAATTCGCAAATCTATTCTTGCGAGTTTTGTAAATTGATTTTGTTTTAACATTTTTGTTTTTATGATTTATTTTAAGTTTCTCTTATTTGGATACAAATACCATAACTATAATACTCTGAATTTCCAATTAGCAATTTATTTTTTAGGGGTATTTTTTTGAATTGTCTTTTCATTTTGTTAATTTTTTCCACCATTTTTAATCACCATGTTTGTATATTTAATACAGCAGGACTTAAATCTCCTGAGCTATTTAAAATTGTTATGGGTATATCTCTTGCAATTATATTTATTCCGCTTGGCTTGTATCTTTCTCCTCTGAACTCAACAGAATATTTATTCAGAGCAAAATTAAAATCATTGTTTAAGCCAAGTTGTTCTTCTTTTAATTTTTGATAATCTTCATTATAACTCCTGTTAAATTCAATTAATTTTGAATAAGACACCACCCCATAAGTTTTTGAAACTCCAAGAATATAATCTGTATAAGTCTCATCGCAACTATCAAGGACATTTTCAGATATTGCTAGTTCATCTGAAAAATAAAGTCTTTGAAAATCAATTAATTTTAGGAGCTCTATCTTATTGTTTTCAATCTCTGCATTAATTTTATTGTTGTTTCTGTCTTTTCCTGCAATATTTCCTTTAATATTTTCAGGTTTATCAATTGAAAAGCACGCATTACTGCCGTCCGCAGGATTAGCTTCTAAATTTACCTTCAGCGAAACTGCTGTAAAAGCAGTTGAAATGTTTTCTATTATTTTAGTTTCAGTTAAATCAATGTTATTTGTATTGCTCTTAGATACTTTTAATGGATTTAGCATAACTAATAAAAAAATTACAAAAGAAATGAAAATTATAAATGAAACTATTACTTCTACATGACTTATTGCTTTCTTGTTTCTCATATTGTTCTCCTGCTAATTTCAGAATTGTTTAATGCTCGTTTGTTTCTCATATTATCTCCCTAATATTTAATTGACTTAATTCTGATGAATTAACAATATCATAACTATAATACTTTGAATTTCCAATTAATAACTTATTTTTTGTCAGTATTTTTTTGAATTGTTTTTCCATTTTATTTAGCAAAGGCATTTTAGTCATATTTAACCATAAAATGCCTTGGCTCCTGTTGATATTAAAAAAGCCAAAACCATAAGTATAAACGAGTGCTTGATTCCTGCTTTAATTTTTCCTTCTGCCAGCTTGCCTATTACTAATCCTACAAAAAATCCCTGCCCCAGCAGAAGATATAAAAATGAACGAGATGCTTCTTCAGCACCGAAACCTCCTCCCCCACTTCCCATGCCTAATGGAAGCCCTGCTCCTCCCATTCCAGAGGAATCCATCCCCTCGCCTTCAAAATTTAGTTCAGATGCCATTGGAACTATCTTAAATTGCATCACAATCATTATAACAATGAATATAATAAAAATAATATACCCTTGAACAACAAGATTGTATATTGTTGATTTTCTTTCTTTCTTAAGTTTTTCAGTCTGACTTACTGAATTTGCTACAGATTCAAGAATGTTTTCAATTTCTCCGCCTGCTTGTTCTGCTTCCCTTATGAGTGTTATTGCTCTTGATATTGTTTTGCTGTTAACATCTCTGGCAAATATTTCCAGAGCGTCTTTAACAGGTATTCCAAGAGAAATCTGGTTTGCAAGCTTATCAATATGAGGTGTCAGCGAACCATAATCTTTGCCCTTTACATTAAGTATGCTCCTGCTGATTGGGGTTCCTGACTTGACTGATTCAACTAAATTTCTTGAGAATTCCAAAAACATCTCATCTTTTTCTTTTTCTTTGCTGCTTTCTGTCAAGAAAGTAACAAGAAAAGGCAAAGCAGCTGTTACTGCAGCCAACCCAAGAATAAAATAAAATACTTTTTCTCCAATCAGGAAAATTAAATCTACCATTAGAGCTATTGCTGCGACAATTATCCCCATAATATGTATTTTTTTTATCTGCATCATTTTCGTTGTATATTAGTATTTAATTCAATGGCATCTATCATTAATTGCCTTCTTTCGCTAAATTTAATTTGCATAACTTTTTTGAACTAATCCCGCGAGAATATTCCGAAGTTTCAATTAACGAATCTTTTATCGCGAATTTTCTGAATTTTATTTGTTGTGACATTTTGGTTTTATTTCTTCAATTTTATTTTATATTGTTGGTTGTTTTAAATGCAAAAACACTAAAAAAACCACATTTACTAAGGCAATTCCAAGCACCATTAAAAGCGTGAGCATATTTGTTGATAATCCAAAGCTCATTCCAGTAAGATTAATCATAACCAGGAGAATAGTCATTATCATGGGCGCAGCAATAACAACACTTATGTAAATATTCATAAAAGTCTCAGCCATCTTAGTTGAGCTTTCTCTTTCTAATCTATAATCAAAAATAAGAGTCTCAGACCTTTTATCTAAAAAATCCTGCAGACCTCCGCCAGAACTTATTGTTGTGGCTAATCCACTATACAGCTCAGATAATTTATTGCTGGAAGTTAGACGAGCACTGTTTCTTAATGCAGTAACTAAATCATATCCATAAAGAGTTATCTGATTAATTAGTTTCTTCAATTCTTTTACTGTGTTGGGATATTCTTTGCTTAAAACAATTATTTTGAATATTTCAGTAGGTTCTATTCCGCTTCCCGCTATTGCAGACATATGGATAGCTACAAAAGGCAGCTCTTGATTTATTTTTTTAGCTATTGCTCTTTTTTCTGTAGAAGGATAAAAATAAAATGAAAAGAACATTGCTATTGGAAGTACAATTACCACCCAGAAATTTTTAACAAATCTCATTAAAATACCCTCTTCTGTTAATGTGAAAAAAGGCCAGGTTAAATTCATATCAAAAAATAATAAGGTAATCAATAAAACAACTGAAACAACTAGGACAACGAGGCTTGTCAAAATAGCCATGGACACATAAGTATTTGTCAAAAAAGGAAGATTAGCTCTTCTTAATTCTGTGTTTAATCTTGGAAAATATCCTTTTTCTATTAAGTTTTTTGAGGAATTCAGAAAAAATCTATTGGATAATGTTGCATAAGCATTGGGTTTTTTAAATTTCTCAGTTTTGTCCAGCAACTCTTTTTTATAACCTTTCTTAAGTCTTTTTATAGAACTGTCTGCAACAGTAAGCTCTTTTAAAAAAGCAAGCCTGTCTTCTTTTTTTACTGTTACTAATACTTCTCCGTTTTCCTCAGAAGAAAGGGCAGAATCTTTATAGTTTAAGCTAACTAAATTTTCTTTA
>CAZWEB010000081.1:0-3923 GCA_964632115.1 Candidatus Woesearchaeota archaeon
ATGTTAGGAACAAAAAAATTACTTGAACTTGTGCGAGACAAAAAGTTAGTTGAAAACCTATGCGAGCGCGAACTTGAAAATCCAGAAGGAACTGGTTTTGACTTGAGAGTTGGCGAGGTTTTTTTAATTAAAGACGGCGAATCATTTTTAGGAGAAACAGAAAGATATACTCCTGAAACAGAATCAGTTGCAAAATTTGGAGAGAATGACGGCATAATTCTTGAACCAGGGGATTTTGTTCTTGTTAAAACAATAGAGAAAGTTAACTTGCCTGATAATATTGCTGCTATCTTTCGTCCGCGTTCTACTCTGCAAAGAAGCGGAATAGGGCTTTTTACAGCAACTGCTTCTCCTGGTTACTGCGGCGAGCTGACATTTGGAATGGCTAATCTTGGAAAAAACAATTTTAAGCTTGAAATGGGCGCAAGAATTGTTCATATTTTATTTTTCGAAACAGGTGAGAACTTTTCAGAATACCGCGGACAATGGCAGGGCGGAAGAGTTTCAACAGAAGGCAAGGAAGAGACGCAGGTTTGAACTTAGTATATTTCTATTATTTGTTAATGCTTTTTAGAGTATGCTTTTTGTTCACAACGCCCTTCTTTCATAATCATATCGCGAATATCCTTTAGATGATAATCTCCAAATCGTCCATGAATTTTTGGAATATATTCTCTGATTAGTTCTTCTTTTAATCCTAATGGTTCAGGTTCAATCCCATATGAGTGAGTGCTATTAGGAGTGCCAAAAGCGCGGGTGAAATCTTCTTTAAAAATTTGATTACAACCATCACAAGAATAAAAAACAGTTTTATCCTGGCCACATCCTTCTCTAGGAACTCCACTTTCTTCTGTGTGTGCTATTTCTACTAATCTTCCTTTTTTGCAGTCACATTCAATAATAGTTATTCTTTGAGGCATTTTAGGTATTTTATACTTGAATTATTAATTTAAATACTTTTCTAATAATTTTATATGGCTTTGATTGTATATTTTTCTTTACAACTATATTTATAAATGAAATAAAGTTTTTCTCTTGGAGGTAAAAAAAGCGGAAAATGGCGAATGTTAAAGAGTTATCTAGCACAGAAAGAGGAGAAAAAAGGTTTGGCTCAACAGGTTTAAGATAAATTAGTATTAAAATATATTTTCCAGTATAAGTATCTTTTTAAATTAAATAATTTTAAATGTTTTGATAAAAAATGAGTGACAATAAAAAAGGCGTTAGAGGATTACCATTTTTAGTTGCAAGAGGAGATAGCATTGCTGAAGCCTGGGAAAATTCTATTCTGGAACTTAATAAAAATGGGAAATGGTATAAAAGAGATGATCCTGATGATAATGGCAATCAGGTAGATGCTAGAATGGCAATAGAAATAAAAAATCCTGATGAAGGTCCTTTTCTGCATAAATACATGGGATTTGATCCAAGGGCGCTTTTAGATTATTTCTTTGAGGTTCATGGAGCAAGAGATGTTCTAAGAAAAGATTTAGATGATCCTGAGGACCATAAATGGGATTATTTATATCATGAGAGACTGGAGGGATATCCAACTTCGCAAGGTCCTTTTAATCAAATTTACGCAATGATAAAAAGACTTGCTGAAAGACCTTTTTCAAGAAGAGTTGGTGCAATAACCTGGGTTCCTGAAAGAGACACTAAAGCAAAAGACACCCCGTGTTTGCAAAGATATTCTGGACTAATTACACCTGATGAAAATGATACTTTCTGGCTTGATATAAGTTATACTTTCAGAAGCAGAAATGCAATGATTGCAGCTCCGATGAATTTGGGTGGATTTCATTCACTTCAGTCAAGAATAAAAGATGAAATAATAGCCTTAACAGGGATGAATCTTCAGAATGGATCAATTGTAGATTTCACTGATTCATATCATGTTTCAACACGAGACCAGCCAATTCTTCAAAAGATGTTTCTAAAAAGATATGCTAAATCTGTTGCTGCTGGAGAAACTTTGAAGGATAGAACATATACAAGGGAAGAAACTATTGAGATGATGGCAGAATATATACCTGATGTTGTGCATTCAATTATGCAGGGACTTGATAATACCTATGGACAAAGATTTGCTGCAGCTAAAGGACCCTATAGAATAGGAGAACTTAAATGCCAACTAGAATCAGCCAAGAAAAATACAGAAAGAATAGCAGAATATCTTGGAGGAAAATTTTCAAAAGGAAGTTTAGGATAAAATGAATTACCCCTCCTAAATCCAAGCAACTCGTGAATAAAAATGGAAAAACATAATGACAAGGAGAGAATCCTTGCTAAATAAAATGGAAAAACAGTTCAAACCAATACTATCCAAGAAAGATTTGTTAATTGTAAATTCAAAATATTATAGTTATGGTATTATTAATTCGTTAGAATTAAGCCAATTAAATTTAGAGGGGGCAATTTTTTATCATTGCCTTTGATGTAATGAACCCGCAAGATACTCCTCAAAAAATAGAAATTAAACAGGTATTAGATATTAGAACACTGGATGCCCGATTAAGAAATGTGAAATTAAAAGGATTTCCTGATGTTGCAATTTACAAGCCAGCAGATATAGAAATAAAATCTTTTTCTCCAGAACAAATAAGAAAGGATATTTTTACCCCGCAACCAAGAGTTTATAGAACTTTTATAGAGGGTATAAATCAGATGGCAGAGATGTTTAAAAAACATGGAATTAATATGTTTTGTTTAACTGAAGGAGTTGATTTTGCTGCTCACTATCAGGATGGAAAAACAGCAGATTGGACTTTAATTCCTCCTGTTGTTGAAACAATTGATGTAGGATTTAACCCAGAAGGGGGATTAGATTACACTCACGCAATTGGTCCTGAATTAAGAGAAGCAATGGAAAGAGATAAACACCAAATAAATCCTGAATTGGCTCTCTTAAATTTTCCTGAATTTGAAAGATTCAGAGAACAAGAAGGAGTTCATGCAATTATGAATATTTGCGATGGTTCAAATAGAATTCATGCTGCTTTGGAAAAAGGATTAACTCAACATCTTTTAGTTATAGATGGTACTCAACCAGGATTTCCTTATTATGCTGCTCCTAAACCCTATAGAATTGTTCATGTAGAACCAGAAAGAACCAGTGGAGAAGGAAGTGACAAAACTCATGTTCTAACAGAGCCCGGACATAAAAAATTATACAGATTATTTCCAAGCGGAGGAATTTTAACAGGAGATGTCAGACCAGACAAACCTACAAGTTAAGTTTGTAGGATTTGATGTAGATGGAACATTATATCCTTCAACTGAAGAAATCCAAAAAAGGATTAGGGGTAGAATTTATGAAAAGATTTCTGAATTATGCAGAATTTCACTTGAAAAATCTACTGCAGATTTTGAAAGATTATATGGAAAATATATGTCTGGGGGAAAGGCAATACGAGAAATTTTTCAACTAGCAAAAGTTGATCTTGGAGGTAGAGAAATTGTTCAGGAAGCAATGCAGGAAGCAAAGATTATTGATTTAATTGAACCAAATCCCAAATTGGTTGCGATGATAAAGAGATTATCAATTAAGAGGGGGCTGGATATCTTAACTGGTTCAGAATATAATTTTTCCTTGGAAAAACTTGAAAAAATAGGATTTTGCAGAGATATTTTTGGTTTTGTTCTTGCTGCGGATTCTGGAAATAAATCAAATGGAGAACTCTATAAAAAATGGCTTCAATTAAGAAAACCAGCAATGCCAAGAAAAATGCTTTATGTGGGGGATAATAAAAAACAAGATATTGATGTTCCAAAAACATTGGGAATAAAAACCTGTTTTCTAGGAGAATATGAACAAGCAGATTTCCAAATAAATAGTATTTTTGATTTAGAAAAAATTTTAGAATCAAAAAAATAATGGGGCACCACACCTTAAAAGGTGTGGTTTGTAAAGCCCCTTGTTT
>CAZWEB010000082.1:0-3866 GCA_964632115.1 Candidatus Woesearchaeota archaeon
TATTTCTATATTACTCCCAATAACCCCGCATTCAGGATGGTTTTTTAAATAATCTACTTGAAGTTTAAATCTTTCTGGTTTGGATATATCATCGGAGTCATGTATTGCAATATATTCTCCTCTTGCTTCTTTTATTCCGTCATTTCGTGTTTCTGATATTCCTTTGTTTTGCTTATGATTTATCAACTGGACTCTTTTGTCTTTTTTTGTATATTCTTTTATTATCTCAAGAGTTTTATCTGTGCTCGCGTCATTAATAATAATTAACTCAAAATCATTGAAAGTTTGTTTTAAAACAGATTCAATTGCTTCTGCAATATATTTTTCAGCATTATAGGCTGCCATTATTACTGATATTAGCTGAGTTTTATTTTTCATGGTATCTTTATATTTTTTAATTAACTAGGGTTTTTCATTTTTTATCATAATATCTTAGTACTTTGAGTCTATAAAAAATTGCCGCAGTATCTAAAAGAATATAAAAAATAGACCTTAATTTTATTGTGCTTCCAAATTTATATTTTAATTCTATGGGGGCTTCTACTATTTTATAACCCAAAAGATTAGCATTTACCAAAACTTCTAGATCAAAAGCAAATCTTTTGACAATTATCTTTGGAAAAACTTGCTTTAGAACTTCTGATTTAAAAAGCTTTAAACCTACTTGAGTTTCTCTGACTTTCAAATTAAATAAAATTCTTATAATCCCTTGGTAGATTCTACTCATAAATCTCCTCATTAAAGGATAATACACTCTAGACTTTGGATGTCTTTTACTTCCTATGACTGCCCCTGCATTTTTCTCTTCTATTATTTTAATAAAATTTCTGAGCTGTTTTGGATTTATTTCAAAATCTGCATCAACAAAAGCAATATAATCTCCTTTTGTATACTTAAATCCATATTTTAAAGCATTGCCCTTGCCTTTATTTTTTTTATATCCTACAACCTGAATTTTATCAGAATTTACTTTTTTTGCTTCTGAAAAACAATTGTTAGTACTTCCATCATCTACTGCAATGATCTCATAACTCCTATTAAATTTATCGAATATTTCTATTGCTTCTTTTAGATTATTACAAATATTTTTTTCATTGTACATAGGGATGATTACTGAGAGTTTTATTTTTTTGTACATTTTCCTAGATATTTGTTGAATTTTTAGTATTTTATTTTGTGGATATTAGGCTATAGATAAGCATTAAGGCATTGGATACAAGCAAGGCAATTGAAAACTCATATAGGCTCGAATGAAATAAACTTAACAAGACTATCTGCAATATTACAAATATGAATAGGAAATAAAACCTTTTTGCCTGATTAGTAGAAATACTATAAAGTAAGAGGATATTTCCAATAGAGAGGAAAGTAAATGCAAAACCAACGGTAAATAAAATACTAGCTGCTTCAATATAAGCAGAACCAAAAAATAAACCTATTAAAAGTTTTGGAAAAACCAAAAAAGCCAGCAAAGCAACTAGGGAAACTAACAAAGTCATTTTTATAGATTTTTCAAGCAATTTGGAGGTATTTTTTCCAGTTTCATAATTTTCACTTGCAAAAGGAAACATTGCCTTGCCAATGGCCATAGTCCCAAAAAAGATCATCTTGCCGAACATTGAAGCAACAGCATACTGTCCGGCGACTTCAGGAGAGAAAAATCTCTTTGCCAGAATCATATCTAAACTATACATTAAAACAAGAGAAATCATCACAAGAAGCACAGGTTTTCCATAAGAATAAATTACTTTAGAGTCTATTTTCTCAGCCTTGTTTTTAATTATATTCTTCATCCAGCAAAAACCAATAAAAAAAGCAAGGATAAGTGCAATTAACATTCCAAGAACAGCCCCATAAATTTTAAAGCCAATAAAAACAAGCAAAATTGAAAGCCCAACTTTAAAAATTCCTTCGATAACCATATTCCAGCCAAGTCCTGCAAATCTTTTATTGCCCTGCAAAATTCCCCGATTAACAGGGACTATAAACAGGGCGAAAATTATACCTCCAGTTAAAACCAAAAGCCAGAAATTTATTTTTAAAAATCCAGACAATAAATATGCAATGGGAATATAGACTATAAACAGCAAGAATGAAATCTGAATGCCTCTTTTTACTGATTTTACAAAAAGAGATTTTATTTTTCCAGGCTTTCTATCTGCTGAATATTTTGAAGTATATCTTGACACTATGGTTTGAATTGCTTCATTAGGTATTGTAAAAATATAAATCAAAGACATTAAAGCAGCCAAAACCCCGTAATCTGCAGGCCCAAGCATTCTTGCCATTGAAAACTGAAAAAAATAATTTAGTAAATTGAAAACATTCATCATTATAAAAAGTATCAAACTTCCCATGACTAACTTATCTTTTCCAAAACCTTTTATTTTTCCAAGCATTTTAAAATATTGATTCTTTAAAGATTATAAATCCAAGAATTATTATGATTATCTGAAAAATCCAAAGAGCATAAACAACTTCTTTTTCATATACTTTTCCATTTTTCTTAATTTTTTTAAGAAACCAAAGAGCAATATGCTCTAGTCCATAGATTTTTTTATAGAGCATTTCTAGACTATTGTCTTTATTCGGTTTAGCGAAAGACTGTTTTTTCAGTTTTCCTCTTAATTTAAGGAAAACTTCCAGAATATATGGTATAAAGAAGAAAATAGCAATTTTTTCAAAATTGCCTAAAATGGCCATGCATGCAATTAATGCCCCTATAGAATATGTTAAAATATCTCCTGGAAATACTTTTGCAGGAAATTTATTAAAAATCAGAAAAGCAGCAAGAGCAACAACCATGCATAATCCAACTAAGCTCAGCCAGGAATTTCCAGTTAAAAAAGCAACAATACTCAAGGCACTTAGAATAAGTATTCCTTGTCCGGTTTCTAATCCATTATAACCTGCAAGCATATTATAGGTTGTAGTCGCTCCTGCAATTCCCAAAGGAATTATAATAAGAGGATATGCAAACCCTAAATTCACTAATCCTATGAAAGGGATGCTCATTAAATGTTCTCCAGCATTTATTACTACTAAGGGGATTGCTGCCATAAATGCTAAGAAAAGTCTAACACGTGCAGATAATCCTCCATGTCTCCAGCCTAATAAATCATCTGTTAACCCAACAATCGCTAAAATTAAGATAACACTTAATAGTGCAAGTATCTCTAAGCTTTTGCCATTCCCCCCAGTAAAAAAAGTTCTAATCGCAATGTATAGTAAGACTCCAAGAGTAAAAGACATCACCACAACAATGCCCCCTGATGCAGCAACTCTTTTAGGATGCCCAAATTTATTTAAATCTTCCCACAAAAGCCCAATATATTTAGTCTTCCTTATCCAGTATGGCAGTGTTAACAAACATGCAAAAAAGCTTAATATTAATGGTATGAACAATAATGGTTCCATTCTAATTTATTATTTAAGTAAAATTTAGTTTAAAAATATCTCTAATTTTATAATTTCCAATCTATATATTTGGAAGAGTCTGTATCTAAATACTTTTCTTTAATTTTTTCATTCCCAGTATATTTAATTTCCCATATTTTTATAGGTCCTTGTACTCCTTGAAAATAAACAAAATCTCCGATACTAAGGTTTTGAGATCTAAGACTTTCAACAACAAGGCTTGGTTCATTATGAATTTCTTTAAAATTAGGAAAATTATTAAATGGGTCATCTAAAATATATTTTTGAGCAAGATAACCCCTCATTATTCTTGGAGAAAGATACATAATAGCCCCAGTATCTTTTACATTAATTCCCTGGCTAGTTTGATCGATTTTTGGAACAACATAAACAGCTGCTTCCAAACCTGTTTTAAAATCTGCAAAATTACCATTATAATAAAGATATCT
>CAZWEB010000083.1:0-3855 GCA_964632115.1 Candidatus Woesearchaeota archaeon
ATACAATTACAAAAATACCTCCTGCAAGACACAGAAGCGGACAGCCATTAAAAACAATCACAGAAAGAATAAAAGGAAAAGAAGGAAGAATAAGGCACAATCTTGCCGGCAAAAGAGTAAATTACTCAAGCAGAACAGTAATTTCTCCTGATCCTTTTCTGCATATAAATGAAATTGGAATTCCTCTTGAGATTGCAAAAAT
The DNA here is from genome assembly GCA_964632115.1 of Candidatus Woesearchaeota archaeon. Classification (GTDB taxonomy): domain Archaea; phylum Nanobdellota; class Nanobdellia; order Pacearchaeales; family GW2011-AR1; genus CAZWEB01. The sequence goes on from CAZWEB010000083.1 coordinate 203, forward strand.
AATTACTGTCAAAGAGAGTGTTACTTCTGCTAATATTGAAAAAATGAAGGAGTTAGTTAAAAAAAGTGAATATCCTGGAGCAAATTATATTATAAGGCCTGATGGGAAAAGAAAAAGAATAACAGATGATTTAAGAGATGAAATTATTTCTGAACTCGAACCAGGATATTTTGTTGAAAGACACTTGAGAGACGGAGATATTGTTTTATTTAACAGGCACCCTTCACTTCATAGAGCAAGCCTAATGGCTCATTTTGTAAAAATCCTCCCATATAAAACTTTCAGGCTTCATCCTGCTGCTGCTTTCCCTTATAATGCTGATTTTGACGGAGATGAAATGAATATTCACGGACCTCAAACAGAAGAAGCAAGAGCAGAAGCGAAGATATTATTAAATGTAAAACAAAATTTAATTTCTCCAAAAAATAATACAAATCTTCTTGGGTGCATTGCAGATGCTATCACCGGAGGATATTTGCTTGGAAATGCTACTCTCAAAGGGGAAGATGCTATGCAACTTTTATATGAATCTCACATTGAGTCTGATTTCTCTAAAAAAGAAGCTGAGGGCAAAGAAATTTTTTCAGAAGCTCTTCCAAAAATAAGCTTTTCAGTAAGAACAAAAACCTGCAGCGGAGAAGACTGTCCTTATTACAACAAGAGGGCAACAGGAGAATCAGGATATGAAAACTGTAAAAAAGAAAAATGCCCTTATAATGCTTATCTGAGCATTAAAGATGGAAAATTTTTGTCAGGAGTCATGGATAGCAATACTTTTGGTGTTGAAGAAGGATTTTTAATAAAACAACTTGATAAAATGGTTGGCAGGGACAAAACTCTTGATACAATAAGAAATCTTTTTGCATTAGGAACAAATTATCTTTCTAAAACAGGATTTACTATTTCACTGGAAGATTTAAATGTAAATGAAAGAGCAAAAAACTCTACAAAAGAAGTAATAAAACAAGCAGAAGAAAGAGCCAATAAAGTTATTGAATCTTATTATGACGATTCTCTTCAAATAATTCCAGGAAAAAACAAGGAAGATTCAAGAGAAATTAAGATACTTCAAATATTAAATGAAGTAAGAACAAAAGTCGGAGATATTGTCAAGAAAGAATTTCCAAAAGAAAATCCTGTTAATACCATGATAATTTCTGGTGCAGGGGGAAATATTCTTAATATTACTCAGATAGCCTGCTGTGTAGGGCAGCAAGCATTATGGGCAAAAAGAATTAATTTTGGTTATAATAACAGAACTTTGTCTTTTTTCAAAGAAGCTGATTTATCTCCTCAAGCACACGGATTTATTTATTCTTCCTATATGGGTGGATTAAAACCATATGAATTTTTCTTTGGTGCAATAACGGGAAGAGATGCTCTTATGGATACTGCATTAAGAACTCCTAAATCAGGTTATTTATACAGAAGACTGGCAAATGCCTTACAAGACTTGAAAATAGCCTATGATGGAACAGTGAGAGATGCAAGTGAAAATGTTATTCAGTTTATTTATGGAGATGATGGTCTTGATGTTTCTGGACTTCATAAAGATCAGAAAATTGCTCCTGGAGAAGCAATAGGAATTGTCACAGCCCAGAGTTTTGGAGAGCCCTCAACTCAAATGGCATTAAATGTATTCCATTTTGCAGGTGTTCAGGAAATGCAGATTACCCAGGGACTTCCAAGATTGATTGAAATTTTTGATGCAAGAAAAAACCCAAGCACTCCTTCAATGGAAATTTACCTTGATTCTGAATCTAATAATGAAAAAGACGCAAAAACAATTGCAGAAAAAATAAAAGAAGTTAAGCTTCAGGAAATTGTTTCTGAAATAAAAATGAATTTCTCTGACAAGAGAATAGAAATTTTGCTTGATAATAATGCTATTAAAAGAGTTCATGCTTCAGCAAATACCATTTCCCAGAGGCTTGAAGAAAAAGGATTTAAAAATAAATTGAAAGAAAACACACTTGTGGTAAATGCAAGTGATCTTGACTTCAAAGATATTTACAAACTGAAAGAAAAAATGAAAAATGTCATTATCTCTGGAGTTAAATCAATATCTCAGGTTCTTGTAGTTAAAAGAGATAAGAATTTTGTGATATTAACTGCAGGAACAAATCTTGAAGAGATTATAAAAATCAAGGGAGTTGACACAGAGAAAACAATAAGCAATGATATTCATGAAATTGGAAATGTTTTAGGCATAGAGGCTGCAAGAAAAGTTATAATGAAAGAAATAGAAAAAGTTACAGAGTCTCAGGGACTTGATATAGACAAGAGACATCTGAAACTTGTGTCTGATGCTATGACTAGCAGCGGGGAAATTAAAGGAGTTACAAGAATGGGAATAATCTCCCAGAAAACAAGCATATTGGCAAGAGCTTCTTTTGAAACTCCAATAAAACAATTTGTTAATGCTACAATCAAAGCATCAAAAGATGAACTGGCTTCTGTAATAGAAAATATTATTTTAAACCAACCGGTTCCAATTGGAACAGGGCTTCCCGGATTGCTTGTAAAAGTTGTAGGGAGTCTGGCCGGAGTAGAGAAGAAAAAAGCAAAACAAGAAAAGGAAAAAACAGAAACAAAGCAGAAAACTGTGAAAAAAGCAAAGAACAAGTAAAATTATAAATTAAGAGTAATATTAAAATTTTAAAATAAACTATTTCAGTTAAAATGCTTAAAACAGATGCAATATCTAAAAATCAAAAAATTCCGGTGTATTACCACACACTAAAGTGTGTGGTTTGTTTGGAATTTTAGGATGCTCAAGGAACAACCGCACACTAAAGTGCGCGGTTTTAGTCAAGTTCCTTGACATAATAATTTGTTAATAGAAAATTCAAAATATTATGGTGCTTGTAATCCAAAATGGTTGTGTAAATGAAATTTAAAATAGAAAAATAAAAGCAAGAAACTTAAAAAATGGCAAGAACACTTGATATGAAATCAATAATGTATGTGAATTTATTTGAAAAAGTCACAAGAATAAAAATACAGCACTGCTTTTTGTATAATTCTATTATAATTTTTGTTGTTCCAAGAGAATTAATGTCAAGGGCCATAGGAGAAGACGGGAAAAATGTAAAAAGATTGTCTGAAATACTGCAGAAAAAAGTTAAAATTGTTCCTGCCCCTATGGGAAGAGGAGATATTGAAAGATTTATTTTAGCCATAGTTCATCCTGTGAAATTCAAAAACATTGAATTGCGAGATGATAAAATTATTATAAATGCAGGAATGCAGAGCAAAGCTGCCTTAATTGGAAGAAACAAGGCGCGCCTGAATGAGATGAAGAACATTTTAGAAGAGTATTTTGGAATTAAAGAATTAAGGATTGCTTAGAACTACAACTTGACAATAGAAAAGCTTTAAAAATAAGGATTTACAGATAATTGTATCAAAATCAAGGAATAATAAAACATGGGATTAATGAATGCAAGAAAATTGAAGAATAATAGGAAGAAATTCAGATGGAAAGATAGAGGATACAAGGTTAGAACTCTTGATTTATATGCAAAAGCAGATCCCTTGGAAGGAGCAAGCCAGGCAAAAGGAATTGTTGTTGAAAAAGTTCAAAAAGAAGCAAAACAGCCAAATTCTGCAATGAGAAAATGCTGCAGAGTTCAATTAACAAAAAACGGCAA
>CAZWEB010000084.1:0-3833 GCA_964632115.1 Candidatus Woesearchaeota archaeon
ATAGATGATGCTTACTGCAAAGCAGTTGATTTGCTGGGAAAACACTGAAAAATCCCTTTAAACCTTTCTCATAATCTCTTATATTTAGAAGTATTGTTATATTCTCGGGACTTTTGCAGATAATTGTCTCTATGAATTTGGCAAAAGTCCCGCTATTTTAACAGAGCCATATTTAGAAAGGTTTAAAAAGCCAGTTTTAATTATTTTTAGTATTATAAAGTTGTTAATGGCAAATATGTTATTTACTTGCAGCCTATATGTCACTCCCTAAAATAAATATAAAATCCTGAAAAAATTAAATCTATAAATATAATTTTCTAAAAAATGCACTTCCTACAGCCTAAACACTCCAAATTAAAGACAGAAGAAATTGAAAAAATCCTGGATGAATATAATATTTCTCTTTCACAATTGCCAAAAATAAAGTTTAGTGATGCTGCTTTGCCTGAAAACTGCAATATAGGAGATGTTATTAGGATAGAAAGAAAAGAAGAAGGCGAGGTTTTTGAATATTTTCGGGTTGTTGTGGCTTAGAACAGATTAGTTTAAATTAGAATCAAGAATAACAAACACAAAAAACAATACAAACAAGTACTATAAAAGAAAATTTGTCAGTTAGTAAATTCAAAATGTCATAGTATTTGTATCAAAATAAATTAAAAATAAGTGCAAATCAAAAAATTTAAAATGCAAGAAGAAAAAAATAAAGCAGAAACTGAAACTCAAGAAAAATCTGAAGAAGAAAAAACAGAAACTTTGAAAAGTGAAAAAGAAAGACACTTACTTGTAAAAAGATATTTACAAGAACATAGTCTTGTTGAAAGCAATATTATTTCTTTTAATAATTTTGTTGAATTAAGAATGCAACAGATTGTAAATGAATTAAGTGAAACAATCAAAAACGATGATATTGAGATAAAATTAGGAAAAATCAGAATTGAAAAACCAAATATTATTGAAGCTGACGGAAGCCAGAAAATAATTACTCCCACAGAAGCAAGACTGAGAAATCTTACTTATTCTGCTCCGGTTTTTCTTGAAATAACAATAAAACAAGCTGGACAAGTAGAAACAAGTGATGTAGAGGTCGGAAGAATTCCGATAATGGTTAAGAGCAAGATTTGCAATACATATGGCATGACTCCTGAAGAACTTGAAGAAAATTATATTGACCCTTTTGATACTGGAGGATATTTTGTTATTAATGGAAATGAAAGAGTTATGGTAATGACAGAAGATCTTGCGCCAAATCAGCCATTTATAGAAAAATCAAGAGGAAATTTAATGCTCAGATTATTCTCTCAAAGAGGAAGCTACAGAATACCAATGTCAATACAGGAAACAAATGACGGAATTCTTGAAATCTCTTTTTCAAGATTTAAAAATATTCCTGCAATGGTTCTTTTAAAAGCACTTGGATTACTAAAAGAATCTGAAATTTCAAATTTAATTGGAAAAGAGACAGACACACTTATTGTCAACTTGTATGAATATGCTTCTATAAACAACAGCGAAGAGGCAATGATGAAAATTGCTGAGCAAACAGCTCTTCAGGGAACAAAAAAAGAAATGCTAGATAGAGTAAAACAAAGAATTGATTCTTATTTTCTGCCGCATATTGGACTTACAAAAGAAGACAGAAAAGAAAAAGCTTCTTCATTATGTAAATTTATAAAACAATTTTTAATTGCAAAGGAAAATTCAGATGTTTTAACAGATAAAGACCATTATGCTAACAAAAGAGTTCGCTTATCAGGGGATTTGCTGTCTGATTTATTTAGAGTAAATTTAAACATATTATTAAGAGATATTGTTCATAGTCTGCAGAAAATTTCAAAGAGAAAGAAATTTTATTCAATAAAAACAATTGCAAAATCAACTTTATTTTCTCATAGGGTAGAATCTGCAATTGCAACAGGAAACTGGATTGGCGAGAGAACAGGAGTTACCCAGAATATGGACAAGACAAATTATCTTGCTGTTTTATCGCAATTACAGCGAGTATCTTCCATGCTTCCCGGAGAACAGGAAAATTTTTTAGCAAGAACATTGCATCCTACTCACTATGGAAGATTCTGCCCAATTGAAACACCTGAAGGAACTGAAATTGGTTTGAGAAAAAACCTGGCTATTCTGGCAAGAATATCAACTGTTGTGAAATTAGATGAACAAAATTTCCTTAATATTTTAAATGAGTTTGGAATGGACAAGGAAAAAGGAGCAGTTGATGTTTTCTATAATGGAAGATTTATCGGGCATATTAATGATTATAATAAACTTGTCACAGAATTAAGAGAAAAAAGAAGGCGTATTGACCTGCCAACTGAATTAAGCATAAGATATGATAAATATCTTAATACTGTTTTATTATCAACTGAAATTGGGAGAGTTCTTAGGCCTTTGATAATTGTTGAAAATGGTATCCCTCGGTTAAAAGATGAACACCTTGCTCTGCTTGAAGAAGAAAAAATGAAATGGAATGACTTGCTTAATCAGGGAATCATAGAATATATAGATGCTGCAGAAGAAGAAAATGCCCTTGTTGCCCTTTATCGTAAAGATTTAACAGAGGAGCACTCGCATCTTGAAATAGATACTATTGATTTTTTAGGGCTGGTTACTAGTTTAGTTCCATATGGAAATCATGACCAGAGCTCAAGATTAAACAGAGGAAGCAAAACACAAAAACAAGCCCTTGGATTATATGCTGCTAATTATTTATGCAAATTAGATACAGATGTTTCTATTCTTAATTATCCTCAAAAACCAATTGTAAGAAGTTTTATTTATGATACTTTAAAATTCTATCCTGCAGGACAAAATTTAACTGTGGCTGTAATGACCTATGAAGGTTATAATATGGAAGATGCTTTAATATTAAATAAAGCAAGTGTTGAACGAGGGCTCGGCAGAAGCACTTATTTCAGGCCTTATGTTACTTCTGAACTTAATTATGCAGGGGGCTTGGCTGATGAAATTGTTGTTCCTGAAAAAGATGTTTCAGGATACAGAACAGAAGAGAGCTACAGATTTCTTGAAGATGACGGTATTGTTTATCCAGAAGCAAATTTAAATGCAGGAGAAGTTGTTACTGGAAAAATTTCTCCTCCTAAATTCCTTTCAGAAGCAAGGGAAATTTCAATCAGAACAAAGAAAGAAGCAAGCACTGTTATAAGACAGGAAGAAAAAGCAACAATAGACGCTGTTTTTATTACACAGGATTCTCAAGGAAATAAAATTGTGCAGGTTAGAACAAGAGACCAGAGGCTTCCAGAACTTGGAGACAAGTTTGCTACATCACACGGACAAAAAGGAGTTATTGGCGCATTAATTCCTGAAAATGATATTCCTTTTACATCAAAAGGGGTAAGGCCTGATTTGATTTTTAATCCTCATGGAATTCCAAGCAGAATGACTGTTGGTTACTTGCTTGAGCTGCTTGCAGGAAAAGTAGGATGTTTAAGAGGAGAATCTGTTGATGGCACTTCTTTTTCAGGAGAAAACATGGAAGAACTGGAGAGCTCGTTAAATAAACTCGGGTTTAGATATGATGGTAAAGAAACAATTTACAATGGTATAACTGGAAAAATGATGAAAGTTAAAATTTATATTGGAAATATGTATTATCTCAAACTGAAATATATGGTTGCTAATAAAATGCATGCAAGAGCTTCTGGAAAAGTTACTTTATTGACAAGACAACCAATTGAAGGAAGAGCTCTTGGAGGAGCACTTCGTCTTGGAGAAATGGAGCAACAGGCACTTGTTGCACATGGGGCTTCTTTATTATTAAAAGAAAGATATGACTCAGACAAAGTTGTAGTTCAGGTTTG
>CAZWEB010000085.1:0-1619 GCA_964632115.1 Candidatus Woesearchaeota archaeon
TAGTATCCTAGCTTTGGGAGTTAGTGACCTCGGTTCAAATCCGAGCAGCCCCATTTATAATAAACACAGAAAAAATAAAATATCAACATGGCAAAAAAATTAATTGCACGAGGATTTGGAGCAAGATACGGCAAAACAACTAGAGTGAGATATGCTGAAGTAGAAGTAAAACAGAGAAAAAAGCAGCATTGCCCTTTTTGCGGAAAAACAGCCAAAAGAATAGGAAAAGGAATATGGGAATGCAAGTTATGCAAAAAGAAATTTGCCTCTCATGTGTATTATATTAAAGAACAATTTAAAGAAAACAAAAAAGAGAGGGATAATAAAGAAAAGATTTAAAAGACAATAAGATTATGTTAAATTAATATAAAATGGCCAACTATAAATGTTTTAAATGCGGAAAACAAATTTCCCATAAATCCCTGGAAAAAAGATTTACATGTCCTGCCTGTGGCTCTAGGATATTCTATAAGCCAAGAAAACATATAAGTAAGGTAAAAGCAGATTAATTTCTTATTATTCAAATGCAAAATATAAGCAAGGAAACTCAGGAAAAAATACAAAGCCTTCAGATTCTTGAACAGAATTTGCAATCTATTTTAATGCAGAAACAAGCATTTCAAATTGAATTAAGCGAGTCTGAGAATGCTCTGGAAGAAGTAAAAACAAGCAAAGATGAAGTATATCGATTAATAGGGCAGATAATGATTAAATCTTCAAAAACAGAAATAGAAAAAGAACTTTCTCAAAGAAAAGATATTCTTGCTCTGAGAACAAAAGCAATAGAAAGGCAGGAAACTCAGTTAAAAACAGAAATAGACAAAATCAAAAAAGAAGTAATGAAGGATATAAAATAGAATAATTTAAATAATTCCTTGTGCATAATCTTAACATGGGGATTAACAAAGAGGACACTAGTTTAGAAAAAAGAGCAGAATCTGCTGAAGTTGGAAAATCTAATAGAGAGCAACAAAAAGAGAAGATTTCTAGAACTTATTCAAAGTTTACTATAGCCTGGAGAGCAAAATTAATTGCAAATGGGTGTGGTTATGCATAATCTTATATGCATTCTCATCAAAATATATAAAATATCTCTATCATCACAACCATTATAAAAAAGAATAGAAATCTTTATAAACTCAATAGAGTTTTCTTTTAAAATGGTGCTTAAAAGATTAAAAGAAGGTTTTTCTAAGGTATTTAGTGGAGAGAGTCAAGACCCCGAATATATAGAACTTGATTTAGGGCAGGAAGCTAAAAAAAATAAGGTAATTGTCCGTTCTTTTATTTTAAAGAAATTTGAAGATGTTACCCCTATTTTGGCTGCATTAAGGGAAGGGTACACTATTGCAATTGTTGATATAAAAATTCTTAAAGGAAAAGATATCATAGAGTTAAAAAGAGCAATTGCTAAAATAAAGAAAACAGCAGATGCTCTAGAGGGTTCTATTGCTGGTTTTGGAGAAAACACAATTGTTATTACGCCTAGTTTTGCAGAAATATACAAGTTACCCCCTGGGAAAGCAGAGGATACTGAGAGAAGAAGCGAAGAACTTTATTGATTTACTTAATTCTTTTGAAGCAATTTTATTAATTGTACTGTAAAACCAATCTTTAAA
>CAZWEB010000085.1:1719-3821 GCA_964632115.1 Candidatus Woesearchaeota archaeon
CTTAATCAATACTCTTTTAAACCATATCTCTTTCTATTTTTCATGAAAATATTGTTTATTAAAGCGCAGAATAAAATTCAGAATAAAAACTCTGAAAACATAGAGATATCTAAAAATGAATTAAAAAATCTCCCGAAGGAGATTTTTTTAGTTTACTCGATACAATATAAAGGGCTTGCCGAACAAATAAAAGAACAATTAGAAAGCATAAAAACCAAAGTTACTGGCTTTTCCCAAGTTCTTGGATGTTCAAAATTAAGAACTAAGAACAAAGAACCTATACTCCTAGTTGGTTCTGGCAGGTTTCATGCACTTAATCTTGCTGTTCAGGGCAATATAGTATATGTATTAGAAGGCAATACAATAAATAAATTGCCTGATAAAGAAATAGAAAAAATTAAAATTAAGAGAAAAACAGCTCTTTTAAAATTCCTTTCATCTAAAAATATAGGAATTTTAGTTTCAACAAAACCAGGGCAACAGAATATCAAGCAAGCCCTTATTTTAAAACAAAAACTTGAGAAAAAAGGCAAAAAAGCACATATTTTCATTGATAATAACATTAATCTTAATGAATTTGAAAACTTCCCCGATATTGAGTTTTGGGTAAACACCTCCTGTCCAGGAATCATCTTGGATTCAGAGAATTCAAATATCCTTAATAGCAATGAAATAGAAAATAAAGAAGAAAAAATATAAAATAAAAATTTATTCTTTGGATATTGAAAACACAGATTTCAGAGCCACTATTACTGTTGCAGGTATAAACATTATTAATAGCGTGTTGAGGATTTCTCCTATCTGAGGTATTACTCCAAGAGCATTAGCGCCCATGAAACTTACAATTACCAAAGCCAAGCCTGCTAATAAAAATGCATTTGCATTTTTATCTCCAACATTAAGCAATCCTACCACGAGTCCTAAGATTACAAGTATGGCGAGTATTGCACTTCCTGCTGCAGCGCCCAGTTGTGCCTTAAATAAACCTATTATTACTGCTAAAATAACCCCTATAAGGAAAGACCAAGCCCCTATTAGATTTTCTTTTGATTTTACTGGCATTTTAACCTCCTTTGATGGTTTATAGAAGAAAAAAAAGCTTATAAACTTTTGGTTTGCCTGCCCTGTTGCATCTGTTGCAATAGCTTCATTGCAAATAAGTTCCTCTATAAATTTGGCAAGGGAGCGGATATAACACCCTGAGTTTGCCTGAATCTCTGGTTTATGGCTGTTTATCATATATATTCCCCTATAGAAATCTTTAAAAAGCATTACGACTTTAAAATCGTAACAAAATTTAATTAAATTTACAAAATGAGAACAAGATTTTTGACTTTAATATTGTTAACTACAATTTTAGTTACAATGAGTGTACTTAGTGTTAGCGCAGCTAGTAATTACACAGTTTCAACACCCGGAGTTCTGTCTAAGGGGACAAATTCAAGTGTTGTGACTTTTTCAACAACAAGTGTAGATAATCTATTAATAACTTTGACTCAACCAGCAGCTTTTTCAGATGGAGACGAGCATAATGTTGCTTTATCTTTATCTGGCTTATCTGGCAATAGTGTTACTATAAACCGCACATCTCCAAAAACAGTAACTGTTTCTCTTAGCAATGTAGAGGATAGTTTTGCTTTAGGAACATTTACAACAAGTCTTTACTCTGTTGATTCAGCAAATTCTGATGAAAATGCAACAACAACTCTTACTTTCAGAAATTCTTTCTGTGAAGATGGAAATCTACAAGAAACTGTAGATGACAGATATCTTGAAATAAGATCTGTAAAAGATAGGTCTTCAGACAAAGATTTTGAATGGAAACCTGGAGATGAAGTTGAACTTGAAGTAAAAGCAAGATTTCATTCTAATGATAATGGGGATAGCATAGATGCCCTTATCAAAGTGGGTCTATACGATACTAAGAACAATGAGTTTGTTGAACTTGACAATGACGATGAGGATTTAGAGAGAGATATGAGTATTGACGAAGGAGAAACAGTAACAGAAACATTTACTCTTTTGATCCCAATAGAAGATATTGAGAAAGATGGTTCTGACAGATACAAGCTTTATGTCAAGGTTTATGAAGATGGAGACGA
>CAZWEB010000086.1:0-3694 GCA_964632115.1 Candidatus Woesearchaeota archaeon
TTTATTGATAATGTTGCTCCTTTTATAAATTTCACAGGAGCAACTCCTGCAAATGGCTCAAGTCAAGTAAGCAGTTCAATTTTTGTAAATCTATCTACAAGTGATACAAATCAACATTACTCATTTGTTGATTTTGATAAATCTCTTGTTGGTTGGTGGAGAATGGATGATATTAATGCAAGTGGCTCACCTTGGGACAGAAGTTCATATTCAAATAATGGAAGCAGGGTTGGAGGGGCAGCTCAGACAGATGCTGGATTTTTTGGGAAGGGATTTGAGTTTGATGGTGATAATGATTATATCTCTGCATCAAACAGTCAGAGTTTAAATATAACTAGTACTCTAACTTTATCTCTTTGGCTAAACTCTCCGGTTCTTGCAGGCAATGATGGAGGATTAATAAGTAAATCTCAAGATGGATCAAAATATTTTGGCGGTTCTTCTAACAAGCTCTATGAATTAGGAATTTTGGATAATATCTTATATTTCCAGATATCTAATGGAGTAAGCACTAATACTGCGAATGGAAATATTGTGTCTTACATAGATGGAAATTGGCATCTTTTTTTAGCAAAATGGGATGGAACTAAAAATGCAAACGGAATACAAATATGGATTGATGGCCTAAATAAATTTAATGGAACTGCTACCATCGATTCTATTCAGACAATGAATTCTGTCTTAGATATTGGTGGTTCTACTACTGCATGGAATTTCAATGGCACAATCGACGAAGTAATGATTTTCAACAGAAGCCTATCGGCAGCAGAAATTTCAAGTTTGTATAATTCAAGTGTGGATAAATACTATAATAATTATACTGGGTTGAGTGGAGGAACTCATTCATTCACAGGTTATGCTGTGGATACTGCAGGGAATTTAAATCAGACAGAACAGAGAACTGTGACAATTGCAGGAGTTCCAGACAAAGTTACTTTAGATTCTCCTGCAGAAGAGGAAACATTATTTGATAGAAAACCTACTTTTCAGTGGAATAATGCATCTGGAACAGGGACAAAAACATATCAGATTATTGTTGCAAATGACACAGATTTTACAGACCCCCTAATAAATATTACTGGGATAACAGAGACAAGTCCAAAAACAAATTATACTGCTCTTTTAGACTTGCAAGTTGATACAACCTTATACTGGAAAGTCAGAGCAAATAATAGTGCAGGTTATGGAGAATTTAGTGATGTTTGGAATTTCACAATTCAATCTTCTGTTATATTATCTCTGCCAACAGGTTCTATTGTTTTTAATGAAATGAATATCTCAGATTCAGATAATACAACAGACAATAATCCTTTGCCACTCTTAGTTCAAAATGATGGGAATGTTTTAGTTGACATAATTATTAATAGTTCAGATTTATGGAGCATAATAAGCAATCCATCTCCATATTATCAATATAAGGCTAGAGAAAATGAAACTAATTCATTTAACACAGGAATTTCTACAATGGCTTGGACAAATATGCCTATGACAAGTGCAGTAGTTGATATTGCAAGTCTTGGATATGATAATGCCTCTGATACAGCCTATGTTGATGTTTTAATAACTGTGCCTGACAATGAACCTGGAGGTAAAAAAACTGCTATTATAACATTCGAAGCTTCAAAAGGAGAATAAAATGGAAATAAAAAATAAAGGAAAACAGGGAATTTTGATAGTTGCAACAGCAATATTAATGATTATGCTAACATTGCTGTCAATAAGTTTAGCATCTGCACTGGGTATTTCACCTGGTGAGAAAAAAATAGCATATTCTGCAGGCAGTGTTGAAACAATAAAATACACAATAATTAATAATGAAAATAAAAATTTTGTAGTTTCAATAAATGCAGATGGAGAGATATCAGAATATGTAAACATAAAGGATAAACAATTAACCCTTTCATCTAATGAAGCTACAAAAGACTTTTATGTTGAAGTGAATATGCCTCCTGGATTACATCCAGGAGAAAATACAGGAAGGATTATTGCTGAAGAATCAATAGAAAATCTCTCTTTTATGGGAACCTCAGGAAAAGGCAGAATAAGGGTAATTTCTAAACTAGTTGTTTTAGTGCCATATCCTGAAAAGTATATCAATGTTGAATTAAACCTCGGAGGAGATGCAGAAACAGAAATAACTACTAAAATAACAAATCTTGGAATAACAGATATAAAAGAAATTGGGGGGGAGCTTGGAATTTATGAAGATGAAAGTGAAATTATAAATTTAAAACCAGAATTTGTGGGTGGGTTAGAAAGAAGTAAAGAAACAATTTTGGTATCTAAAATAAACAGAGAAGAAATTCCAAATGGCCTGTATAGTGTGGTTGCCAAGATAAGATATGATGATTATATCTTAGAAGTTAGCAGAGATTTTGAAATAGGAGACGGGCAATTAAAAGTAATGAGTTATACCAGGTATTTGTTGCAAGATAGTGTTAATAAGTTTGAAATAGATGTTGAAAATGACTGGAATAAAAAAATAAAGGATGCATATTCAACAATAAATATCACTCAATACAATAAAGAAATAACAGAGCTTAGAAGCTCAAGTTATGATTTCAACCCAAGAGAGAAAAAGACAATGACTGCTTTCTGGGATACTAAAGACTTTGCTTTAGGAGATTATCAAGCAGACATGAATATAATCTCCTTAAATAAATCAACAAGCAAGCAAGGGGAAGTAAGTATTGTTGATCCTGAAACATACAAGAAGTTAACAGCAGGTTCATTCTTTAAGTCATGGATATTTATAGTTATAATAGTTCTTGTTGTGATTGTTATCTTAAATATTGTCTTTTGGTTTTTCATATTTAAAAAAAGAAGAAAATAATTACTACACTTCCTAAAATATCTTCATAGAGTATGCATATCTTCTTGATTTTAACTGTTTTTTATATTTTCTAGCTATCATAATTATAACACTTTTTAAAAGAAAACAGGCATTTTGTTACTACACGCAGTTTTTTGAATGTTTAAAAAAGGAGTAAGATATTTAAAGGCAATTAAACTTAATTTTTAGTAGTTTTTTATAAAAAAAAGATGGTGCAAAAGAAGTTTTTTAAAAGAGGGAATAAAATTTTTGGTCCTTATTATTATGAAAGTTTTAGAAAGGGTGAATATGTAAGCAAAAGATATATTGGGGGAGAAAAAGAGTATAGAGATTGGCTGACAAAAAGAAAAGGAGGAAAAAAATCTGAAAATAATTACTCCACAAAGAGAGAACACATAAAACCTAAAAAAATAATAAATGCATCCACCAAACATCATCAGAGGGATTCTAAAAATATAAAAGATTATTCAGTAAAGATAGAAAATACACTTAAACAAAGAAAAAAAGCATTTTTAGTTGTCTCATCAATTATTCTATTAATAATAATTGGTTTTTTAATATACCAGCAAATAGGGATTACAGGAAAAATTGGCTTGAATATTGAAAATTCTTATATTTCTGGTGAGAATATCACAGGAATGTTGAGATTAAATCTTAAAAATGGCGAGTTGCTTCCTATTGATTCCAAGTTAATTATTAATTCTGGCGGAGAAATTAAAGAAATTTTAATGAGTAGTTTAGTTGAATCTAATTCTGAAGGCATTTATTATATTGAAAACAAAGAAATACCAGGGGAAGGAATTGGTTATGGCTTTCCAGGCACAAAAACCGAGTATCCCCAGGTTTCTTTTACACTAAGAA
>CAZWEB010000087.1:0-3590 GCA_964632115.1 Candidatus Woesearchaeota archaeon
AAATCCTGCCTCGCTTGTTGTGTAATTCAAATCAACAACATAATTTGAATAACTTATATTTTGAGGATATGTTATATTAACAAATGGAGCAGTAATATCACACCCAGTCTGATATGTTGCACTTGGCTGGAAAATTGCACCTGCAAAACTTGAAGCACAATTTGTATAATTCAGAGTTATAATCCCATCAACCACAGGCGCAGATTGATTAATAGCACTAGCATTATAAATTCCTGATAAAATCAAAGTTGGAGCAGTAAAATTTATTCTAGCAGTAGTCCCATTATATCCTGTTGCAGTTATATTTCCACTTGATGTAATTGAAGTTGTTGCGTTGAGGTAAATTGTGCCTGCTGTTCCTGAATCTATAGGTCCAGAACTACTTATTCCTCCTTTATTTTCAATTAAATTTGGAAGATTAATTATAGAAGCATGTAAAGCAATTCTTCCACCGCCTCCACCGCCAGCAGTACTACCAGCATTACCTCCTGTTACATTCATTATTCCTACTCCTGTAATATTATTTGCAACCAACAGTATACTTCCGCCAGAACTTCCAGAATTTCCAGATTTACCATTTGCACTAATATCTCCATTCACAATAATTGTTGTTGCATTTAGTTTTATTGCACCACCTGCATCCATGTAGTCACTGCCGCTTCCAACATTAAGAGGCCAAGTTTCAGAACCATATCGTTTAGTCAAGGTATATCCCCCATATCTGTTTGCTCCGAATCCGCCATAACTTCCTCCTGAAAGATAGCCTCCCCCCCCAGGTCCATAACCAGAAGAACCTCCAGCACCAACAAAACTGCTTCCTGTTCCATCTGCTTTTATTGCACTTCCAGAATCTATTATTATAACATCAGCATTAATTTGAACACCTGTTGCATTTCCCTGTGCAGAAGTCATAGTAACATTAGAACTATAAATCCATAAAACAGCATTATTGATTACACTAACATTTGCAAATGTATAGTTTCCTGCTTCCAACCCAATGTCATTACTGATATTTAAATTAAATGAAGAATTCCAGGCAGAAATAACTAAAGAACCTGCTGTACCACTTAGTCTATTTCCACTATTTAATGTAATCTTTCCATTAAAATTATATTTTGATGAATCAATAGCAATTCTTCCACCTCCACCATTATAAGCATTATCTCCTCTACCTCCATCTGCTATAATTCCTCCATTCCCCTGAACAATTCCTGCAATAAGCCATATACTTCCTCCGCTTCCAGCACTCCAACCAGCCTCTCCAACTCCTCTAGAGCTTATATTCTCAGTCAAATTCAAATTTCCGCTTGCATTAATAAAAATAATTCCTCCTCCTGGTTGAGGACGCCCAGTGGCACCTCCACTTCCAAAATCATTTGGAGCAGAAGCATTCCCATATCTTGTTTTATCAGCTCTATTTCCTCCAATTCCACCATAACTTGCTCCATTATGATAAGATCCAACACCAGCCCCCATCCCAGCCATCCACCCCAAACCATCAGTAATAATCTTCCCACCAGATTGCACATTCACATTCGCTGCATTTATAGAGATATTACCAGCAGTTAAATTTCCTCCTGATTGGATTGTCAAATTTCCAGAAAGATTTAAAACAAATCCACACCCATGGCTAGTGCCTGAGCAGTTTGCAGTTAAATTTGCCAAACTTCCTCCACTTTTGATAATCATATTATTCATGCTGTAAATTGTTCCATCAGTTATATTAACATGAGATGTTGTTATATTGCATGTTGTTGAATAATCTCCCTGGTCGCAGATTCCTGTTTCAACAATTATAGTTCCAGTTGAATTCTTTTGTATTCCAAAATCAATTCCATCATAAGGAGTAACACCACATATCCAATTTTCTCCTGCGCTTGTGTTTCCTGAACCAAGAATAGTTGAAGCCTGAATATCTTTTGTAACACTCATATCATTAACAGTATAATTTATTACATTATTCTTATACAAAGTTATATTCACAGTTAGTGTATCTCCTGCATCATTATCTGAAATTGTAAATGAGCAGTTTAAATCATCACTTGATTGAGGAGAAACTGGGATTATCTCTGGAGTTGAAGATGCAGGAAGATTATTTTCTTCACCTACACAAGTCCCATTTAGCCATACAGGCTCTGGCTGGAAAATTGCACCTGTAAAATCACTTGCACAATATGTATAATTAATTGTAATAATTCCCTGAGGATTTACATTGCTCGAAGCATTATAAATTCCAGATAAAGTTAAAGTCGGGGCAGTTATGTTAATCCTTGCTGTTGTTCCGTTGTAGCCGGTTGCAGTTATGTTTCCTGAACTTGTAATTAATGTTGTGGCGTTAATGTAGATGGTGCCTGCAGTTGCAACAGCGGGATTTCCACTTTTTGCACTTATAATCCCAGTAATTTCCATACTACCAGATTCTATAGATATTCTTCCCCCACCACCGGCATAAGGCCCAGATCCTCCTTCTGCAATAATATTTCCAATTCCTGTTAAATTTTCAGTGACAATCCAAACACTGCCACCTGAACCAGAACCCTGACCATGATATGACCCTGTATAATCTAGATATCCATCTAATACTATTAATTGAGAGGAATTTAGTTTAACAGCTCCGCCACCAAATGAAGTTGTATAACTCCCACCACTTCCCAAGTCAATAGGTTCAGTTACAGAACCATATAATTTATTATAATTTCCAATAAGTCCTTCTCCCCATCCACCATAACTCCCCCCATTATAATTTCCTCCAAGTCCTGGACCTCCATCATCAGAATAATATCCACAATTAGAATCATTACATTTTATAAAAGAATCTTTTGAAACATAGATTTTATTTGCATTTATTTGCACACCATAACTTCCACTAGATGCAGTGGTATTAGAACCATAAGTCCAGAGAGATGCACCATTGGTGACATTTAAAATATCTAAGTTATAATTTCCTGCAGCTAGACCAAGATCATTACTAATTGTTAAATTAATTTGAGGCATAGTGCCATTTAAATATGCCCAATAATAACTTCCAGGTTCTGCTTTCCTACATTGGCTTGCAAATACCTGCGCACCTTCAACCCTTATTTCTCCAGTATATCCATAAGATAAAAAATTCAATGCAATTCTCCCACCACTCCCCCCGCAAGTAGCTCCATCCCCTACAGAAGAAACAATTCCATTTCCAGAGATATTATTTGCAATTATCCAGATACTTCCTCCTGAACCTCCTCCTTGTGAATTTTTAGTTCCATTTGAGCTTAATAATCCATTAATAATAAGATTTTCACTAGAGTTAATAAAAATAATCCCCCCACTATATCCTAAATTTGAGGTAAGACCACCACCACTTCCAAAATCAACAGGAGCACTTGCATTTCCATAAAGTGTCTTAACATTATTTCCTCCAGAACCCCCATATGTTCCACCCTGATAATTAGTTCCTGCCCCGACCCCATTTCCTGAGGGATATCCCAATCCACTAGTAGCAATCTTCCCGCCAGACTGAACATCAACATTCGCTGCAGTTATAGAAATATTACCTGCAGTAATATTTCCTCCTGATTGGATTGTCAAATTTCCAGAAAGATTCAAAA
>CAZWEB010000088.1:0-3585 GCA_964632115.1 Candidatus Woesearchaeota archaeon
CTTTTTGGTTTTTATCTTCTTCATTAATTAAAACGCAAGTATATTTTTTTCTAAGCCTAAGTCTAAATAAAGTTCCTCTTATTTCTTCCCTGATTTTAACATCTCCTGTAATTCTTATTACTGCTATCATCTTATCAAAGGGAAGAAGAAGAGATTACATCCCTTCACTAAATTTAATTTACATAATTCTAACGAATTACTAATATCATAACAATAATCTTTTGAATTTCTAATTAACAAATCCTTTCTTGCTAGTATTTTTTTGAATTGTTTTTGCATCTTACTTTATCTTCCTCGACTTTAATTTTATATTATTTAAAGCATCAATTGTTGCTTTTGCCAGATTCATCGTCGTATTTGTCTTCCCAAATGTTTTGCTGTAGACATCTTTTATTCCAACAAGTTTCAGGATTTTTTTAACTTCATCTCCTACAACCAGTCCAGTCCCTTGAGGGGCAGGAAACAGCACTATTTTAACGCTTCCATTTTTCCCTTCTACTTTAAATGGAATGCTATGCTTTTCTTTGCATAAGCAATCAAAACTTCCGCATCCCCTTTCTACTTTTATTATATTAAGCTTGGCATATCTAATTGCTTTTTCCCTCGCAGGAAGAGTTTCTTTTGCTCTTCCATATCCTAATCCTATGTAGCCGTTTTCATTTCCAACAATAACCATTGAAGAAAAAGTAGGAACATTTCCTTCTGCTGTCTTTTTCTGAGTTTGTCTCCATGCGCGTCTTTTTCCTCCTCCAAATTTGCCTTTAGATTGTCCAATAAGCAATAAATCAGATTTTAGATTTAAAAGAGTATCTACAATTTGGGGCTCTAAGATTTTATATTTCTCAAGAATATCATCTATATTCTTAAGTTTTCCAGACTTGACAAGCTTTCCAGCCTTGGTTTTTGGAATCCAGGATTCAAGATCTCTTTTTCTTGATTCTTCTTCTCTCTCTTCTCTAGTCATATCTTTTCTGAATTTTACTTCAATCTCTTTTTCAAATTCTTTCTCTGCCTTCTGTTCTTTTTCTTTTTCTGAGTCTTCTATCATTTTTACAGAGATTTCCTTTTCATCTAATTCAGTATTTTTATGCTTTTTTTCTTTTTCTGCCATTTTTATGCTTTTGAAATTTTATTTTTTATATCATCAAAATTTATTTTATTTTTCAGGTGTTCTCCTTTAATTCTTTTCTCTTCAGGAAAAATCTCCTTTTTATGCTTGATTTCCATCCCCGCATCAACCAAGCCTTTTAAAACACCATAAAGTCTTCCTTTTGGAATATTTCTTTCAAGCCCTATGTCTAAAATAGCTTTTTTATTATTCATTGTCCTGCTTATTTCAGCATTGCCTACTGCTTTTTTATCTTTTTCATTTATTTTTTTCCCTAAAAGAAAGCCAGTTAAATAGCAAGCAGGAAGGGATTTTAAGCTTCCTGCATTTTCTTTAGGCCACCCATAATCCAGAAGTTTTTTTGAGGTAACTTCTGATTTAACACTATCCTGGGCGCTTTTACTTTCAACATATTGGGCAATAATATATTTGTTTGTTTTTCTGATAACTACTCTTGGAAGGCTGCTTTTAAGTAAATTAAGCCTTGCCTTATAGTCAGTTATTCCTTTATTTCTTCTTTTCTTGATTGTTTTCATTTTATTTATTCTCAGGGTTTATTTTATTTGTTTTCATTTTATTTATCTTCTAAACTTTCTTTTAATTGAGCTTTGCTTTTGAATGCTCTGTTAATTATTTTTTTCCTTAATTCTACATACTCTTCTCTGCTTATTTTATCCTGTTTTCTAAGCCCTAAAATATGTTTTCTGAGTTTTCTTGTTATCTTAACATATTCTTGTTTTCTTCTCTTGATCTTTTTCTTAATTTTTCCAGGTCCTCTTTTTGTTTTTCTTCTTTCTTTCTTCTTTCTTCCTTTTTTTTCTTTAATTTTAATTGCTTTTTGTTGAACCAAATCTTTAATATCCTGTTTTGTGATTGCTTCTTTTATTTCAGAGAGTCTGGAGATATCAAAAACAATTCTGTTTTTTCCAACCATTAATACTCTTGATGCGAGCTGTTTTTTCTTATTTAGATTCATTTTTTCTCCCCAATATTTTTAATTTTCTCTGAATCTTCTTTCTTCCTTTCTATTTTTTCTTCTTTCTTATTTTCGCTTTTAGCTTCTGTTTTATTCTTTTGTTCTTTTCTTTTGCTTTGATTTTCTCTTTCAATTTTCTTGAAAAATTTGTTGATATTTAGATTGATTATTTCAATGCCAAGTTCTTTTGCTTTTTTTGCAATTTCTATTTTATTTTTCTTTCCTACTTTTGCTAGGATTACTTTATCTCCTTTTTTCATTTCTAACAATTGTTTGATATTCTGGATTATTCTTGTGGTTATTCTTCCTTTTTCTGTTTTTTTAAATCCAATGCTGACACATCTTGGATTTCCTTTCATTTTCTTTCCCATTTTACTGTGTATGCCTCGGGCTCTTCTATACTTTTGTTTTTTCTTTCTGCCTCTTCCAAGTTTGGAATAAGTCCTCCATTTGCTTCTTAAGAATTTTCTTCTTGCCATTTTTATATTGCTCTCCCGGCTTTTTCTATCATAAAAATGCCATCTTGAAAAATTCTTCTGTCCTTACATCTGACTTTTGATTTTTTCTCAATATTTGCTGCTGTTTGCCCTGCTGATTCTTTATTATTTGATTCAACTGTAATAATATCTTTTTCAATCTTGACATCCACATTTGGCAGTATATTTGTTTTTCTGTCTTTTCTTTCCCCAAGGAAATTTTTTATGATTATTTCTGAACCCTGTACTGAAACATTCATTGGGAAATGAACAGCACAAATCTGCAATTTGTAGACAAATTTTTTCATTACTCCCAAAATCATATTTTTAATATGCGCAGCATTTGTGTTAATTTCTTTTTTCTCTTTTTTTGTTTTTTTCTCTGTAGTAACAACTATTTTGTTTTCTTCTTTAGTTATAATCAAAAAATTAGGAAATCTCCTTTTAAGTTCTCCCAATGGCCCTTTTATTGTTACCTCATTATTTTCTATTTTTGCTTCTATTCCTTCTGGAATTTCAATAGTCTTAATAAGCTCCATTTTTTTTACCATTAGAATACATAAGCAATTAAGCTTCCCCCTATTTTCTGTTCAATTGCCTGAGTGTGAGTCATCAAACCTTTGTTTGTAGATATAATAATAAAACCAAAATCTCTTGCAGGAAGATATCTTCTGACATATCTTTCAATCATATCTGCTGAAACCTGATATCTTGGTTTTATGGCCTTGCATTCATTTATTTCTTCGAATTTAATCTCAAGCTCTCTTCCTTCTATAGAGTAATCAAGATATCCTAGATTTTTTATAACTTCAAGTACAGAAATCAAAAATTTGGAATATTTTTTTATTCTAACTTCTTGTTTTTTTGCTTTTTTAGCATTCATTATCTGGTTCAGACAATCTGAAATAACATCTTGCGACATTTTATAATCCTCCACGATATCTATTTATTTTTCCCATTTTAACTAAACTTTTTAAATCCCAATTGTACAGCCATTTCGCGAAAACAATGTCTGCACAAATTTA
>CAZWEB010000089.1:0-3494 GCA_964632115.1 Candidatus Woesearchaeota archaeon
CCATTTGAGATATTATTCTTAGTTTTATTGTATTTTTAAAGTTTTAGAATTAGAAAATTATATGGAGATTATGTAAGATTAAAATTATTCTTCTTGTTTTTTGAGAGTATCTTATTTGGGAAAACTTCAAGCCCGCCCTTAGAGTTTATTTTTGCGTGCACAATTCTCTTTTTAAAACTACATCCCCTCATTTTTAGAATTTCTAGTGCGGTTTCCCTTTCTCCAGAATCGTAAATTACATTGTATAAAACAATAATTCCATCTGATAAGAAAGAAACTGCTTCTCCTTGTTCCTTGAATGTTGTTCCTATATGTGATGGTGAAGATACTTCTCTAACTAGAAAGTTAGTAATTCCTTTAGCTTCTAAATATCTAAATAACTGTTCCATGTAAACTCTAAATCTTGATTCTTGACCAGAGAATGCAGATGCAATACTTGTAAGAGAATCAATTGCTACAAAGTCTGGATCAAAGTCTTGCGGAAAGAATACAGGATTTACTTCAATTAATAATTCTTTTTTAGCTGCACTTAGTAGGGCTTCAATACTTCTTGATACATCAATTGCATCAAATCTTTTTACTCTTAATAATCCTTTTTTTACATACTCTCTTGCAGGCCAACCAAAGGCCTCCATATGATCTAAAAGATCATTTTCTGATTCTTCAAAACTCATGTATAAACATTTCTTTCCTTCCTTACACCTATTATGCATTGTTGTTAAGCAGAATATTGTTTTACCAGAACCAGGTCCGCCTTCAACAAGGATTGCCGCACCTTCTGGAATGCCCATGTTTTTTTCAAATAACTGATCAAATCCAGGAACTCCAGTATTTACATATTCTCTCTTTTTCCGAGGTATCTTACTTGAATCTTCTTGTATTTTCTTTCCTAATTTTATATTTTCCTTTCCATGTATTTCTTGTCTTAATTTTTTTTCTACTTGTTTTAGTTTTGTATTTGTTTTAATTTCTGATTTAGCTTTCTTTGTATTTTCCTTAGATTCAACAGCGAGTCGGATAGTATTTTTTTGATTAATTTTCTTATTCTTTCCAGTGATTGGTTCTATATCTCTTATTCTTGGAGTGGGTCTTACTTTTTTAGAAATAGCTTTTTTTACAGGTTTCTTTACAATCTTTTTATTAGGAATTGTTTTCTTTTTTACCACTTTTTTTACAGACTTCTTTTTCATAGTTTTTTTCTTTTTAGAAATTTTCTTAGAAGGTGCTTTAACAGATTTAGGTTTTACTTTTTTCTTAGAATTATTTTTCTTATTAACAGGAGTCTTCTTAGCTCCTTTCTTTATCACCTTTTTCATAAATAGGTTTATCTTGTATACTTTATAAAAGTTATCTTTTTAATCACTAAAAAATCTTTGATTAAAAGTTATCTGTTTATCTAATAAGTAGTTTAAAAATAAAACAATAATTGTTGTTGCTGCCCTACTTGTAAATTTTGGAATAAGGAACGTCTCGATAAGTAGAAACATGAGGAACATGCTTATGAAAAGAGAGATAACTGCAAAGATTAGTGCTCATTAGTAGTAGAGGTTTAGATTGTAGGTTAGAACATAAAACACAACCCAGTCGACAAGAGTTGCAACCCCTTAGATGAAAGAGTATTTATTTCTCTGGATTTTTTATTATGCCTATAATGTAGTCTCTCTAAGAATATTTAAATACTTTTAATTTTTATTCTAAATATGGTTAAGAGGGTTAACAAAAAAGAGGCAAGGAAATGAAAAATAGATTAATTGCAACAATGAGTATTTTCTGCGTGATTGCATTTTTAGTTTTAGTTTTAGCTATAGACCTAATTTCTCCAAAAATAGAATTTACTAGTCCAACTCCCTCTCCTAATTCTATTCAATCAGAAACTTTTGTTTATTTAAATTATACCGTGGAGGATACTAATGTTACTTCAAGTTTTATTGATTGGAATAATTCTTTGGTTGGTTGGTGGCGGGGAGAGAATGATTCAACAGATGATTCTAGTTACGGGAATGATGGAACTTTGAATGGAGATACAGATTATGTTTATGGAAATTTTGGAAAAGCGTTTAGTTTTGATGGGTCTGGAGATTATATTAATACTGCAAGTTTATTAAATGATATTTCTACTTCTACAACTGGATCAATTTGTAGTTGGATAAAAATTGATTCAGATGATGATTCTCTTGATAGAATCTTTAGTATAACTGCCCCTTCAGGGAGTAGATCTGAAATACAATTAATAATTGATGGGAGAAGTGGTGCAGATAGAATTTATGTGATAATTATTCAAGATGGGACTGTTAAAACAATATTTCATGGGGCTTCGGATGAATGGGATTCAAATTTTGGAAATTGGGGCTTTGTTTGTGTAACCCATAATTCTACTTCTATGAAAGTTTATTTAGATGGTTCTCTTTCAGAAGGAGGCCTATATTCTTCATACACTGATGAAACTAAATGGTTTAAGGCAATACTTTCTGATGCCTCAAATCCTGCAACCCTCTCAAGAGTTGGTTCTTCAGATGAATCTGGAAGCAAGTCTTATTTCAAAGGTTCAATTGATGAATTAATGATTTTCAAAAGAGCATTAGGTTCAGAAGAAATTATCTCACTTTATAATTCGACAAATACTTACCATAATTTTACAAATTTGGATGATGGAAATTATACTTACAAAGCTTATGCTCAAGATGAATTTGGAAATCTAGATACAACAGTAAGAACATATACATTTGAAAATACCACAATTAGTGCAAGGGATTTTGTTTCATACTGGGACACTACCCAGACTTCTGACGGAAGTAGTGCATCTGATTCAGTTACACTTCCGATTACAGGAACATATAATGTTAATTGGGGAGACGGAACCTCAAATACTTCTGTTGCATCACACACTTATTCTAGTGAAGGAGCCTATAGGATTGTAATTTCAAACATGTCCGGGACTACTTTTAGGTTTAATAATGTTGGAGATAGATTAAAAATATTTTAAAATGGGTGAAAGAATGAAAAATAAATATCAAAAAAGAGTTAGGAGTTAAAGATGAATAATCTAAATGGCATAAATAAAAAAATAATTAAATTTAATAACTCAAAAAGGTGTATAAAACAATGAAAAGAAAAGAGCTAATTGTTTTTATTGGGGTTTTAGTATCCTTGTGTTTGTTTGTTTCTGTAAGTGCCTTGCTTTATCAAACAATTATACAATCTGATTTTGATGAAGGAATTTATAATAATACTTATTATAACACAACAAATAATGCTGTTCAGCTTAATCTTTCTTATAATAATGGAACATACATGAGCCAGGTTTTTAATCCAGGTTCTATTGTTTCTTTAAATAATCTAAGCTGGGAATATCAAAGAATCCAGTGTCCAGAAGGAATGGCTTATATTAACAAGCTTAATGGATTTTGCATTGATAAATATGAGGCAGTTGCTATGAATTCAGATGGGACTTGGAATGAAAGTTCAGATGATGATGGTTGGAGAAAAGTAAATAC
>CAZWEB010000090.1:0-3418 GCA_964632115.1 Candidatus Woesearchaeota archaeon
GCAAAAAAACTACTTTCAAGTCTCTTAAGT
Organism: Candidatus Woesearchaeota archaeon; assembly: GCA_964632115.1. Classification (GTDB taxonomy): domain Archaea; phylum Nanobdellota; class Nanobdellia; order Pacearchaeales; family GW2011-AR1; genus CAZWEB01. Next base: position 31 of record CAZWEB010000090.1, read on the forward strand.
AAAACTCCTTTCATAAATGCCCCCATATTTCTTTGAGAACCTTTTTCTAAATTAGATAATTGTTTCTGATTTATCAAATATAAAAGAGGCGTATAACGTGCATAAGAAAATTTGTTAATAATAAGATCTAAAGTTTCATTAAATATTCTATCTAACTCTTTATCAAATTTATAGATTATTGGTTCAGGATCAACAACTTCTGGAAACTTTAAGTTCTGTGATTTTAGATCATCCCCATAATATCTTTCAATACTTGTCCTTGTCCTTCTAACCATCAGATATTTCAAAATCTTTTCTCGAATTTCATTTGCATTTTCTTTAACAATTTCTAAATATTTATTTTTATCCTCTAATCTATCAAGTCCTTTTAATTTAGCTTGAAGTCTTTTGAAAAAGCTCTCTAAGTCTCTAACCTCTGGATTAGGAAGTGTAGATTTTCTAGAATTCTGAAATAATTTTATTTGAGAGAGTAAATCAATAGGCGTATTATTAAGAGGTGTTGCAGAAACCAAAATCACTCTCTTGCCCTTACAAATTCTAAATAATTCTTCATACATCCCAGTGGCTTCATTTCTAAAACCATGAGCTTCATCAATTATAACAGTCTTATACTTTTCTATATCTTCTTTATTTAATTTATCTAACATTCCTCTAGAACAGAACTTCCCTCTTCTAATTCCAAAATCCCAAAAAGCTCTTTTCCATGATCCTGGATTTTCTTCATCCAATAAAACAGGAGAAGCAATAACAAGAGTTCCAGCATTATCTCTATCTGTAAACTCAAGTTCCTTCGCCAACATTGTAGCAATATATGTTTTTCCAAGACCTACTACGTCTGAAAGAAAAACTCCCCCATACTCCAAGAGTTTATTCTTTGCATCCTTAACAGCATCAAGTTGATATCTTAAATCCATAAAATTCTCTGGCTTATATCCATCTTCTCCTAATTGTTCAAGATCTTCATCAATTCTATCTTTTAGGTATTCATAAAGAAATTTAAGAAACAGATGATAGGGAGAAATATTTCCATTTAACCAAGTTTTAGTATTTATTGTTTGAACATACTTTTCCGAAACTTCCACCGAAGATTCCCACAAATTATCGAAATATTTTAAAGCCCATTCATAATCTTCTTTTCTTTTTTCAACTTTATTTATCTCATTACTCCGATTTAAACCCGCATCAGTAAGATTACTAGAACCAGTAATAACCCTTCCTTCATCACCAAAACCACCACCCTTAGAAGTAAAAATATATATTTTCCCATGCATATCTTGATTTGGTGATGCACGGATTTCTAATTTACCTGATTTAATCCAATCAATAAATTTCTTTGTTCCTTCTTCAACATCAAAAGTATCTTTAGAAGTTTCATATTCATTTATAATCTTATTTTCTAATTCTTTTTTGATTTCTGAGGTTGAATCTTTTAGAGTTAATTGGTTTGATCTTGATGCACTTAACATATCAAAAGTTTGTTGATTTGTATTTATTCCTACCAAAACCTTGATCTTTTCTACGTCTTCTAATTCCTTATAAATCTTAAAAAAACCACTGGCATAAAAGTATCCAACTAAGCAACTAAAAAACTTTGTATTCTTCATCAAAGTCTTAAAATGATTTTCGAGGGTATCTTCCCCCTTATTTGTAATAAATGTTGTATCTGCCATATTTATATTCCTATTTCTACCTTTTTATCCTTTTCCTCTCTAAACTCCCTAACAATCCCCTTCACCATCTCCTTAACATCAACCTCTTCATCCGACTTCAGCATTGAAGATATTTCTTTTTCATCCAAATCTGAAAGCCTATCTTCTAATTTTTTAATAAAATCAAACAGCTCTTTTCTTGTAAATTTCTCTTTAGAACTTTCATTTATTTTAGCGAGGATTAATTCAATTAAAGCTCTGTCAATCTTAGCAATCTTATTCTTTAAAATAAAGTGAATATCATAAACATCTCTTATAGCAATATTCTTTCTTACTAAAAGAGCTCTAAACTTTTCTGCAAGATTTTCAGTTAAGTCAATTACTTCAATCTCAATATTTTTATCTAAAATTGGCTGGCCTATAGCATCAATAAATTCATGCTTAATTGTTTTTCTTTTTGTAGATTTTCTCAATTTTTTTCTAAATGAAATTTCTAATTTAATTGTCTGAACAGAGTCATCAATTATAGAGTTATATTTTGTTATTATCTCGAGTCCAACTATTCTTGGTTTAAATTTAGATGTTAACATTTTCCAGCCTTTTCCTAACTCTTTGCTTGTTTCAAGTCCTAACCCATCTAAAATCCCAATTAACTCTCTTCTTAGCTTATCTAATATCATTTTTATTTGTCTTTTGGACATCTCTTTTGTATCCTGGTTATAAACAAAATCTAAATCCTCACTTAGCCTATAAAATCCAAGATAACATTTATTCAGACAAGTGCCACCCTTAAAAACCAGGTCTTTAATTTGTTTTTCTGATATCTTATGAAGTATTCTAGTTAAATGATAATCTTTTTCTAATAATCTATCTGAAAATTTATGTTTTTCAGCAAGATCATCAATTAGTTTTTTTAAATCAATCTTATTTTCCATTTTTTATCCAATAGTTTAGTTCTTGTTTTTTTAATTGTAGTATAATAAGACAATGCATTTTTCTTTTTTAATAAATTTAGTAATTTATTGCTGTTTGTCAATAAACCAACAAGCTTTATTATTTTAATACTATTATACTTAATTGTATAATCAATTAATCTTGTTTTATCATATTTCACTTGCTTAATTCTGTCCATAACCTCACTTAAACCACCAAGATATTCAGGATATTCTAAAACATCAATTATTGTCCTTTCTTTATCAGAATAAGGATATTTATACTTCCTTAAAATTCCAAATAATTTATTCTTTTTTACTTTGAAAAATTTATATTGATAATGCAGGATTTTTTTATCAGCAGAATATTTAGTATTAAAGACAAATAGCTTATTAGGAATTTGTTCTGTAAACCCATGCAAGTTAAATGCATTATACAAACCAACATAATACTCATCAGATTCTAAAAAATGCTCATTAAGCTCAAACTCATCTATCCCAACGGTTTTATCAACAGAACTAACTGGAACTACAATATAATGCCCTCTCTTAAAAAAAACTAGCCTCTTCTTCTGAAGCATTGATTTAATAAGATATCTAGGATTCTTTGATATTTTGTATTTAGAGATTAAACTAATTAAGTCATCTCTTTTAATTATTTTATACTTCTTATATTCTAAGATGCTCTGTAATCTTCCTTGATTCGGAGTTAAGCTTAAATCCTTTGTTTTTTCCATTTTTGATAAGTCCTTATTTACTACCTTATTAAAAACAAGAACAATAGGTATTTAAAGCTTGCTATGCTAA
>CAZWEB010000091.1:0-3414 GCA_964632115.1 Candidatus Woesearchaeota archaeon
TCCAATATAACCAGCATAACCAATTGGATATTTTACTTTTACAATAGGAGCAGTTACATCAGCTATAGTAAGAGTAAAAATATCTTTGTAATTCTGTTGATTTGCACTTGAATTATACTGATGACTCAATGTCTGATAACTTGAATTGCCCGCATAAATAGTATGATTATTATAAGACATTTTTGTTCCATTATTTACATAATCAGTTATTTCTCCCAAAGGAGTATATCCTGTTGCATCTGTTGTTAGATTAAACTGGTAATTTCCAGAAACATTATACACTGTAACATTTGCATTTATAACAACATTTCCTTGAGTATTATTCACATAAGCTTTGTACCACCATTTTTTTATTAATTCAGAACCAGTTTGAATGTAATCCCCTAAACCATCTAAACTTACATTTAAAAATTTATTATTTATTGAGTTCCCTGTTAAATAAGCCCCATAACCAGTATTTGAAAGATTGCAGTTAGTTACATTTGTATTATTTGAACCAGAAGCAAGATAAACCCCATAGACATTCCCAACACCAACACTAATATAATTCTTATATACTGTGCTATTGGCAATTTCATTATTTAATCCACTTGAAATATAGATTCCAGAAATATTAGTGGTGTTTGACATTGCATAATTTAAATTCGCACTGCTGTTTATAATCTTGTTATTATTTCCATTTAAATAAATTCCATAAACAACAGCAGATTTAGTATTAATATTAAAAGTTGCATTTGCATAATTTGAATTTGTAGTACTATTTATAATTTTATTATTATTTCCAATAACTGATATTCCATAAACAGAAGCAGAACCAGGGGAACTGCCTAAAGTAGATGATCCATAATTTGAATCTGCACTTGTTCCAGCTATTGTGTTATTATGCCCTGTAATTTCAATTCCATAACCTGAACTTAAAGAACCATTGCCATAACCATTATTCCCGCTGACTGTCGCATTTATGAGAATAATATTACTTGAGTTAACTATGCTTATTCCATAACCTTTTCCAGAATACAAATTTGATTTTCCATAATTTAATCTTGCTGTATTTTCTATTAAAATACTATTATTCGAGTTTGTATCAATATATATTCCATAACCAAGTCCACTCCCTCCTCCGCCTGCTCCAGAATAAAATGCATAATTTGAATTTACAGTATTGCCTGTTAATCTGGCATTTAATCCTTTTGCGTAAATTCCATAAGAATAACAAGTTACAGATGATGCATAGGAAGAAGAAGCATAATTTGAAATTATAGTATTATTTTCCAGAGTATTGTTATTGCTAGAAACATAAATTCCATAAACAGAACCACCCCCAGAACTAACACCTGCATAATTTCCAGTAATAGAGCTGTTCTTTATTGTGCTGTTTTGCCCTAATGAATAAATTCCATAAACATTGCTACTTGACACACCCGTAAGAACATAATTGCCCTGTATCTTATTATCAATTAATATGCTGTTGCTAGAACTAGCATCAATATATGCTCCATAAACCCCAGCAATACAGCTGCCTGAATAATATGTTGTTGCATGGCCCGAGTTTAGAGTATTATTTATTATTTTATTGTTTGAGCTTCCCTCAAGATAAATTCCATAAGCATAAGCATGAGGATAACTGGCAGAGATAGAACTTCCAGTAGCATAATTGCTGCTAAAAGAATTATTTCCTATGAGATTATTAGCACTTGAAATAAGATGAATTCCATATCCATAAGCATTTGCATTAGACACCCCTGTTCCGCGATTTGAATTAGCTGAATTTCCAGTTAGATTATTATATGAACTTGAATTAAGTTCTATTCCAGTATTGTTGTTTGAATTTGCTGTATTATTTCCTATAATTACATAATTTGTTGAAATAATATACAATCCTTTGCTCTGGCTGTTTAGTGTATTATTTAAAATAAAAGATTTATTTGCATTTACTAATTCAATTCCAAATCTGCCTTGTCCAGATGCTACAATGCAATTCTTTATTGTTGAATTTGTCTGATTAGAATAAATTCCTGCAATAGAATTGCTGCCATTAATTGTTACAGAATATCCTTGGCAGTCTAAACTTATATTCTCAGCAGTTATCTGAATACAATGATTTGTCAAAGTGGTATTTGCAACATTCTGGATTAGTTTATATTCGCTGTTTGCTGTAGCAAGAGTTCTGCATTTCGTAACATAAGGTCCTGTAGCATTTAAATCAAAAAGTATTAAAACTTCTGAGGAGTTTTTTGCTGTTCCAGAAATAATTTGGTTTTGAGGAGTAACTCCACAGATCCAGGTTTCTCCTACAGTTAGATTTCCAGAAGATAAAATATTTGAGGCAGGAGCATCATTTGTAACATCTATGCTTAAATTTATAGTTGAAATATTATTCTTAAACCAAGTTATATTTGCACTTAGTGAACAAGCCCCCACAATTATAAATGAGCAATTAAGATTATTAGTACTATTTGGAGTATTAGGAGAAATTTCAGGAGAGGAAGTTACAGGAATTCCACAGATATTCACAGTTCTCTGTTCTGTCTGATTTTTATTCCCAGCAATATCAACAGCATATCCTGTGAAAGAATGAGAGCCATCTGCAAGTAAAGTGAAATTGTTGTAATATTTATTTACAGTTGAATTGTAAAGTGATTTGATTTCTGCTGCACTTAAAGAACGATTGAAAATCATTATTTCGTCTATTGTGCCGTTACAATAGTAATCATTTGAATTAGAATATAATCTCCCAATAACTGTATCCAAAGAAGATGTTACAGATATATTAAGATTACTCACAGAAGAAGTAAGAGTTTGATTTATCCCATTATACCAAATCTCACCAGACTCATTATTATAATAAACAACAACAAGATGTTGCCACCGGTTAGCTTGCAATATATTATCCTTTTCAAAGAGAAATTGAGGAGCAGCACCGCTTCCAGTATCATAAACAAAAACCACATCATTTCCATAAGTATAAAAATCCCAACCAATATAGTTACTAATACTTCGTTTAGCGATTATTCCCCTATACGCATTAGTTACAGTTAAAGGATAAATCCATGCAGAAAATGTTCTTGAATATGTGTGATTAAAATCTAAAATATCACTATCTGCAATATTAATATAATCCCCATCCCCATCAAAACTAAACCCCTTCCCAAACATTCCAGCATCTGTCTGAGCAGCCTGCCCAACTTTGCTTCCATTATTTGAATATGAACTTCTATCCCAAGGACTTCCACTTGCATTAATATCATCCATTCTCATCCATAAAACCAAATCATTATCAAAATCAACAAATGAGTAATGTTGATTTGTATCATTTGTAGATAGATTTACAAAAATTGCAGTTGATGATTGCGTGCTTGCATTTGCAGGAGTTGCTCCTGTGAAATTTATAAAAGGAGCAACATTATCAATAAA
>CAZWEB010000092.1:0-3396 GCA_964632115.1 Candidatus Woesearchaeota archaeon
AAAAAGTCACCCAAATTGTTAAAAAAACACGAAATGGATTTCCGTTGATAAAACGAAAAAAGGTCATGAGATTATTAACTTTAGGTTCAACGCCCCCACGAGGATTTGAACCTCGGTTTCAACCTTATTGCCTGTTGTCCGCAAGGTCGTGTTCTATCCGGGCTGAACTATGGGAGCATCAGACAACCAAGGTTTTCTGATGAACTTTCCTTTTAAAGAGACTATAATAAACTTTATTAAGCTTCTGTTTTTTCTTGGAAGATGGGAGAAGAAAAAGAGAAAGAAACAGGAATAGAAAAAGAACAAGAGGAAAAAAAAGAACAGGAGTTTATTGCAGACCTACACATCCACTCTAGATTTTCAAGAGCATGTTCAAAGAACATAACTATCCCTGAACTTGTAAAGTGGGCTAAAGTCAAAGGAATTGGATTGTTAGGAACAAGTGATTTTACACATCCTGAATGGCTTGGCGAGATTAAGAAATTTCTTGTAGAGAAAGATGGGCTTTATTGGAAAGGTGATTTTCCTTTCATGCTTACTGGCGAGGTTTCTTTGATGTATACTCATGGAAGAGGTAGGAGGGTGCATATTTTGCTTCTTGTACCTTCGCTGGAGGTTGTTGATAAAATAAATGCTTATTTAGATACTAAGGGGAGGAGAGACTATGATGGAAGACCCATATTTAAAATTCCTTGTGAAGAGTTTGTTCGAGAAATGAGGAAGATTTCTGATAAAATTGAGATAATACCAGCGCATTGTTTGATAGGTGAAGAAGTGATACATACAAATTACTCTTTGAAGAAAATTAAAGATATAAGGGAAGGAGATTTAGTCTATACACATAAAAATAAATGGAAAAAAGTTACTAAAATTTTTAAAAGACATTATTCTGGTAAAATTTACAAAATAAGACCTTGGTATTTTACAGAAGGGTTAAAAACAACCCTAGAGCATCCATTTTATGCAATAAAGGCGTATAAATGTTCTTGGATAAAAGGATTATGTAAGAATGGTTGTTCTAAACTATCAGAATGTAAAAATAAAAGATTTGAAAAATATATTAGAGAATGGGTCCCATCTTCTGAACTTAAAGAAGGAGATTTTTTGATTTATCCAAGATTTAAGGTGATTTTAGATAAGAAAAATTTTCATGGAATTAAGATCACACCAGAGTTTTGCAGACTTCTTGGTTATTATCTAGCTGAAGGATATACTATTGGGGAGGAGGCTATTGGTTTTTCTTTCAGTAAGGATGAAAATAATTATATTGAAGAAGTGATTTATTTAATAAACAAATATTTTAATAAAGAAAAATTTAAGATAGATGAGAGGAAAGGGAAAGATATAATTTTTTACTCTAAAAATTTAAATAATTTTTTTAAAAATTTTTATAATTCTAATGTGAAAAGAGCATGTTCAAAATCATTACCTCAATTTATGTTGAACTTACCTTTAAATAAACAAGTTGAAATTTTTAGGGGATGGTATAGGGGAGATAAAGGATATACTGTTTCTAGGGAATCAATGAATCAAATGAAAATTATTTGCTTAAGATTAGGTATAATTCCAAATATATATCTAGATGAAGTTGAAAAGTATGAAAAAAGAGGAAAGCATTTTATAAATGGGAGAAAAATAAAAGCCAACAATAATTTATACTCTTTTCATAATCTTTCTTTTTTTGAGGATAAATTTAATTTATTAACTGAAGATATTTTTAGTAAATTTAAGACAAAAATGTATCGTAGACATGGGTGGTTTGATAATGAATATATTTATATCCCTATAAGGAAAATAGAGATTCACGATTATACTGGCGAAGTTTATAACTTGGAAGTAGAAGGTGATAATTCTTATGTTTCTGAATTTGCTTGTGTACATAATTGTTGGACTCCTTGGTTCGGAGTTTTTGGAAGCAGCACTGGGTACAACTCTTTAAAAGAAGCTTTTGGCTCTGAGTTTGAGAATATACATGCAATTGAAACAGGAATGTCTTCTGATCCTGAGATGAATTGGAGAATTTCTGAGTTAAATGGAAAAAGCATTGTAAGTTTTTCAGATGCACACTCATTTTGGCCCTGGAGATTAGGAAGAGAGGCAACTATCTTTATTGGCAAGAGGGGTTATGAGAATATATTGAGGCAGATTAGGGAAAATAGTTTTAAGGCAACAATTGAAACAGATCCTGCTTATGGAAAATATCATTTTGATGGGCACCGAGTATGTGGGTTTTCATGCTCGCCGCAGAAAAGCAAAGAACTCGGAAATATTTGTCCTGTGTGCAAAAAACCTCTGATAATTGGTGTTGAGAATCGTGTAGAACAACTTTCTACAAATCCATTTGGATTTATGCCAAAAAATGCAAAGCCATTTTACAAACTTTTGCCTTTGCATGAATTAATTGCTTTGGCTAAAAAGTCCACACTCAGTTCAAAAAAAACATGGGAAATTTATAATCATTTGATTGAAAAATTTGGAAATGAGTTTAATATTCTTTTGCATGTTGATAAAATGGATTTGGCAAGAGAATTAAAGGATGAAGAGTTAATTGTTCAACTAATTATTGACAACAGAATTGGAAACATAAAAGTAAAAGCTGGCTTCGATGGAATTTATGGACAGGCAATGCTTAAAGAAAAACAGGGGAAGTTGTTCTAAAAATTTTTATATGGCTGGGTTACTTTTTCCTCAGGATATATTATTTTGAGTGCTTTTATTATTCTGGCTCCTATTCTTTCTCTGAATTTATTTGCATAATCTACAATACCTGGAGAGACATCTAATAACTCTACTGTTTCTTCACAGGAAAATCCTAAATCTCCGGCTTCATAAATCTGACTTGATACTCTATCTGTTAAGTATTCATCTTGAGTTATACACTCTTTTGTCTCTTTTCTTTTTCTTTTTCCTTTAAATCTTGTCATAACTTCATAAACATTTTCTCTTTTAATTCCAAGGAAGTGTGCAATATCTGAACATGACATGTTAGTATCATAAGCTCTCTTTACAGCAGCTTTTTTCTCAGGATGGATTGAATGCCTTTCTCTTGAACCAAACATTGGCTCTAATCCTGCGCCTTTAATAACCCTGCTAATTTCTGCTGGAAATTTTCCTGTTCCTTTGCCTAGTTCTTTTAGGCTTAGGGTTTTATTATTCTCCTTAGCATCATAATATCTTTTAAGAACTAGTTCTATTGTTTCCAAGGGAATTTGTATATTCGGCTGGCTATTTACATATTTAAATGCATATTCTAATGGCAAATTTCTTGGTTTCAGTGATTCAATTTTGCTTTTTTGCACTGCATAGATTATTCCTGAGATAATTTTTCTTTTTATTTTTCCTTCTTGTCTTGCCCATTTTTTCTCTTGCCTTTTCTTTTTTCTTAATTCTTTCCAT
>CAZWEB010000093.1:0-3362 GCA_964632115.1 Candidatus Woesearchaeota archaeon
TATAAACCCAATCTGCCATGTTGATTCTTTCTTTTTTGTTGAATAATACCTGCCTCATTGCTATCAGCGTCAAAATTTCTGTTTTCTTGTTGTTTTTTTGGAACCATTCAACTATCTTTGGAATCTGGAATATATTTTTTTTATTTATTACACATACAAATAAGAGTATAAGGCCTCCAACACTGTAGACTAAATCAGCATATTTTTGCCTCAAATTATTAAGCCCTATTTCATCTGGGGCATTTTCCCTTAAGGAGTCTACTCTTATTGCTATGCCTGTAAGACCTGATGATTTTAATTTTATCAGCAGATCTTTTGTTATTAAAGAGCCGTTTGTAAAGATTACAGGATTCATCCCCTCTTTTTTTATGAATCTCACTATCTCTAAAATTTGCGGATGAATCAGTGGCTCTCCTCCGCTTATCGAGATTGAATGGCAGTTTCTTATCTTTTTTAGCATAAGAATTTCTTTCTTCAGCCTTTCCAGAGGAAAATGCTCTTGTTTATTATCGCTTCTATTGCATCCCCTATAGCAACCAGGGCACTTCATATTACAAAAAGTTGTTATCTCAAGCCAGCCATTGGGGTTGTCATTCTTGCTCCAAGGAAGCCTATACAATTCGCTAATTTTTAGAGTTTTATTATCCATTGAATATATCTAGGGTAGAACCAAGTTCTACGAACCCCTATTAATTAGAAACTACCTCTTTTAAATTTAATTCTTTAACTTGCCTTAGTATTTTATTCTCCATATTTTTATATCCTTGCCAGATACTGGGGGCTAAAATGTAGGCTTTAAATAGTGGTTATTTTTTGATAAAACTTTTTTAGTTTATAAAACTATCTTTAGAGGGTGTTAAGCCAGGAAATTATCGAGCTGGCTGTTTTTTTGGAAAAGATTGTTGTAAAGTGGCTTGAAAATCCAAAGTTTAGAGAGTCAATTTTCCCCCTGTAATTTTCTTTTATTTTTTTTGCCTGTGAGAATGGGATTATTAAGTCAAGCCTACTGTGAATCTGCAAGCAAGGAATCTTTGATTTTTTTAAACTGCCTATCAATGCGGCTTTTCTCATCTTCCATGCAAACTCTCTTATTTTTCTGTTTGTTTTAGTATTTAAAGGATATCTTTTATGATTGAAAAAAGTAAATGAAGGGACAATCCATGGAAGAGAGTAGTATTTCAGCTGCCTTATTATGTTTGGGCTTAGAAATGAAACTGATTCTAGCAAGATTGTTGGCTTAAGCCTTATTTCATATGGGGAAGAGATTATTATTATTCCTCTGCACGAATTGTTAGCAGATTCCGTCAGGCAGAAAAATCCTCCTGTGCTATGCCCGAGCAAAACCAGATTATTTTTCTGTATCTTTAGATTATTTTTTGCATACTCAATTGTTTTTGACAAAGCTTCCTGAGAGGATTTTAATGTGAAAAATGAAGAATTTCCAAGGCCATGCCCTGGCAAATCCAGGCTTATCACTGAGAAACCATTTTTAAGAAGTATTATAAAAAGTTCAATAAAAGGATAGTATTTATCATTTCCAAAGCCATGAACAAAGATAACTGTTTTTTTGTTTTCTGCTGATTTAATATAAATACAAGAAGTTTTTCCTGTTTTTGTTTCTATCTTTACAATTCTTTTTTTAAGCTTGTTTTCTGCACAGAATTTGTCTAAAAAAACAATATGTTTTGGTGTTTTCATTTCATTAGAATTTTTATCTAAATTATTTTTTATTAAAAGTTTCAAGCATTACAATCTAAGCACTTTCTTAATAAAGGATTTTTTGCGCATTGACTGTGATATTTGCACCCTTCTTTTTCAATTTTATTCAGCCCGAATATTATGAAGGCTATAAAACACATTATAGCCATTAATGGAATCAAAGAAAGACTGTTCAGAAGATATTGGATTTTGAAATTGAATACTATAAGAACTTTGCTGATTATTGCAGCGACAAGGTAAGAGAAGCCATAAATCCAAAAAATAGATGTGAGAAGAATTTGGTAGAGTGAATATCCTAAGAATATCTTCTTATCTTCTCCTCTTTTAGGCTCTAGGATAATCCTTAAGAAACCATATGAAAAGAAATAAACTGCAGAGATTATTCCTGAATACCTTACAAAAAAGAGCATTGAAACAAGCAAGATTCCTATAATAAAATTCCATAATATCTCATAGACATGAACAGGATATATTTTTTTGCCTTTCATACTAAAGAATCTTGTTGCTCGCGCCACAGAATTTTTATATAAAAAGTAGATTCCTGAACTTTCTTTTTTAATGACTGACGAACAGCATCCATAGTTTATGCAGGCAATCCTGCCTATTGCATGAAAAAATGGAAGAAACATGAGAAGGGCATCTGAAAATCTTAGCACTGAGACTTTAAAGTTTAAGACAAGGAAGAAACAACTAAACCAGAATCCAAGAAAGCCTCCTAAAAAAGTGAACCAGGTAGAGTTTATTAACTCCTTGGGATTTTTTGCAAATGTTTTTAATCTAAGAAGCAGAGGAACTGCTCTTGAGAAAAATATCAGACAAGGGATGGATATAATTATCCACCAAAACAAGATTTTGCTGTCTATCTGGAAGACTTGAAGTGAAATTGAACCTAAAAAATAACCTAAAAACATTGTTATTGCAATTATCAGCCCATATGTAAGCAGCATGTAATTTCCGAATCTTGCAACAACAGGATTTTTAGATAAAAAATTTATTATTTTTTGTATGCTCATTGTAATTAGGCAAATCTATTAATGCAGGTTAGAAACTTGCCCCCTAAATTTAATTTTTAATTTTATATTTAACATTTTTCCCCTTGGTTTTTCTTTTTTTCCATTTCTGCAGGATTAGATGCGAACATCATTTTCCCCTTTTTATCTTCATAGAGCTTGCCAAATCTTTTTATTTCTTCCAGGCCGCAGGAAGGGTAGAGTTTGCCATTATATAATGTTGCATCAGGGCATGAATCACACAAATCCCTTTTTCCATTTACAAATCCTGCTGGCTGGACAAGGATTATTGCCTGAAGATGTGGTTTCTTAAAGATATTTATTGGGTTTTTGAGAACTTCAATCATATATCTGCGCAATATGAAACGCATGCTTTTGTCAATTACAGATATTTGAATCATTCTGGATAGCGAAAGAAAATGCTCTTTCTTATCTAAATATTCAAGATATTTTCCTTTTTTAAGGTGATGGAATGAATGAACTACCTCTGGAAATTTTTTCCCAAGATAACCAAGATGTTTTTTTCCAAGGTGAACATCAAAGGAGTAAAGCCACCTGATTGTAGCGTCTTCAAGCTGGCTGCCAAGATATGCGCTGTATTTTAAATCTGGAAATTTTTTCCAAATCTCACTG
>CAZWEB010000094.1:0-3282 GCA_964632115.1 Candidatus Woesearchaeota archaeon
CAGTTGGCTTTTGCTTGCTTCTTAATTCTTTTAATCGAAGTTCAGCTGCTATAATCTTTGTAAGCATCTGAATATCAGAAGCAATCCCCGTTCCAGCCATAAGAAGGTAACTATTAACCGGCACTAATTTCTGTGTGTTTTTTGACATAATCAGGTTTCCTGCTGTTGCTCTTCTGTCTGCCGCCATGACAATCCCGTCCCTGCACACCATCCCAACTATGCTTGTTCCTGATTTCAAAACATTTTTGCTTATTTCTTCGTTCATTTGTAAGACACCTACGGTTTCTTGACACTCAACTTCCCTAATATGTCAATAAATTTAATTTTCATCTTATTAGATTTTATTTCTAGATTTTACTTTTAATTTTTTAATTTATTATTTAGCAAGACAAATTAAGTTTAATGGATTTTAATTTCCTTGTCATTATTTCTTAAATTTCTTTAATTTTTTATTTCTAATTTTGTTAGAAATACACTTAACTCCTTAATCCTTTAGAACCTATGAAAAACAAATGTTTAGGGGATTTATAAAGATTTCGGTGGAGTTGATTTTATGTGTTATCCAAAAATAAGGTTACCTCGAAAACATACCTATACTCCGCAATCAAAATATTTAAATAATTGAGTTGCTTATATCTTTTAATAAAAATGGTGTATTTAAATGAATCTCGCCGTGAACCTTATATTTCTGGAGTTGAGCAGTTAGAAGAAAAACTAAAAGTTCCTGTGGAAAAAAGAGATGGTAACTGGTTAAAGATGGTTAAAGGTTATACAAGAAAGATTCATCTAAGCAGTAGGCCTGACCTCTCAGTAGATTATTCAAGAGAAACTGTTATTCCTTTGCTTAGAAAAGCAGAAAAAGCAGTCAAAGAAATGAAAATAACTGCTCCTTGTTTTGAATGTGTAGAAAATGGCGATTGCTTTGAATGTACTTATGAGAATGATTATACTAAAAATAGAGATTATATAGCTGCTAGTATTAGAGTTCGTATAAGAAGCATTAAGTCTTACATTGAAGGGGGAACTCCTGGAAAGATTAGAAACAGTTACAGATATTTTCCTCCAAAAATAATAGGTAGTGATGAAAGAGTCTCTGATAGAAGAATAGCTAGAACGGTAATGAGAAAATTTAAAAAAGGAGAAAAAGAACATCCAAGTGCATGTCAAAAGGCTTTTGCAGAATTAAGAAGGCAAGGATTTATAGATTAATTTTATTTTATAAATTCTAATCTTAATTTATCCTTCTATTTTTGTAACTCCGCCTTCTTTCTTGAATTTGATTATGTTTTCAACAAAACTTTCTATTTTTGCTTCATGACTGACTAAAATAAGCTGGGAAACATTTAGCTGAGAAAGAACATCGCGCATTTTATCAAGCTGCTGCTCGCTAAATCCATCTGTTGGCTCGTCTAATATCACAAGGTCTCTGGTTTTTATTTTGCTTAAAAGAGAATTTATAACTTGGTTTAATGAAAGCCTGTAAGCCAAAGCAACAGCTGTTCTTTCTCCTCCGGATAAGTATGAGTACGAGAGTTCATAGCCCTGTTGTTCAATTAGGGGGGTAAAATCATCTGAGAGTCTTGCTGAAAGAGCTTCTGGAACAAGTATTGAAAACCATTCTGTAAATAATTTAGAAAATTCGTCTTTAAGCTTCATCATAACATTTTTTTCTGTAAAAAGTATTAGATTTAAAAATTTTTCAACAAGCCAGTTTTCAAGTTCTTTGAGATATTCAATTCTTTTTTTAAGCTCTTCTTTTTGCTTTAGTTGTTTTTCTATTTCAATAATATTTTCAGAAACAAGAGAAATTTCCTTGCTGATTTCTGCAACCTTGATTTCCTGTCTTCTTTCTTCAAATTTGGCTTGCTCGAGCTGTTTTGCTTTTTCTTTATAAAGAGAATCAAATTTTGCAAATTCAGAGATACTTGCTTCAAGGCTTTTAATGTGCTGAGACATCATTTCTATATCTAAGTTTATTTTCTGGATTCTTGTTTCAATTTCTTTAAGTGAATTTTCTTTTTCTTTTAAATTTTCAAGTTTTATTTTTAAAACCTGAAGTTCTGATTTTTTTAAATTTAAAGACTCGGTTTGTTTTCTCAGAGATTCAAGTGAATTCTGAGCCTGGGTTTTTTGTTCATTTAATTTTAAAGCCTGCTCGCTTGCGTTTGAGAGCTCTGATTCTACCCTTGAGAAAATATTTTGTTTGTAGGACTCGTTAACTTCCTGCAGGCAGGTTGGACATTTTTCCAGCCTGGAGATTTTATCTTTTAACTGGCTGGCTTCTTGCTTTGTTTTTTCAAGAGAGTTTATCTGACTTGAAAGATTAATAATTTTTTCCTGGAAAACCCCTCCCTGTTCCCCACTCGCCTTTATTGCAGTTTCTATTTCTAAAAATTGATTTTGATTAAATGATATTTTCCTGCCTTCTTCTATTTCTGAAAAAAGCCTTTTAATCTGATTTTTTAATTCATCCAAGGAATCTTTTTTGTTTACAAGAACAAGGGCTGCCTTGTCTTTTTCTCTTTCAAAATTTTCTTTTTCCTTGATTTTATTTTCCAGTTCTTTGGATTCTGATTCTGTTTTTTCCCTGACTGATTTTAGTTCTTCAAGAATTTTTTTCTCTTGTTCATTGTTATTTTTTAAAGAAGATAGTCTTTGTTTTTTCTCTTCAAGATTCAGTTTTATCTGTTCTATATCTGATATCTGCCCTTCTTTGTTTCTTATTTTTTCTCTTAGTTTTGATTTAAAAATATCAATGTTTTCTTCTATTCTTTTGTATTTGTCTATTCCGAAAACATGTCTCAGAGTATTTAATCTTGTATCTATTGATTCTGTGATTATCTGCTTCATTTCTTCCTGAGGAGTATAAACTGTGAACTTGTAAAGAAGATTTGTTTTTTTCGCAAATTCCTGAGGATAACTCAGCAAATCAAGTATTTTATTCTTTATCTCTGTAACACTCGCCTCAAATTTTTCATTATTTATTGTTATGCAAGAATAATCCTGGGTTATTGTCTTGCTTCCTCTTTTTAATGTTCGTTCAATAACTATAGTTTTGCTGTCTATTTCAAATTCAAGAATCACCCGGCCTTCTTTGGCTCCATTTCTTAAAAGAGATGAGCCTCTTTGGCTTGGCTGGAGCCCGAATAATGCAAATTCAATTGCCAGAAGAACAGAGGTTTTTCCGCAGCCAATATCTCCTGACAAAAGCACTGAACCTTTTGGAAATTCAATTTCCTGAGATTCATAACTTCGGATATTTTCTATTTTTATTTTTTTAAG
>CAZWEB010000095.1:0-3249 GCA_964632115.1 Candidatus Woesearchaeota archaeon
AATTCGCGGGAATAAAGCATATGAACATGTTAAAAAATTCAGGGAGATTGGTTTGTTAAAAGCAAAAAAAGAAGGGCATACATATATTCTTAATTTAAGCGAGGAGTTTTACGAATATTTTAATGTTGGAAAAGAGAAAGTTAAAGAAGAAACTCCAGAGGAGATAAAGCAGGAAATACAAAAGGAAATAAATGAAAAAGTTGAGGAAAAGACGGGAGAAGAAATAGGGCAGCAAGTTGAGGAAAAAACTGATGAGAAAATAGAACAAAAAACTGATGAGAAAATAGAACAAAAAACTGAAGAACAAACAGAGCAGAAGACTGAAGAAAATCAATCACAATAATTCTTAAATATACTCTTTTTTGTATTTACTTAGGTAGACAAAAGATGGAAATTGTTACTTTAATATATCTTGGATTGATGTTTATAGCATTGTATATGTTCTTTTTTTTCATAATTCTTTACCTTAGAAACAAAAACAGGTTTTTTGAATATCCTAAAGCAAAGAAAAGATATTCTGTAACCGTTCTTGTTCCTGCGCATAATGAAGAAAAGACAATTGAAGATACTATTAGGGCTGTTGCTTCTTCTGAATATCCTCTCAAAGAAATAATTGTTTTAAATGACGGTTCTACTGACAGAACCCCAGAAATTGTGAAAAAATTAATGCTTCAGTATAAAAATCTGAAATTACTTGACAAGAAAAATTCAGGCAAAGCAGATTCTTTAAACCAGGGGATTAAAATGGCAAAAGGCGAGCTTATTGCTGTTACTGATGCAGATAGTTTTCCAGATAAAGAAGCAATAATGAAGATAGTTGGTTATTTTGATGATGAAAAAGTAGGGGCAGTTACTTCAGCTGTATTTTTAAGAAACAAGGAAAAGTTCTTGGAAAAATTACAAGTTATAGAATATGTTGTTCTTGCATGGACAAGAAAATTATTGGATTATATTGACAGTGTTTATGTTACTAATGGGCCTCTGAGTATTTACAGAACAAGCATTCTCAGAGAAATTGGGGGTTTTGACAAAAAATCTATAACAGAGGATATAGAAGTAACCTGGCATATTTTAAGTGCAGGTTATAAAACAAAGATGTCCCTGGCTTCTATGGTTACTACTCATGCTCCCTCTACTATCAAGGCTTGGTGGAGGCAGAGAGTTCGTTGGGGCATAGGTGGACTGCAGGTTATATGGAAATACAGAATAGACTTTTTTAGAAAAGGAATGTTTGGGGTTTTTGTTATTCCTTTTGTTTCTGTGTCAATTTTATTGAGCATAGCTGTTTTTTTATTTGGATGGTACTTGCTTGCTAGAAGTCTTATTATATCTTATCTTTCTGCAAGATATAGTTTTATTGCAGAAACCCCTATTATTAATCTTCAGGCGCTGAATTTACATCCCTCTGTCTTTATTTTTTTCACATTAGTATTGTTTATAACTTCGTTTTTTTACAGCAGGTTCATATTATTAAGTTTAGGAACCAAGAAAAACGATTGGAATGAATTAGGAAAACTTTTTAATAGGATGTTTTATCTATTATTATACCTCTCACTATATCCTCTTGTCTGGTTTGCTTCAATTTACAGGATAATTAAACGGGATTTCAGGTGGTAAAATAAATTTAAACTTCAATAAAAAAATAAAAATGTTAAGACAAATAATACCTGCAAAAAAGAAATAGGTGATAAGAAAAAATGTTAGAAAATAATAAGCATGTTTTTTGGGAAGCACTATTAGTTGCGGTTTTCATACTTGCAGCAGGAATCTTAATTGGGGTTTTATTTGAAAACTGGAGAACCCAGGATATTCAGGAACTTTACCAGCAATCTGAGCTTGATTTGCTTGATGTGAGAATTCAAAGCGAGATATATTCTTTGCCAAAGATTGACTGCAATAATTCAATTAAAGAAAACATTAATTTTGCAGATAAGGTTTTTTGGGAAGCACAATTGCTTGATAAATACGAAACTTCAAATAAGTTGACTGAAGGTTTGATTTTACAGCATAAAAAATATGATTTGCTGAGAGTTTTGTTTTGGATGAATGCAATTAAAATCAAGCAAAGATGCAATGCAGATTATCATAATATTGTTTATATTTATGATTATATTGAACCAGGAATAGATATAACTGCAAAGCAGAATGCTTTTTCAAATTTTTTACTTGAGTTGAAAGACAAACATGGGGATAAGGTTATGCTTATACCTTTTGCAGGTGACAATGATTTAACTTCTATTAGCTTGCTGATGAGCCTGTATAATATTACAGAAGAAGACTTGCCTGTTATCCTGATTGATGAAAAGATTAAGATAGGGGATTTGGAAAGCTTAAAAGATATTGAGAAATATCTTAATTAATATATATTCTACTATAGAAATCAATAAAAACAATTTTGTTGCTGAAAAATGCTGTTAAATATCCTGATTTGTATATATTCTACTATAGAAATCAATAAAAATAGATTTTTCCTTTTTTTATCATGGACATGTGCATAAGATGCGAAAAAAATGGAAATGAGGTAAGGCTTTTAGATGGTATTTCAGGCACAGAGATTGTAAAAATATGCGAGAGATGTTCTATTATTGAAGGAATTCCCCTGATAAAAAAACCCACAACTTCCCAGTTGAGGGATGCAGAGAAGACAAGCACCATGGAACAAAGGCTTAGAAGAATTGCAGGATTAGATGGAAAAGAAGAGAAGCATGAAAGCATCTTTGAGCAAATGAAAAAATTAGATGCGCACCCTGAATTTGAAAAACCAGATAAGAAAAGCCAATTTAATCTAATAGATAATTTTCACTGGCATATTCAGAGAGCAAGAAGAAACAGGGGACTCAGCCATAAACAAGTTGCCTGGGCTCTTGGAGAAAGTGAGGCTGCGCTTAAAATGATTGAACACGGAGATCTGCCAGAAGACTCTGAGAAACTAATAAAAAAATTAGAGCAGTTTTTTCAGATAAAAATAAGGGAGAGGAGTTTTCAGGAACAAGAAGAAGAGAAAAGAATTCATATTGAGATGAACAAGATCCATCATCATCCTCATAAACACGAATTTAATATTAAGTTTCATGATCGTATGAAAGGAAAAGATATACTACACGAAGCAAAGAACTTGAAAAATATTGAGAAGGGATTTCTTATTTTTGTGGAAAAAGAAGGAAAAGAACTTTTTGTTCCCATTCATAGAGTAAAAGAGATCTTACATAAAGGAAAATCTTATTGGAAACATTAATGGTACAAAACATA
>CAZWEB010000096.1:0-3079 GCA_964632115.1 Candidatus Woesearchaeota archaeon
TTTATGTTTATTCACAGGCTTGCACAAACAGAGATTGTTTTTCCAGAGCACTTGTAAAGTGCCAGAGAGCACAATGGCTGAAAGATGCTGATTCTGCAACCTGGCTTTATTCAATCAAAGGAAAATCTTCTGGAGGATGCAGAATAAATGTCGAACTACTACAAGCTAAACAAGGCAAGACAGAAATCAAGGAAATAGAAAAACTTGGAATGGATTGCTATATTCCTCTTGGAACTCTGGCAGAACCTGAAAGCAATCTTGAATTTTGCCATGGATTATTAAAAGAGGGTTTGCAGAATTTAATGATAAAAAAAATGCATGCTTATATTCTTGAAAATCTCGGGCAGATAAATGAAGAAATTTCCGGGATAATTTAGATGATGCGGGGGAGAATTAATATTAATATAAATGGGGAAGTATGAAAAAACAAATTAAATCAAAACTAACAAAACAAATGCAACCAGTAACAAAAAGAGAAAATTTGCAAATGGTAAATTCAAAATATTCTCGTTAGGGTATTGGTAATTTAACAGAGTTTATTCTTTTTATTTAATTGAAAAAATCACGAAACATTTTTAAACAACAAATCTATTTTATATTATGCAAAAAAGAGGAGTTTCAGGTGTAATTACCTCAATCTTAATTGTGCTAATTGTTCTTGTTGCAGTTGCTGTTGTTTATAATGTTGTTGTTCCAATTGTTCAGAGAGGTTCTTTTGGAATTGAAAACCAGACAGGGGGTTTTATTAGTAATTTGTTTTCAAATGAAAATAATTCCAGAACTAATAATGTTAATTCTGAACAAAATAATATTAACTCTGGGGAAAATGAATCTGAGCAGAATCCTGCTTCAGAAAATTGCGCGAATTGTCCAAGAGGAAATGCCTGGTGTGAGGGGGCAGATATTAACAGAGATTACAAGATAGACTCAAATGATTATGATATTCTTGACAAATGGTATTTGTTTCACAAAAATGAGATTAATCCTTGTTCAGCAGATAATAAATGGTGCAATGGTTCAGATATAAACAGAGACAGAAGAATAGATGCTAATGATTATGATATTCTTGACAAATGGTATTTGTTTCACAAAAATGAAACCTGTTCTGTTGGCTTGAATTATTGTGTTAGTGAGGTGTGTGTTGAGTGCTTAAATAATAGTAATTGTCTGACTGGACAGGAATGCGCAGATAATCAGTGTGTTGAAGAGTCTGTTCCAATCATCTGCACTGATTCTGATGGCGGGAAAAATTATTATGTGAAAGGGGCAGCAACATCAACTGTTAATACTGGCCAGATTTTTGAAAATCTTGTAGATAATTGTTCTGGAACAACTCTTCAAGAAGGATATTGTTATGATGATGTGCCAGAAGCAGATTATGATTATTATCTCTGCCCGAATGGATGTGAAGATGGAATGTGTGCAGAAGAAATTTCAGGAAACCAAAAAAACATGGCTCTCTATTCAGAAAAAGAAACATTTTTAATCTCAGACAAAAACTGGAAAGATGTTTTGCCATTTATTTCTGCTGCTATTTGGACAAGCAATTCAACAGAAGAATTAACAAATTGCCAAAAAGGATATGACACTCCAGAGGATGTTTGTGTTTACCCTTTCTTGATTTATCATGAGGAAGAAGGTCTTGTTCCTATTTTGTCTGAAACGCCAAGCTATGCAGAAGATGATAACCCGGAGTATAAACCAGTATATTCAATTAATGACAAGTCTCTTGTTAGGTTCTATTTAGAAGGTAAATCTAAAGAAGAATTCCTAAAGCAAGATATTGATGTGGCAAATATAGGTGAGGATTATGTTGATATTATCCTTACAAATAGGCAGAAAGATTATTTTGAGGAATCTGGCTATAATCTTGAAACAATTCCAATTAATTCATATAATCCATTTAAAGATGAGCAACAAAGTTATGAAGAAGGTCTTGATTATCATAGCTACGAGTCAATGTCAGAAGAATTAAACATATTATCAGAAGATTATTCAGATATTGCAAGGCTTTATGAAATAGGAAAAAGCATAGAGAATAGAAGCATCTGGGCTATGAAGATTTCTGATAATCCTGATTTAAATGAAGATGAAACTGAAATTCTTGTTGCAGGAAATCACCATGCAAGAGAAATCATGACTGTTGAAGTTCCTATGTTCATGATAAATTATTTATTAAAAAATTATGACTCCGATACTGAGATAAAAAAGACTGTTGATAATCATGAATTATGGTTTGTTCCAATGGTAAATCCGGATGGGCATGTCAAGGTAGAGGTTGGAGATATTTGGTGGAGAAAAAACACAAGAGATAATAATAATGATAGCACTATTGACTATAATGATGGTGTTGACTTAAACAGAAATTATGGATTTACATGGGGTTATGATGATATAGGTTCAAGTCCAGAACCCTCTTCAGAGTCTTATAGGGGAACAGATGCTTTTTCAGAACCAGAAACACAGGCAATAAGAAACCTGGTTCTAGAAAATAATTTTACTTATGTTTTAGATTATCATAGTACTGCAGGAGTCATACTCTATCCTTGGGGACATATTGATGAACCAACCCCTGATGATATCATCTTCAGAAATTTGGCTGATAGTTTTAAAAAATTCCTTCCTGATTATACAGTAGGACAAATAATTCATGTGATGTATAGTAGTAATGGGGATAGTATTGATTGGGATTATGGAGAACAAACAGAGAAAAATAAGATTTTTGCTTTTGGAATTGAACTAGATTCTGCATATGGCTTTAATCCTCCTGAAAGCGAGATTAAACCAGTAAGTGAGAAACAGTTATTTGTTTTGTTGAATTTGACAGGATATCCTATTAGAATAGATATAAAACAAAAATTTGATGCTGACTCAAGTATACATTTTTTACAGCAATATTCTCCTAGTAATTTAAAAATAATTGGAGAGACACCCTTGGAGCTTGATAATTTATTAATCTCTGCTCCTGATTTGGGAGCAGGTTTAAACCCTAATCAAATACAGAGAATAAATTATTCTGATTATTTAGATTACTGGGAAACTTATGAAGGGGTGGTTTATGTTCAAAATAATTATGAAT
>CAZWEB010000097.1:0-3008 GCA_964632115.1 Candidatus Woesearchaeota archaeon
GCAATATACTCTACTCCTTTTCCAATTCCCATTCCAATTAATATTCCAATTCCTCCTCCAACTAATCCTAATAAACCAGATTCAATTAAAAATATCCATAAAATATCTGAATTTTTAGCTCCTATTGCTTTCATAGTCCCTATTTCTTTAGTTCTTTCTAAAACACTTGTATACATAGTGTTCATAATTCCTATACCCCCAACAAGCAGAGAAATAGCAGCTATTCCAACTAAAACAGCCTGAACAACACTAAAAATGCTCTGAAAACTATCAAGAAGCTGTTCTGATGTTTGGACATTAAATGTTTCTTGCCCTTCTTTTTCATTTCTATAACTTCTGAGTTTTCTTTTAATATCCTCAGCAACTTTTGCAGGGTCAAATCCTTCTGCTGTTTTAACTAAAATCTGACTCTCTTCATCTTCAACTCCAAGAATTTCTTTTAAAATATCTTTTTGAACATAAAGAAGCCCGTCATCAATTGGGTTTCCAACCTTGCTTATAACTCCAATAACTTTAAAATCAATATTTTCTATTTGAATTGTGCTTCCAACTTCAAGTTTTTTATCCCAGATATCACCATAAACATGATTATAACCAACAACCACTTTATATTTATCTCCTTTTTTTAAGCTTCTGCCTTCAATAATCTCAAAACTTCCAAGTTCAATTAATCTGTCTAAATCCTCAGGTTCTACACCAGAGGCATATCCAATTCCAAGTTCTCCTTTATATTTTGCCTGCCCTTGTTTGATTAAATATCCAGAAGCCCAATCAACCCCCCGGACATTTTCAATAACCCCTAAATCTTTACTTGTTAATGTCAGAGACTTGCCTGCTGTTCCAGGAGGCCCAAATCCTTTTGGCTGAATAATTATCTTATCTCCGCCAAGTTTTTCAAATTCTCCTGTAATATAATCCTGCAATCCTTGTCCTAAAGATATCAGAGAGACAACTGCAGCTATTCCAATAAAAATCCCAATCATAGTCAGCCAGCTTCTAAGCTGTCTTCTTCTCAGATTACTGACTGAAAGCAAAAAAAAGTCTTTTATCATTTTAATAAATATAATTTATTTAGATTCAGCCGAAGTTTTTTTCTTTAATATTCTTTTCTTAATTGCTCTGTAAATTAAATAGATTATAATAACTAAAACAATAACAAAGATTACCGTTGTTGTATAACTTTTTTGAATTAATCCAATCTGCAGGGCCTGCTCGGTGCTGTAAACTTTTAGCTCAACTTCAAAATCTTCTGTGTATTGCTTGTTTGTAATATCTTTGTAAATTAAAGTTATAGGCAAATTTATTTTGCTTGCAGAAGTATCTTTAAAAATAATATCAATATCCTGTGTTTCAAAATCATCATTATCTATTGTTCCTATGTAAATTTTATTTGAAGATAATAATGAATACCGAGTGGATTCTTTAATTTCCAAATCAAGGAATTTAACATCACTCAACCCTTTATTTACTATCCTAAGAGTTAAGGTATTTTTCTGCCCTTTCAAAAGCAAGCTGTCTTCTGCTTCAACATCTAAAATAGGCTCTGAATTAATAGTCATGCTTATAACAGAAGACTTGTCATGTTTAATTCCATCTGAATCAAAATAACTTATTTTAATAGGAATTTTATAAATTCCAGATTTAGAATCAGTTAAGGCAATTACTTCAAAATCAAATGTTTTTAATCTTCCGTCTCTGATTTCATCTACTGATTGTTCATTTGAAGAATCATAAGGGGCAAATGGAACAGTTGTAAAATCTAAACTTACAGAAACATCTTTCACATCATCACTTAAAATATTTTCAATAGTTATGCTTATTCTTGCTGTTTCTCCAGGAGCAATCTGGTCAGGGCTAGCTCTGACTTCATTCACAGTCACTGCTGAAACAAAAATCATATTTACAACTAGTAAAATTAAAATTGCAAAACTCATTGTTAAAATTTTATTTTGTATTTTCATTTTCTTCTCGGTACTACTAGCCCTCCTGAATAATGTTGCTCAAATAAAACCCTTAAGACTTTCTCAGAGCCTTTGCTTACTATTGTTATCTCTTCAGCTCCGAAAAAATCTTTTAATACTCCCTCTGTTTTAGTAGTATATCTTAACTCTCTCCCCTTGTACTCTCCTGATTTAATCACTTGTCTAACCGCCCTATCTTCTGGTCCTCTAAACGGTGCGAAAACATCTACTTGTCCAAGACATTTTTTCAGAAATTCAAAAGTAATATGTGCTATTTTTTCATTTTCTTCTTCTAAGGGATGTTTCATTCCCCCACTATAACTCATCTGCCAAATTCTCTGCCCGTCTGGCTTTTGCCATCTGACAATTTCAGTTCCCTGTGCATGAAGATATCCTGCATAATTATCAGTATAATGGAAATCTCCTTCTTGAAAGGTCAGTTGCTTTGAGCCATCTGGTAGGATTTCTTCCAATTTATTGCTAGCATAGCAAGCCTTTTTAGCCCGAACTATAAACTGAGTAATGTCTTTTACTCTTACTTTTAAATCCCCTAATGTAAAAATTCTATATACTTGAGCCATTTTAATTTTCTTCTCCCCACCTAATATTTTTTGCTTCTAATCCTCCTGTTTTTTTCATTTGTTCCATATAATCATAACACTGTTCTTCTGTTAATCTTGTTAGAGTTATACGTTGGTTGTACAAGGAAGTATATCCTTCTATGAATCTATCTCTTGCACAATTAATTTCAAGATGTTCATCTCGCATGTGATATCTTGTTGTTATTTTATTTGCTTCTTTAAAATTATATTCAAAATCTTCTAAAGCACTTAATCTTACATCTATTTTTACCTGAGGGTCATCTAATAAAGCCTTGGCTCTACTCATTCCATCTATAAATCCCTGATACTTTCTTCCTGCATCAAATTTTTTCTTCCCTGAAATCATTTTTTATTTTTCTCCTTATTCTTTACAACAACCTGTCCATCCTTTAATCTTATAACATGGTTGGCATGTTTTGCCATGTCTAAATCATGTGTAACCATG
>CAZWEB010000098.1:0-3002 GCA_964632115.1 Candidatus Woesearchaeota archaeon
CTTTATCAGAAGTAGAGATAAATCCCTCAATAAAAAAATTCTTTTCACCTTTTTTCTCAATCTCTCCAAAGGAAATTGGATGAGAATTTAGCGTGAATATTCCTTGTTTCATAAAATCAAAAACTTTAAGAAACTTATAAACAATATTGCTTAAATTAAGAATATTCTTTTTACTGAAAAAATCCCCCTGATCCAAAAGCCTTGACATAACAGGTTCTATCAGCATATCTATAAGTCCAGCCGCTTATTCTAACTCCATCTTGGATTGTAAATGTCCCGGATCCTGTCATAGAAATATTATAACCAGAATCTATTGTCACATTGTTACTGATGGTGCAATTATCAGAACAGTCGACATTCCAGTCTCCGCCCCCATAATTGCATGTTGTGCTTTGGGTCATAAAAAGCTGCAGGAACGTATTGCCTGTTAATGAAAATATTGTTGAATTGTCATAATACTCTGATTTTGTTGCAGTTAAATTATGCGGGTTTCTGTCATTAGTAGTTCCACTTTGATTGATGTATTGCGTTGCTGTAATTTTATTTTGAAAGCCGCTTGCATCTGTCGTTCCTGATGCAACCTGATTGTCTTTGTCTCTCAAATTCCAGGAAGCAGATGAAATCCCCTGATGAGTTTCTGAGTCATTAATCTGAAATTCAAGATACCATTTTCTTGTTAGATTCCCGCCGTTTACATTTTCTTCTCCATAAGTTGTATTTATAAAAATATAATCTGTTCCAGATTCAAGGCTTACTGATCCAGAATTAAAATTTGAGTTTATTATTGTGGCATTTTTAACGTTATCTCCTTCAGCAACATGCAGGATTGCTAAATTGTCATTTGACTGCATGTTTCTTATAACAGAATCATTTGATTCATAGAGAGATACTGCCCCGAAAGAGCCTCCAGTTCCAACATCATAAGTTATATTTTCCCATAGCACATTTGAACTCTGATATTCTATAAAAACGTATTGATCAGGATTTGTAGCGTATGAATTAATGATCTTATGATTTTTTCCCTCTATGTCGAATAGAACTGCTAAATTGTCTCCTCCATCCACATTTGCATTCTGGATTGTTGCATTTTCAATCGAAAACCCTGCGCCATATGAATCAACCCAAATTCCAATAGCATTTCCTGAAAGATAAGTGTCGTAAGTTGTTACTGTTACATTCTTAATAACTGCATTATGATTTTTTATCCTGATTCCGCCAATAATATCAAATGGTTCGTCAGGCCCTAAAGAAAAATTAATCGTGCGTCCCTGCCCATCGAAAGTGACATTATTTGCAGTAATTACAATGCAGTCTCCTATCTGATCTTCGATGTTATTCTGAAGGGTATAAACTTTGTTGGGGACGCTTAATTCTCCGCATTCTGTTATATTTGGATTAAATACTTGAGGAGTTCCAAAATAAACATTGGGCTGAATATCCATAGACCAATCTTCTTCCATAGTTGTCTCTAAATCATCGGTGTAACTTTTACTTCCGCTTGTCATATTAAACATAAACACGCTTAAATCTCCTAGATCATCTCCGACAGAAAAAATCGCCATATCTCCTAAATAATCAGCGACAACATGTTTAGGATCATTTGTTGTATAAGTCTGAATGTCTGCAGAATTATAGCTGTCATTAAGATAAACTCCATCTGTTGTGTCCCCCCATGCATAAATAAATCTTCCTTCTGAAGGCATGGCAACATCAATCGATTTATAAGGTTCATTAGTATATCCTGTAACATCAATTTCTGTTAAGTTTACAATATCTAAAGAATTGTTAAGTTCAAATATCCAAATGTCGTCATCATTATCAAAAATCCCTCCTCGTATTTTATTTTCAGAGGCACTTGATCTTAAAATAATATATTGAATATCTGTTGTTAGAACTCCGCTTTTTTGCAATTTTGCAGAATCCCACGAGGCTCCATTCCATCTTCTGCTGTATATCTCATCACCTTCTTCCCCCCATATAACAATCGCCTCATTAGAATTATTTGTCCATGCTGCTGCCATTGGAACTTCGGGAGTATATGTTGTAGGGTCTCCTGTGCTTCCATCTTCTAAATCAATCGATAATTCAACATGATTCCCAATAGAACTTCCATCCCATATCCATGCATGTAATGAATCTATGCTATCAGATGCTGTTATTAATAATTTATTAGAACTAGGATCTGAAACCACTATTACATTTTCAACTTGATTTCCTATGTCATCACTAATTGTTTGCACTCCACTCCATGAACTTTCTGTGTAAGTTTGATAAGCCACATAATCATCTACATCAGTTGCTGCACGAGCATAAGCTACAAAATAATCTCCACTTAATGATTCTACTGCTGCATGAACAGATTGAAATCTATCAGCAATATATCCATCAATTTCCAATTCACTATATCCGGACCATGAACTGCCATCCCAAAATTTTGCATGTATGTCTTCTACTGTATCAACCCAAACAATTAATTGCTCTCCTTGATATGGATGCTGCACTAAAAAAATATTTGTAGTATCTGCAGCTACATCTGTGTGCACATCGCCTGTTGCAGACCATGAATTTGATGCACTGCCATCTCTATAATTCGGATAGTTATTTGTTCCATGCCCCCAAACTAAAAGTATGTCATCATTTCCATACCACGTCGGATCAAGTTCTTTATTATTAGTTCCAAATGTCCACTTAACATCATCTCTTGAATTTTTTTTAATTCCCACTAATCTAAACTTTGTTGTTGAATATCTTTCAAATCTAAAATTATAAACCATATCTGTTCTTGGTTTTGTCTTATTTGTAAAATCAACACATCTCCAATCTTCAAATCCTAATCTCTCCCCATTTTTTAAATCACATGCGCATTTTCCTGTTGCACTGCATCTTCCATCAGGAACAAATAATGCCCAATCCTCTATCTCAGGACTAAAATCCAGCTTAACTTGATCTTTGGAATAAATATCAACATTGTAAGCATTGGAATTTCTAACTTCAAATTCAGA
>CAZWEB010000099.1:0-3001 GCA_964632115.1 Candidatus Woesearchaeota archaeon
AATATCAAATAGAGGTTCTGTAGGTCCAAGATATTCGCAAGTTTGAGTTTGATTTGGCAATCCTTTTGTTCCTGTGCAATCTCCTTTATTTGCACAAATTCTTTCTTGTATTCCTGATTCTGGACAAATTGATGGAAACCATTCAGTACATTGCCAATTATAAGAACAACCCCCTCCAGAACTTCCTCCTCCACTCGGAGATTCAGGTATTGGAGTTACAATTACTTCTCCAACATTATAATTTCCCCCCCCATAAACTCCTTCCCCATAATTACTTGCATAAACTAATGGAATTAAAGTTAAGATTAAGACAAGAAAAATAAATTTTTTTTTATCTATCACTTTATACTTCCCCCAGAACTAATTATAATATCACATCCATCTTCTTTATAAATTTCCCAATGAGGACCATTGAAACTCATATTAGCATTCAATGTCAAAATTCCGGAACTTGCCATTGTTATGTTTGCAGGAACAGTAAAATCGCTATTCCAAACACAATTGTCAGAACAACTGATTGCCCAGTTTCCTGATTCAGGGGGAGTGCAAGTGTCAGCTGAAATTGTAATTTTCCTTGTCTCAGTTATATTTAAATTTCCTCCAGTGTCAATAGCATAAGCTGAATAATTATAAGTTCCAGCGGATAGGGAAGTAAAATTATGATATAAGCTATATTTACTATTATCATATGATGCTTGAATTTCTTCAGGAGATAAAAGTCTATTCCAAATTTTAACTTCATCAACACTACCGCGAAAATAATTATTTTCTGAAGAAGCATATCTTCCAATATTAAGATTACATGTAGAAGTCATATCTCCAACAGTATGATTTGTTTGAACATTAAAAACACCATTTAGATAGGAATATTGTTTATTTCCTGCATTATCAACAGTCCATAGAACATGTATCCATTGGTCATAATAAGAAGTTATAACAATCCCATTATGAAGATTTCCGTCAAGATATAAAGCAATTTCATCATTACCAGAAGTATGAAAAATACCATAAGCAGGAGTAAAATCTTTAGTAAGAACTCCTTGATTCCCACTTTTATCATGAACTTTTATCCACATTGAAACAGTAAAATTCCTATATCCTGGATTTAAATTTGTATCATTCCCACAATTAATATAATCATCAATTCCATTAAAATCTACACCTTTTCCATATTTTGCAGTTGTAATATTTGAAGTTGATAACCCATTCTTAAACTCTCCAAAATTACTATACGTTGAGTTATCATAAACCCCTGTAATATTATAAAAGTCCATTGCCCAATATGCTCCTAAAGAATAATTCCAATCAAAAAAAGCCGAAGTATCTGATACATCTATTATTGTTGTGTTTAGGTAGACTGAAGTTTTTGATTGTGATGAGCTATCTAATGGTGTTGGGAGCTCCCAAGTAATTGTGGGGGAATCTTGGTCTATGATTTGTAAGTTGCTTGAATTTCCCCATTCACTATAATCAGTTCCATCATATAATCTCATTCCGCATTTCCAAACATCTCCGGCAGTGGTATTTCCTGAATCAAGAACAGCACTGAATTCATAATTATTAGCATAACTATCATTATAATCAATGGTTAAATTTAAAACATCATCTTTATACCATTTTACTGTAACATTCATGGCATCTCCATCAGAATCTGTAATTGTATCATAACAGTTTAAATCCTGGTCATCATAATCATTTCCACCTGTTGAATTAATCTCTGGGGTGGGGGTTGTTGGAGGACCACTTACTGCAACAGTAATATTTCTTATTTTGGTAATATTTAAATTTCCATCTTCATCAATAGCATAAGCTGAATAATTATAAGTTCCAGCTGATAGGGAAGTGAAATTATGATATAATCTATATTTACTATTATTATAAGAAGCACTTATTTCTTCAGGAGATAAAAGTCTATTCCAAATTTTAACTTCATCAACACTACCTTTAAAATAACCTCCTCCATTAGAAGTATATCTTCCAATATTTAGATTTGAAGCAGAACTAACATTACCGACAGGATGAGTTGTTTCAACATTGAAAACCCCATTTAAATAGGATTTTTGTTTATTTCCTGCATTATCAACAGTCCATACAACATTTATCCATTGGTCATGATAAGAAGTGATAACAATTTCGTTGTAGGCCCCTCCTGATTGAATATATAACCTCAAACCACCGTAATAAAAAACTCCGTAAGCATTCGAATAATGTTTAGTTAAAAGACCGTCAGCACTTGAAGATGCCTCTGTTACTTTTACCCACATTGAAATAGTAAAATTCCTATATCCTGGATTTAAACTTGCATCATTTCCAAAATCAATATAATCATTAGTCCCATCAAAATCTAAACCCTTTCCATATTTTGCAGTTGTAATATTTGAAGTTGATAACCCATTCTTAAACTCTCCAAAATTACTATACGTTGAGTTATCATAAACCCCTGTAATATTATAAAAGTCCATTGCCCAATATGCTCCTAAACTATTATCCCAATCAAAGAATGCACTGGTTTCATTATCATCCGTAATTGTTGTGTTGAGATAAACTGAATTTATATTTACTGTATCTCCATCATTCGGTGTTGGAGGTTCCCAAGTTATTGAAGGGGTTCCTGCACTAACTATTCCTGCAAAAAATACTAAAAAGAAAAATAAAATTATAAAAATAAAATTTAATTTCATTTTAACTAGAAATGATTATTCCACTCCCATTATGATACATTTTAGCTGAACAGTCTGCTGTAAAACAAAAAGTATCTGTTGTGGTAATATTTCCAGTTACATTTAAATTTCCTGTCATTGTATCTCCTGTAGCATTAACAAAAGCAGTATCAGAATCGCTTGTTGTTATGGCATTCTCTACACAACCAGTTATTTCAGAGCATTCATCTTGTCCAGCAAGAGCAGTATCAACTTCGGATTCTGTATAAAATAAATTTGTTAGCCAACTTACTAAAATATTCAATGTTCCCCCATTGTTTTCCATCTGTGTTTCATTAATA
>CAZWEB010000100.1:0-2905 GCA_964632115.1 Candidatus Woesearchaeota archaeon
TTAGAATATCTGCCTCCAGAGCAGAAGAAGAGGGTTAAATTCCCTCCGTGCCCATGAGCGAAGCGATGGCTCGGGGTGCAGAAATTTATTTCAATCTCTGTGCCCATTTCAGAATTATTTCTCAATGCCACAAGCTTCCAGATAGCACTCCAAAGAATTATAAGTATGAGAAACCAGATAGAAATTCCTAATTTCTGCAAAAATAACCTGCAATTTAATATTAAAAGAAAAAGAGGCTTAAGGATATTTACTTTCTAAGATTGGTAACGTTTTGCTATAATCTCCCCTACTAATTCTGTAGGAACATCATAGGTTTCTGCAACCTTCTCTGCTATGCGTTCAATTCCTTTTTTATCTTTTACTTTATCACGAAAATCAATAAAAAATGAAAGCGCTTTTTCAAGATCACCCTCTAATATTTTCTCACGAGTTCTTTGCGCTCTTTCCTCATCTCTAAGATCTAATGCTACATTGTAGGCCTTTCTAAAATCTCCTGCGTTAATTAAAGCGTCATAATATTCAACAGCACCCACTGGATCTTCTCTAAAGTTTAAAAAGCAATGCCCTGTATTTATTAATTTTATTAGTTTTGTTCTGATTTCAGATATATCATGATCTTTCGGATTTCCTTTTCCCTCTATCCATAAATTATATGCCTCTCTAAAATCCTTCAAACCAATCGCTTTTCTACTTAAATTTCTCAATGCTTTCTCATCTTTAAAATGTCTAGCTATCTTGACTCTTATATTAAAAGGTGCTTTAGAAAGAAGTTTTTTTAAATGAACCTTACTAATTTGACTTAGAGGCAATCCATAATATTCTCTTCTCTGAAAATCCTCCTCACATTTTATTCCATAAATAGCTGCCTTAAGAACATCTTTTCCATTAGGTTCTTCTTTATTTAATATCGGATATGCCTCTTGAGGGTTAGAGTCTTTATTTTTTTTGGCCCAACGCAAACTAAGTTCTAAATCGTCTGCTTCTTCAACATTATGGATTGAAATTCTTTCTGCAGCCCTATTATAGAGTGTATCTCTCTCCTCTGGAGAGATGGAAACATTATTTTTTTTGAATACTTGAAAGGCCCTCCAAGGACTTATGTTTCCTTCCTTAGGAAGAGCTGCTAACACTAATCTCTTGAGTCTGCTTTCTTTTTGTGTTGGGTCTGCCAAAGCAGCCCTCTCCCCAATATCTTCTCTAGAGTATCCATATTCTTCTCCAGAAACAACTTCTTCAAATATTTTCCCTATTCCTTCTGTGTCTTCTACTTTTTCAAAATATCTTAAAGCATCTCCAACTTCATTACACTCAAATGCTGCCCTGCCAAGAACCAAACCTAATGTTTTTGTTCTTTGTGCTCCTTGTTCAGAATCAGAAAGATAATTTCCCATTGAATCCTCTAGAAATCTAAGAGTTCTATAATCAAAAGATGATTCTGTCGCTAATCTAAATAATAATTCTTGCTCTCCCTTATCTTTTAAAGCTGTTATGGTTTTTTCGGTCAGTGATCCAGGACATCTTTTTGCAGATTCCAAAATTTCATCTCTCAGTTTAGAGCGGTCTCCATCGTATAACATATTTACATTTGAAAAATCCTCATAAATCATGGCAAGTACTGCTCGCCATCTTCCTTTTTTTAAGTTTTCATCTACAATCCCGTTAACAAGTTGGGATTTTTCTCGAACAGAAAAACCTTCGAGACCACCTTCAGAAAGAAAATCAGAATCTAAACCAAGAGAAGTAACTGCCCTTCCAAGATTAGTTGGATCATAATCGGCCATCTTCAAGTCATTTTTTTATTATTTATAAGTATTTGTATTCTATAAAATATTTATCTTAAAAATTGTATCTTCGTGTTATTGTATTTTTGTAAACATAAATCTTTAAATAGTTCTAGGTTTAATTTAAAAGATTACCACAAGTGGTTGGTGGGTTAGTCTTTATAAACTACAACATATTGTATGCTCTATGGATTGCTCTTATTGCGGTGGAAACACGCATGTTACAGACAAAAGAAAATCTCCTGGGGGAATAAGAAGGCGAAGAGAGTGTCTTAAGTGTGGAAAAAGGTTCACAACTTATGAAAGAGTGAGCAAGAGTGAACTCTATGTTATTAAAAAAGACCTTAGTCGGGAAAAATTTTCCAGGGAAAAACTTGAATCAGGAATAGAAAAAGCTTTTGAAAAACGTCCTGTTTCAAAAGAAAAGATTGATAAAATGATAAACGAAATTGAAGAGCAGTTAATGAAGAAGGGAAAAAAAGAAGTTAGCAGTAAAATCATAGGTGAGCTTGTAATGAGAAAAATAAAAAAATTAGACAATGTGGCTTACATAA
This sequence comes from Candidatus Woesearchaeota archaeon, assembly GCA_964632115.1. GTDB lineage: Archaea > Nanobdellota > Nanobdellia > Pacearchaeales > GW2011-AR1 > CAZWEB01. The sequence goes on from CAZWEB010000100.1 coordinate 2,336, forward strand.
GATTTGCTTCTGTTTATCGAAATTTCCAAGATGTAAATGATTTTAAAAAAGAATTAGGAGAATTATAAAATGAATAAGAATTCCAAAACAAAAAGAAATAGTTTAGGCATAGAAAAATATTTTTCTAGTTCAAGTGAAAATCCTTATTTAGATGCCAAAGGAATAATTGATTATAAGTCACGAGCTGCAGAAATAAGAGATGACGAAGGAAACACTGTAGAGATGATTGAAGGGGCTGTCTTTCCTAGTTTCTGGGGGCAAAATTCTGTAAACACTGTTGCTACAAAATATTTTAGAAAAGAAGGAATACCAATAACCGGAAAAGAAATAGATGTAAGGCAATTAGTGAAAAGAGTTTCTCGAACAATAGCAGATTGGGGAGTAGACCAAGGATATTTTACTTCAAATGAAGGGAATACTCTTGAGCATGAAATTGCTGCAGCATCTTTGTTTCAATACGGTTCATTTAATTCTCCTGTGTGGTTTAATTTAGGATTAGATAAATATGGGATAATAGGAAAAGATGAAGGATTCACAATACAAGATGGAAAAGTTGTTGAAATAAAAGAT
>CAZWEB010000101.1:0-2795 GCA_964632115.1 Candidatus Woesearchaeota archaeon
GCAAATCAAGAAAAGAATATTGCCGGTAAATAAAATGCAAAACCAATTCAAAAAAATACCAACAAGAAAGATTTTGTTAATTGAAAATTCAAAATATTATAGCATTGTTAGTTCAGCAAGATTATGTAAATTAAATCCAGGAGAAAACAATTAATCCATATTCAGATAAAATGAAAATACAAATATTAGATTCAAGCGGAAAAAAGTCAGGAGAAAAAAACACCGAGATATTTGACGGAAAAATCAGAAAAGATATAATACATAAAGTAATTGAAACCGAAAAGAAAAAACAGCCTTTTGCTCCTTTTATTCTTGCAGGAAAACAGGCTTCTGCATCTGGAAAAATAAGGCACGGAAGAAGAAGATGGAAAACCGCTGCTGGAAGAGGGCTGGCAAGAATACCAAGAAAAATATTTTGGAGAAGAGGAACTCAATTTTATTGGCAGGGCGCAACTGTTTCTTCAGCAAGAGGTGGAAGAAGGTCTCATCCTCCAAAAGTATTGTCAATGATTAATACTAAAAAAATAAATAAAAAAGAAAAAAAGATTGCATTTTTATCTGCTTTGGCTATGACTGCTTCAAAAAATTTTGTTAAGGCAAGATACAGTTCGCTTTCAGACAAGGAGATTAAAATTATCCTTCCACTGGTTGCTGATTCTAAGATACTCTCTTTAAAAACAAAAGATTTTATTTCTTTTTTAAAAAATTCTTTAGATAACCTATATGATTTGAGTCTACAAAAAAAATCTGTAAGGGCTGGAAAAGGAAAATTAAGAGGAAGAAAATACAAAAAAACAGCTGGCTTGCTTTTAGTTATAGGAAATAAAGAGAATAAGAAAATAAAAGGAATTGATGTTAAAAAAGTAAATCAAGTTACTCTTTCAGATTTAACTTTTGGAGATGCTAAAGGGGCAAGAATTGTTGTTTACACAGAGCAAGCAATTGTTGATTTAGAGAATAAGATTAAAGGCAATTCCAAAGATAAAAAAGAGAAGGAAAAACCAAAAGAAAAAATTAAAGAAAAACATGATAAAAAACAAGAAAATAAAAAAACAAAGGAGAAGGCAAAATGAAGAAAATAAAATTTTCTGCCTTATTAAATTTCAGAGGAAATTTAAAATGATAAAACCGATAACATCTGAAAAAGCAGTAAGACTAATGGAAGCTGAAAATACTCTTATATTCCAAACAGACAGAAAAATGAAAAAACCAGAACTTAAGAAAGAAATTGAAGAGATGTTCAATGTAAAGGTTGAAAAAGTAAGAGTTGTTATCAGGGGAAACAAAAAAAACTGTTATGTTCGATTAAATAAAAAAAATCCTGCAATTGATGTTGCAACAAAACTCGGGATGATATAAAGTTCAAACATGGGAAAAACAATAATTTCACAAGCACGAGGGCATGGAAGCCTTATCTATCGGGTAAGAAGAAAAGGATACATGCACAGAATTAAATATCCTGAACCCGGAATTGAAGGAAAAGCAAAGATAATCAAACTTGTAATTTCTGCAGGACATTCTGCTCCGCTTGCAAAAATCATTGTTAAAGATAAAAAAGGCAAAAACCAGATATTTTATAATCTCGCTTGTGTAGGGGCTTTTGAAGGACAAGAAATAAATATTGGAAAAACAGAAGAAATTAAAGAAGGAGATATAATAAAACTTCAAGATGTTCAAACAGGGGCGTTTGTTTATAATATTGAAGCGCGCCCAGGTGATGGGGGTAAGTTTGTAAGAAGTGGAGGAGGCTCGGCAATTGTTTTAAAAAAAGTAGGGGGAAAAACTTCATTGAAGCTACCCAGCAAGAAGACAATTGAATTTGATAACAAATGCAGAGTGAGCCTAGGAATTATCGCTGCTGATGGAAGATTGGAAAAACCCTTGCTAAAAGCTGGAAAAAGACATCATATTATGAAATCAAAAGGCAGAAAATGGCACTTTACTTCAGCTGTTAAAATGAATGCAATTGACCATCCATTTGGTGGTGGAAGAGGAAAGAGAATTAAATCAAAGATTGCCAAGAGAAATGCTCCTCCTGGAGCAAAAGTCGGACATATTCGTCCTAGGCAAACTGGTAAGAAGAGATAAAACTTAAAATGGTAAAAGAAGCAACTTTCAGAGGAAAAACCATAGAAGAACTAAAACAAATTGATACTCGAGAGTTTGCAAAATTTTTAAAATCAAGACAAAGAAGAGCTGTTCTCAGGCAGTTTGATGTTATAGAGAAATTTATCTCTAGATGTGAAAAAAAGCAGAATAAAGAAAGACCTATAAAAACCCACCAGAGAGATTTGGTTGTTGTTCCAAAGATGGTAGGAATGGCAATACAGGTTTATAATGGAAAACAATTCATTCCTGTGAGGATTATAACTGAGATGTTAGGGCACAGATTAGGCGAGTTCAGTGTCACAAGAACAAAAGTACAGCATGGAGCGCCAGGAGTTGGAGCAACAAGAAGCTCTGCTTCTTTAAGTGTTAAATAAAAATCAAAAAATAATAAAATAAATAACAAAAATGACAGAAGAAAGTATAACAAAAACACTAGAAGAAGGATTGAACATAATGATAGAAGCCTTGGATAGCAATAGTCCGAGAAGATGGGCTGTTGGACAAGGGGCTTATGATGGTGCAGTAGCTGCAGCAAACCTTAAAGGGGTTAATGTTTCAGATTATAAAGCGAAGAGTGATAAACTAGTAGAAATTGCTAAAGGAAAGGGGTTCTATATCTTGGAGAGATAATAAAATGACAGAAAGACCAATGCAAAGACAAGAGAATAAAATGAAAGATAGTCAGG
>CAZWEB010000102.1:0-2791 GCA_964632115.1 Candidatus Woesearchaeota archaeon
TAGGAGAATCTAAAAGTGGAAGAAAAACTTATGTTTGTGATGAAAACCAATATGGCAAGAGAGTATGATTTAAAATGAAAAGCAATAATAACTCCCCCTGATATTACTATAATTCCAAATATAATATATGAAACACTTACTACACAATGCACATGTTCTTTTTGTACATTAATTTCTATCATTGAAATTTGGTGCAGCGAAGCTGCACGTCTTATACAAGCAGTTATTAGATTTCTATATTCCTCCTTTCTAAACATTTTATATCTGTACTTTGTACACCATTCTAAGTGCATCATCATCTTGCCAACGCTGTGGTCGTTATGTTCATATTTACTTGCAGGGTTCTCACTAAGTTGTAATTGATTTTCCATTTTTTTGTTCTCCGAAAGATTTTTATTGTAGAATACAGTCCTAACTATAGGTGGTATTCATGAGGCTAGTATCTAGCCTTATGTTTACAATAATTCTATAAATAAATAGTTATAGAAAACTTACTACATCATTGAGGATGTAGATTTCTCTTTAGTTAATAAATTTAGAGATTATATGAATAAAGGTTGTTATGAATATAAAATAATTTTTCTCAACCAGAAAAACATTTATAAAACCCTGTTTGTTATATTAACTGATGGAAGAAAAGGGGTTGGAAGGCAATCTAAATAATAATTATAATTACAGTAAGAAAAAAAGAATTTTCGTCATTACTATAATTTCAGTGGTTGTGATTTTGGTTGCAGTTGGAATTTTTTTAGTATTGCACTCTAAAAAAATAGGAATTTCTGAGCAATGCAGTTTTGCCTGCGAGACAAACCAAACATCAGGTTTTTGTGACTTTAAGAGAAATGTTCAAAACAATATTACAGCGACATGCAATGAACTTGCTATAAATTCTCAATATTCAAAATATAATGTTCAGGCATGCCCAACAATATCTTGTGAAACTCCTCAAGAAGTTGACCGGACTTGCGTTTCAGGATTTAATTCAGAATGGACAACTCCTAACGCAGATGGAACATGTCCTATTCAGGAGAATAAATTTATAAAAAAACTAAATCCTTCTGATTCCCCGCCTGTAGAAGGACAAATTTGTTGTTATTATTATCCACTTTAATTTTAATAATAATAAAAATTTTGCATCCCATAAATACTCATTAATCCACAAAACTATATTCTCTTTTCTCCTCTCAAAACCCCCTTCAAAACCTTTAAATAATATTACTAAATAATTACAATATGAATAATAGGCTTGAAAAAACCCTCACAAACATATTAAGGAAAACCGCAATTATTTCAAGCATGGCAGTTCCTTTGGTTTTTGCCAGTTGTGAAGAAGAAAACTATGCTCCAGAGGCTAGGCTGGAAGTTAATCCAACTTATGGAGAGGCCCCACTGGAAGTGAGAATGAAAGTTACAGGAACTGATGCAGATGGTGTTAATGATATTTATTGGTATAATTTAAATGTAAATAATCAAAACATAAAGAGAAAATATCCTATTGATACAACAATAACTTTTCCAAATTCAGGAGTTGTAAAAGTTTATGGAGAGGTTGTTGATTCTAAAAATCAAATAGCCAAAACAAACCCTGTTTCAGTTGAAGTTTATGGAAAACCCTTTATTGAACAATCTGCAAGTTTATTTAATGATATTGAAATAAAGTATACTGTTACTCTTTCTAGAGTTGATAAAGCAGAATTAAAAGTTAATAGAGAAGGGGTGTTGCTTTTAACAGAAGAAGTTAAGGATATTAATAAATCTGGAATAGATTATTCGAAAACTTTCAATAATGCTGTTGATGGAATAACAAAAGGAAATTATGAATTTGTTCTTAAATCAGAAAATCTGGAAAAGAAAAATTCAGTTGTTGTTCCAAATTATAATCCAACTAGCAATATAGGAAATATAAAAATAGATTTGGATGAAGAATCTGATATCACAACAACATTGCCAACACCATTGGATAAAAATCCTGAGGACAATCCTGTTGCTATTAAAAGCGCAAAATCCCTCGACGGAAAAACAGAATTAACACTTAATGGATATGATTTGAAAATAAAGGCACTTCCTAATTATATTGGAGCTTATCAGGTAGAAATAGAATACGGTAGCACAGCCGGAGGGCTTGAAAAAGCAGTTCTCCAAGGACAAATAATTGAAGATACAAGAATAGAGGTAAATCCTTTTGAATCTTCTGATGAAAATGGAATAGAATATAATGCATTGAAAACAAAAACAGAGAGAGATGATTTTATTCAAACTAAATTAAAAGCAAATAATGGAAATAATATTCCTTTTTCAATTAATCCCCCCTATAATTGTGCATTTTATTCTCTTCAATTATTTGTAGATTCAAAGAATTTGGGAGAAAAGATACATACAATTTCTAACGATTTTGGCAAATATTGGTTATATAACAATTACAAGGGAAATAATTTGGATTCTATATATAAAAATGGAGGGACTCTAGAGAAAATGGGAACAATAGGAGCTCCAATAATTCTGGCTACATTATTTGATATTTCAAACGGATATTTTGGACATGGAATGAATGCAATTTTAACAGGAAATGATTTAACAAAATGGGAGGATTGGAATTTTATTGAGCCCCAGCAAGATGCAATAAATGTTCAACCAGGTCAATGGAAAATACCAAAAGATTGTGATGAGGTTCTTGTATACTATTTACATCTTATTGAAGATAAAATTCAAGGAAATTATTTAAAACCTATTATTCTGGTAAAATTCAGAATTGAAAACGGAATTCCTAGTTTAATTTGGAAAAACGATGACC
>CAZWEB010000103.1:0-2730 GCA_964632115.1 Candidatus Woesearchaeota archaeon
TAAAATATTATAATTATGAACTACCCATAAATCCCAATTAATCAAATAAAAAATGCAAAACCCAATCAAACTAACAAAATCAATACAATCAATAACACCAAAAGAAAAGATTTGTTAACTAGAAAATTTAAAATATGTTGGTTACAGGGAGTAGGCAAACTAAAACCCTAAACACTCGCGATATTTTGTCATGCTTTTAAATTTCCACAAAAGGCTTGCTGTTGACAATTCTGTATAAACTCCTAAATCTCCATTTGTCTTTGCCTGCTGAATTGCAGAGCAGAAATTCCCTGTTGTTAATCCTTGAAGATATCCTGAATCAAGAGTCAGAGTTATATCTTCATTTTCCAGATATCCCTCTTTAACGCTCCCAGGAGTAATAATATAGGACTTTTCCCATTGTCTCTGCCCAGAATTAAAATTATAAAATCTCAGCAAGATTGTGGATTTTTCAGGCAAATCAATTATCATGCTGCTTCTTGACAAAACTCCTTCAATGTTTTCATAACTTAATGGAATAACCTGGACTTCTGAACCAGAACTCTGTTTTTTCCCCAAACCAAGAAAATTGCCCAGAATTGTTTTATTCAAGCTGGCAACAGCAACAATCACAATTGCAAGAACAATTAATGAAATAATTATTATTTTCCTGTTTTTTTTATTGCCTTTGTTCTTTCTATTTGCATCTTTTTTCATATTCTTCTTTGCCAGACAATATTTATATATGTTTCTTTTTGTTTAAAATCTCAAAGAATTATAAAGGATTTCTTTTTGGTTCAGAATTAAAAAGATACTTGCCTGTTGCATATGTACCTATGGCTGTTAATGCTAAACAACCAATGCATGTAATTGCTGGAACCCCAATTTCAAGAGTTCTATACCCCATACTACCAAAAGATTCCTGAAGCCAGGATGCATTATTTTGTATATCTGCATTGAAACCTTTTACAACTTCATAACAATTTCTTAATAATCCTGTTCCAACACCTATGGTTATTAATAATTTCCCGACTGTTTTTGAATCAATAAGTTTATCATTTATGCTCATTTTAGTATCATTTCCTAATTAAATAGGTTTTTAAATATTTTATTATACTATAGTATATATCTAGAGTAGATAGTATATAACATGAAAAACACAAATTCAAGCAAAACAAAAGCCCTGGTTTTATTTTCAGGCGGTTTAGATTCAAGACTAGCTGTAAAACTCCTGCAGGAGCAAGACATAGATGTAACTGCTGTTTTATTCAAACTTCCATTTGGAGGAGGCTGTTGCAATGATGAACTTTGTTCTTTTAGATTCTCGCAAGTCCAAGGAACCAATCTTCAGATAATTGATTGCACAAAAGGCGAGTTTCTTAAAGAATATCTTAACCTAGTCCGACATCCGAAGTTTGGGCACGGCACTGGAATAAACCCCTGCATTGATTGCAGGATTTTTCTTTTGAAAGAAGCAAAAAAAATTGCTAAGGAGCAGGGAATCAAGATAATCGCAACAGGCGAGGTTCTTGGAGAGCGCCCCATGTCCCAGCACAGAAGAGCAATGGAAATTATTGAGCAGGAAGCAGGATTAAAAAATCAGGTTCTCAGGCCACTAAGTGCAAAACTTCTTCCTGAAACAGATGCAGAAAAACAATCTCTTGTAAACAGAGAAAAATTACTTGATATTTCAGGCAGGCAGAGAAAAAAGCAGATAGAACTTGCAAAAAAATATAATATACAATATCCAACTCCGGGAGGTGGATGTATCCTCTGTGAAAAACCAGTGGCTATGCGAATTAAACTTTTGCTTGAAAAAAATTTAATAAATGAAAAAACCCTTAATCTCGCAAAGATAGGCCGGCATTTTTACACAGGGGGTTGCTGGTTTGTTGTCGCAAGAAACGAGTCAGAGTGCCTTGCAATTGAAACGCAAAAAAAATCAAATATCCTTGAAAGTGAAAAATCCAAGCCTGCTGTTTATTTTCATGAAAAAACACAAAAAGCAATAGAAATCGCAAAACAACTTCAAAAAGCATATTCAAAATCAACAGAAGAAAATGAAAAATTAAAAGAGGAGTTTGAAAAATATAAAATATAATATGAAACCCAAAAACAAAAATCAAAACAAAAAACCCAAAAAAATAGTCTGGAAATTCACAAATAAAACCGAGCTGACAGCCCAGGAATTCATGCATTATTTTGAAAAAAAAGTCAAAGCAACAATAAGAAAATACCAGATGCCAATTCAGGAAATCAGGCAAGGTAATAAAAAGCAAGACAATAAAAATAATCTTAATGCAAGTGTAATCAACAGCATAATAAAAAATATTCATCTGCGAAAAGGAAATCTATCTTCTGAAAGCCTGACAGATATTTCAAATAAAATTCTTTATGCAATGATGTACCAAAATTCAAGAAACTTGAAAAAACTTCTTCCAAAAAATCAGCCATTGTATTTTCTTTCAGATAAAGAAATACAATTATACGCAGAACTGAAAAAAATAAAAGGAAAACCGAAAGAAAGCAGGATAAATAAGAAATTAAATGAAATAAGCAAATTCATAGAGACAATAGAGCAAAAAAACCCAGATATAAGATTGAATATTGTCAAGGCATTGCTTAGAACAAAAGAAAAATCAAAAAATTCCTGCGTATTACCACACACTAAAGTGTGTGGTTTGTTTGGAATTTTAGGATGATCCAAGATTTAAAACCCTAAAGTCACTACCACATCCTAAAGGATGTGGT
>CAZWEB010000104.1:0-2689 GCA_964632115.1 Candidatus Woesearchaeota archaeon
AAACCCTTACTTTATTTTCAATTTCCTTGAAATATTCTGCTGTGTTCATTTTATTTCTTATTCATATTTTTTTAAATATTCTGCTGTGTTCATTTTATTTCTTATTCATATTTTTTTAAATATTCTGCTGTGTTCATTTTATTTCTTATCCTAAATTTAAAATCCTCCCAAGTTCTTTAAAATCATCAATTATATAATCTGCAACCACCTCTATCTGTTTGTCTTTAAGTTTAAAAGCAATTCGCAATCCCGCAGAACTCATGCACAAAACATCGCCCTTAGTATCTCCAACAAAAATTATCTCATTAGTTTTAAATCCATTAAGAATTTCTCTCTCAAAAACCTCATGTTTGCCCCACATAGGAACATTATATTCCAAAGTTCCTGTAAACTTTCCATTTTTCTTATGAATCTTATTGCAATAACAAAAATCCAAATCTAATTCTTCAGCAGCCTTTTCTGCAACAAGATCAATACCTGCAGTCAATAGTCCTCTTTTCATTTTACCTTTGGTTATCTGCATAAATTCTTTCAAACCACGGGAGTAGGGAATCGGAGATAGTTCTCGTTTTGCTAATTCAACACTCTTTCCCCTAAACAAATCCACGTGCTTTTCAATCCATTCCTCATCTGAATCTGGTTTTGAATAATATTCCTCTAAAAGCCGAGAAGTTTCTTCCTCTACCCCTAAAGATTTAGAAAGAGCCTCCCAACTACTCCCAAACCTATTATAGGGATAATGCCAGCAAGTGCCATCGCCATCTAAGACTAATAATTTTATTTTTGGTTTCATATTAACATTTATTAATTCTCAAGTTTATTTTTGGTTTCATATTAACATTTATTAATTACAAATTTTATTTTCCCATAGCACTAATTTCCCTCAGCTAAAATCTAATATCTTAATTTCCCTTGTCTTCAAGTTTAACATATACACCTTGCAGGGATCAGGATGATTTCCTACTTTTTCTTCATAAGCTGTTGTTGATTGCCAGCAGGAATTAGAAATTAAAATAATATTATTATAACTATCAACGCAAGGCTTGTGCATTTCCCCAGTTGTAATTATATCTGGAATTCTTCTTATCATTAAGGGGTCTTTTTCCTCAGGAATATAAACTGTTGAAGAGTGTGTTGGTGCTAAATGCCTTCTTTTTATTAATTCTTTCATAACTAATGTGGGTTTGTCATAAGGATTGCTTGTTCGCAAAGATTCTATATTATTTATAGTTCCATGGAAACTTGCCCCATGATACATTAAAATATTAAAACCTTCTTTTAAAGTAACATAACAGGGATTTGTAACTAATGTCAGGTTTTTTATTTTAAAGAGCTCTGGCGCAAAATATTCATCTATTATTGGTTGCGGCTCTGCAACTCTGACTGCATCATGCTGCCCTGGACACATAATGATTCTTATGTCTTTCCTAATTTTATTAAGATATTCTGCAAGTTTTTCATATTGTTTCCGAATATCTTTTATTTTTAAAGAGTTTTCCTGTCCTGGAAAAATTCCCACCCCATCAACATTATCCCCTACAAAAAAAAGATATTTAACTTTTTGAATATCTTTGGAGTTATTCATCTTGCCATTAATCCAGTCTATAAATCTCATAAAATTTTCCTCTAAAAAATGATCACTTCCCAAATGTATATCTGAGGTGAATAAAGCATATACTTCTTCTTCACTCTTCTTTTTTTCATGGATTATAGCATCCGGATAAACAATATCATTAACAAATAACATTTCTCTGCTCCCACTGCATTTCAATCCAATAATCTCATCTAAAACAACATCTTGTGCTTTTTTATATAATTCAGGTTTATTCTGATTAATCAAAGCAAGACTCTTGCCAGTTAAATCTTCAACCTCTAATAAAATATTTTTATTTTTTGTAACCCTCTTATTAGAAACCATTACAATAATTGAAACAGTCTGCCTCTGCCCGGAAATCTTGTCAATAGCACTCAGGTTTTGCAACTCACTTCTTTCCTGCAAAAGCTGTTTCATTTCCATATACCTATTTCTGAAGTATTTAACAAAATCTTCTACCCCAATTTTTTTTGCCAAAGAGATATCTGGAGAAATAATAGTAAGATGGCTTGACATCTCTTGTTCTTTTTCTAAATTTTCTAATGAATCTTCTTCTTTTTTAATCTCTTCAAGGTATTTTTCTTTTTTTATTTCAATATTAACACTCAAATTAACAAAAAATCTCTCTACCACTTTTTTCTTTTCCTCTCCAAGAGAAGAAAAAACATCTTGGATTTGATTTAAATTTTTATCAATTAAAGATTTAGTAATTATCTTTTCACTCGAAGCAATACTTATTCTCTCTAAAATTTTGTCAGCAACATCTTTATCTTTTAACTGGCTAAAAAAATTAAGCATCTCATTATCTAAGAGAAAGCCTTTCTTGATGAAGAATTTTAATATTTCCTGTTCCATTTTGATTTTATTTAGATTTCATGATTTTTTAAATAAGATTGTTCCATTTTGATTTTATTTAGATTTCATGATTTTTTAAATAAGATTGTTCCATTTTGATTTTATTTTTTATTTAAGATTATCTTACTCTCAAGGGAGGATAATTCATTTTTTGGTTTCATGATTTTTTCAACTTTAATTGTTCCATCTTAAACCCCTAAAGAATCTTTAAGAATTCCCTTAACTTGTTCTTCTATTTCA
>CAZWEB010000105.1:0-2654 GCA_964632115.1 Candidatus Woesearchaeota archaeon
TGCAATGTGCAGTTGCCTATTAAAAACTGTTCAGAAGAGAATATAATCATTTTTAAGAATATTGAAAATGAAAATCTCACAGAGATTATGCAGGAAGAAAACTGCATTATTATTTCTTCTACATCTGAAGAACAAATAAAAGCATCAGATGCTTTTATTTTCAGAATTTTAGGGATAAGAGACTTTTAATTAAAAAATAATTTGAATATTCAAGCACAATAAGATTTAAAAATAGGCATCATTTTAAAAATACAATGGCTGAAAAAAAGGACATAAAAAAAAGCAAAAAGAAAGGCAGAATCAAAAAATCTGAAGATTCTAAAAAGAAATTAGAAGGAATGTATGAAAGACAAATAAAAATAGCAGTCATATTCATGATTGTTATAATTTTCTCTTTTATTTTTACATATTGGGTAATCCAGCAGACAAAAATATTTGAGTATCATGGATTTAAATTCCAGATAGAAAAAGAAGGGCAGATGAAATATTACAATACTCTACTTGAATATGTGTCTCCATATACAGGTGAGAAGATTCCGTTTATAATCAGATTAAAAAATGATCCTAGGGTGCTTGAGAGCATCCCCATTGAAGGAAATATAGTGCTAAAGAAAAATGTTTTATTTTCTATTTCTACGACTATGGAAAACTGTTCTGAATCTACTGCTACTCTTGTGGATTTTTCCAGAACTTTGAAGGCATTTGGAGTAAATGCAACAGCAGCAACAAACAGCAGGGATTATGCTGAAAAATCAGGGGCTAAATATGCTAATTGCAATGATGCAATAGGACAAAGTGTGATACTTCTGAGAGAAGGGAGTTCAACTAATATAATTCAGGATAAGGATTGTTATATTTTAGAATTTAATAACTGTGAAACAAGAGAAGTTTATGAAAGATTTATATTGAGATTTATTGAAAATTCTATAATAGGGACAGCATAAGATGAAAAACTCCTCTAAAATTAAGGTATTTTGAAATAAAATGCAAAAACAACACAGATTAATGCGAGATAAAAATTTGTTAATTAGAAATTTAAAATGTTATAGTATTGTTAATTCGTTAGAATTAAATGTTGAGGAAAGCAATTGTTTATTCTGGCCTTTGCTACAATGAATCCCTGGATTTTAACAATAATTGGAACATTACTCCCTGTTTTAGAATTAAGATGGGGAATTCCTTATGCTATATTGAATAATATAAATCCTTTAAGTGCTTTTTTTGTATGTGTGATTATTAATATTTTAATAATCCCTATAATTTTCTTTTTTCTAGATTATATAAATCAATATGCATTAAAAATAAAACCATGGAACAGATTTTTTAATTATTATCTTACTCGGAAAGTTGACAAGGTTAAAAAGAAATATGAAACTTTGGGATTTTTTGTCTTGTTTTTATTTGTAGCTATTCCATTTCCAGGAACAGGAGCATATACAGGAACATTATTAGCTTGGTTCTTTAAATTACCGAGAAAGAGAAGCATTATTACAATTGCATTAGGGGTTTTATTTGCAGGAATAATAACTACCTTGCTTACAATTTTTGGAATTAGAATTTTTAACTGGTTCTAATATTTCTTATTAAAGATTTTAAATCGCTGTATACTGGTATTTCTTTTATTTTAAAAATCCATGTTGTTAAAAACCAGATTGCAACAACAAAGATTATGCTTAGGAAATACCAGAATAGCTTGTGGGTAAAATCAAAAAAAACAGAGCCTTCTAAGTACATTACTGACAGGAGAAATATCCTTAGAATATTTAAGAATAGCAATAAAGAAAATGAGAAGATAATGCTCTTTATTCTTTTTTTAATTTTCATAGTGGTTGTGAGATTTAAAATGAGGAGCAGAAAATATGCAGAACCTGCAACACAAGCACCTATAATTTCTATTGAAAAATTAGAGATTGTTATAAGATTCCCCGAAATAATCGGATTGTAAAATATTTTCAAAAGAAAATAAACAGGCCATATTGTCAAAGGGAGAAAAGTCTTATAAAATAAAGATAAAAATACTCCGAATAAAACTGCAAGAACATATCTTAGTAAAAGAAAAATGCCTGATTTATTAGATTTGTCTGTCTTATCAACCTTATCAGCCCTATGAGTCTTGCTCTTCTGCTTGCCTCTTTTTTTCATTAATAGGAATAGAGAAACTTATTTAAATAGTTTAATGTTTTAACTCTAATGAAAAAGAAGGTGATTTATGCACTAATTGGAATAATTCTTGGACTAGTCAGTCTTATTTATGATGCTCAGATTATAGGGTTTATATCTTCTCTTAGGAGTATTTATCTTGATTATCTCTTTATAGGATTCACATTCCTCGGAAATGCCATAGTAATATTTTTTATACTTACAAGCTTATTTATGTGGCAGGAACATAAAAGAAAATGGATTTTTCCTTTGTGGGCGTCGCTTGCGCTGTCAATAATAATAAGTTTTATTCTTAAGGTCCTTGTGCATAGGCCAAGACCATTTGAAGTTGGAATAGTCTCTGTTCTTGGAATTGCAGTTTATTTAATGAAAGACAGTTTTTTAACATGGAATTTTTCTTTTCCAAGCTCTCATTCTTCCCTGGCATTTTCTGCTTTGCCTGTTCTTGACAAAGAGTTTTCTAAATTCAAGTATATATGGTTTATTCTTGCCTG
>CAZWEB010000106.1:0-2614 GCA_964632115.1 Candidatus Woesearchaeota archaeon
CATTTCTACAATTTCTTCACCTGTTTTGCTGTCTAAATTTCCAGTTGGTTCATCTGCTAAAATAACTTCAGGATCATTTGCCAAAGCTCTTGCAATGGCAACTCTCTGCCTTTCTCCTCCAGAAAGCTCTCCTGGAAAATGTTTTATTCTATGGCTAAGTTTAACTTTATTCAACAATTCAGTTGCTCTTTCTAATCTTTCTTCGCGAGGAACACCCTGGAAAGTCATTGGAAGCATTACATTCTCCAAAGCAGTTAAAGTAGGAATTAGATTAAATGTCTGAAAAACAAAACCAATTTTTTTCCCGCGAATTTGAGCAAGTTCAGATTCATGCAAATGTTCTATATTTACATTATCAAGAAAAATATCTCCTTTGCTTGCTAAATCCAAAGCACCCACAAGATTCATCATTGTTGATTTCCCGCTTCCGCTTGGCCCAATAATTGCAACAAAATCTCCTTTTTTAATTGCCAAATCAACATCGCAAACAGCTTTGACTACAGAATCTCCCATCTGGTAGTTCTTGCAAACATCCTTGAGTTCTATGATTGTTTCTTGTTTCATTTTAATCTACTCAGAATTAGCAGCTCTGAGGTACTGACACCTCTTGAAAAATTATAGACAAAAAGCTTTATAAAGGTTATTGTTGAGATTTATCTATGATAATTCCAGTTAGATGCTTATCGTGTGGAAAGCCAATTGCTCATCTTTGGGAGCAGTTCAAAGAAAGAACCGCAAAAGGCGAGAAACCAAAAAAAGTTCTTGATGAGCTTGGCTTAGAGAGATACTGTTGCAGAGCAGCCTTTTTAGGGCATATTGACTTGTTGCCCTTGACAACTAAGTTTAAGAAATTTTAATTATAGTTTTTTCTTAATTTTTTAATCCTTAATCCAAAAACTTTAAAAACCCCTAAATCTCTGATTTTATGAAGACGACCATAGTGGTTTGGAAACACCTGTTCCCTTTTCGAACACAGAAGTTAAGCTGGCCACGTTTATGGAATACTCTCACCAGAGGGGAAACCATAAAGTTGTCTTCACTTATTTTTTCTATAGATTTTTAAACTATTAATTATTTATTTTTAGTATAAGGCAATTTAAGGAAAGTTCATCAGAAAACCTTGGTTGTCTGATGCGGGAGTGCCGGAGCGGTCAAACGGGATGCGCTCAAGACGCATTGGCTTAGTGCCTGCGAAGGTTCGATTCCTTTCTCCCGCATTCAAATTAAGATATCGTAAAAATAAAGTAATTTAAATGCGCTCGTCTCCCGCATTCAAAATTCAAATAGTTTTAAAAACCTAGAAAGTCAAATTTAATAATGAAGAACAAAGACAAATCAAAAAGCCAGCAGATTAAAAGCAAAGCGAGAAAATCACTTAATAACAAGCTTGAGAAAACAAAGAAAAATTATGTAGTTGATACTTCTGTTGTGATTAATCAATTTATTCCAAATCTTCTTGAAAAAGGCTTAAATGGAAAAATAATTATTCCAGATGCAGTTATAGCAGAACTTGAAAATCTTGCAAACAAGGGAAATGAAGTTGGATTTACTGGGTTGGACCAGGTTGCTCTTTTGCATAAACTTAAAAGAAAACACAAATTTTCATTACAATTCGTAGGTCCTCGCCCAGACATGAAGCAGATAAAATATGCAAAATCAGGAGAAATAGATGCTTTAATCAGAGGCATTGCCTTTAAGAACAAAGCAACTCTTGTGACTGCAGATTTAATTCAGGCAAAGTCTGCGCAAGCATATGGGATTGATGTTTTATTCTTGCGTCCAAAAATTATTCCTCAGAAAAAGAAAAGTTTTTTCTCATTTTTCAAGAGAAAGAAATAATTCTTAGAATAATCAGATTCATAGCAAACTTAAAATTCCTTTTTGAAGAACTAAAATTCCAGGAATAAAAAATATCCATTGGGGAAGTGCAAAGAACAATCCAAATATTAAAATCACGCCTGCTAAAATATCAAACACACTTGCAATACTCCCTGTGAAGATAAATGCACCTTTTGCAAGCAAAATTATTATGAAAATTATAATAATCCAGTGTGGAATTCCAATCCCAAATGACAACGCAAAAATTAAAAATGCAGCCAGCAAGTCCAAAACTCCTAATATTTTTACTATCATAGGTTTTTTAAAACCCACATGCTTTTTAAAATTATGCCCGGGTAGCTCAGCCTGGATAGAGCACAAGGTTCCTAACCTTGGGGTCGTAGGTTCAAATCCTATCTCGGGCGTTTGGATTTGAACTAGGATGCAGGATAGAAAACCCACAGGTGGTTTTCAGGTTCACATCCTATCTCAGGCGTAAAGAGATTTGAAGCTAGTGGTTGCTAGACTCATAGAACCCGCTGGAGGTTGTATTAGATAACAATGTTAAAATATTTATAAACCTAGAATCTCTATTTATAGATGAATAAAAAATATTTGAGGTTCATAAGAACATGTATTCTGTCTGCAATCTCAATGCTGATTATAGGTGCAGTAGCAGCATTTCTTACAAGCAAGTTGACTAATAGCAAATATATTATTGCAATTGCTTCTACTCTTGCCGGTTATATTGGGATGTATAGTGTTTTCTTTCCTCTTCAGGCTCATGATAATCCAG
>CAZWEB010000107.1:0-2612 GCA_964632115.1 Candidatus Woesearchaeota archaeon
CTTCTTCTTGGAGCAACAACATCTCCCATTAGCATTGAAAAAGTTTCATCTGCAATTACTGCATCCTCAATATTAATTCTCTTTAATATTCTTGTTTTTGGATTCATAGTTGTATCCCATAGCTGAACAGGATTCATTTCTCCTAATCCTTTAAATCTCTGAACATCAGGATGCCCCCCAAGTTTAACAATTAATTTTTTCAATTCATCGTCAGAATAAACATAATGATCTTTTTGCTTTCTAACTCTATATAATGGTGAAACAGCAACATAAACATTGCCATTTTCAATTAATTCAGGCATATATCTAAAAAAGAAAGTCAATAACAGACTTCTTATATGCTGTCCATCAACATCTGCATCAGTCATGATTATAACTTTATTATATCTTAATTTGTCAATACTGAAATTCTCTTTAACACCTGTTCCAATTGCAGTGATTAGATTAATAATTTCTTCAGAGCTAAGGGCTTTTGCAGGATTTGATTTTTCAACATTAAGAATCTTTCCTTTCAATGGCAATATTGCCTGAAATTCTTTGTTTCTTGCCATTTTTGAACTATTATGAACAAAAATCCCTGATGCAAGAGCAAAATTATGGGTTTCTTTAACTTCTAAATCATAAACATCAATTTTTTGATTTAATTTAATGATTCTTTTTATCTTATGATTATAATTTTTAATAGCATCTACCATTTGTTCATAATTATCATCAAAGAACCTAGAACAAAAAGTTGGTAAACTTAAAATACTTCTATCATTATTTTTTATTCTAATTTCTCTAAACATTTCCAAACTTCCAAAGTTTTCATGAACTTGTTTCATTAATCTAATTGTTTTTTCATAATAAGTTTTATTATAACTTTCCTTTCTTTTTTCTCTAAATTCAGGTGTCCATTGTTCACTAGTTTTTTGTCTCCTCCAGATTATTAATTCTTCATCCCGCCATTGTTCTTTAGCAAGATTAGAAAGATATTCTTTTGCATCAGGATTTTCTATAAAAAAATTCTTAACTTTCTCAGAAGCTTTTTTTCTATTTTCAGAATTTGCCCAATATTCTTCTTGTGCATTTAACAATCTCTTACTATTAGTTTTCCTATACTCTTCATTAGAATTATAAAAATTTATATAATTTTTAGCTAAATTTTCTTTATATTCTGGATTTTTCATTAATTCCTTAGAAATTTCAGAAAACATTTCCTTAATTTCAGGTTGCTCCCTCCATTTCTTTATTTTTTCCCGGTATTCAGGAGTTTTATGAGCTTGTCTTGCTTTTTCTTTAATATCAGGCCTATGCAAAACCTTCTCAAGATGCTGAGTATGAAACATCATATGCCCTTCCTTGGACATTCTAATAAGATTTGGGGGATTATTATTTAACTTATTAAAATCAATATGATGTCTATGACTTCCTTGTGCTTCTTCATAAGCCCCCCTATCCAAATTATTTTTATCTGCTAATAAATGAGTAAATATCCAAAACCTTTTTTTGTTATCATAAACCATTTCATATCCGTCGATAGTTATTCTTCCACCAATTTTAGAAAATTTCCGATTTAAAGGCATTAAAGAATCAGTTAACAATAAATCTTTAGCTTCCTTATAACCCCCATCTCTTAACATAAATCTATGGTTGGGAGTACAAACAATCTCTTTATTATTATCTAAAATAAGTTTTATAACCTCTGCATCTTTTTTTGTGATTCTAGGATTATCTATTTTAGCAATACCAATAGTTCCATCTTCTTTTATAGCATAACAAAAATTCTCTTTTCCATTTTTGTCCTCTTCAACTAATTTATTAAAAGACAAATTTCTTCCATCTGCTAATGCAACTTTTGTTTCTCCAGAAAAACAACCTGCTGCTGAATCTCCTTCTACAATATATACTTCAGTCCTTTCATTTTTCTTTGAAGAACAATCTGCTAATTTACCAGGCAATCCACTCAAACCCCCAATTGCACTTTTTCTTCTTACCAAATCTCTTGCCTTTTTTGCAGCATTTCTTGCTTTAGAGCTGGCAATTGCTTTTTGTGCAATCTTGCCTGCAATACTTGGATTTTCCTCTAAAAACTCTCCAAGAGCAATATAAACCATTGAATCAATAATTCCCTTCATTTCAGAATTGCCTAATTTAGTTTTTGTCTGCCCTTCAAACTGCGGTTCTTTCATTTTTAATGAAATAATAGAAGTAATCCCTTCTCTTACATCATTGCCTTCAATTTTAACATCTTTTAATAATCCTTTTTTAGAAGCATAATCATTAATTGCCCTTGTTAAAGCAGTCTTGAATCCAGAGATATGGGTCCCGCCCTCAGTTGTATTGATTGTATTTACAAAACCAAAAATATTTTCATTATAACCATCAGTATATTGTATTGCAACCTCTATAATTGTTCCTTTTTCTTCTCTCTTAAAATAAATTGGCTTATGGAGAACTGTTTTTGATTGGTTAATATGCTTGACAAATTCCATCAAACCACCCTCATAATGAAAGATTTCTTTTTTTCCAGATTTTTCATCTTTCAGGATTATTTTAATAATCGGATTTAAAAATGCAAGTTCCTGCAGTCTTTTCTTTAAATAAGCAAAATCAAAATCAAGAGTAGAAAA
>CAZWEB010000108.1:0-2561 GCA_964632115.1 Candidatus Woesearchaeota archaeon
AACAATCCAATGGAGGGAATGGCTTTTCAGCAGGCACTGCTTAAATTTAATGAAGATTATGTTAACTATGTTGTTTTTTCTATAGGAGGTTGGAAATTGCATAATCCCCCTTTGTCTGACGAAATACCTAAAATAAAAGTGATTGTTGATGACGAGATTTATATTTCTAAAATTAATGAAGGCAAAACAACAACTGAAAAAAAACAA
The DNA here is from genome assembly GCA_964632115.1 of Candidatus Woesearchaeota archaeon. Taxonomy (GTDB): domain Archaea; phylum Nanobdellota; class Nanobdellia; order Pacearchaeales; family GW2011-AR1; genus CAZWEB01. The sequence continues at coordinate 208 of CAZWEB010000108.1, forward strand.
GCAGATGCAGAATATCATGAAGATATTATCATCAAAACAACAAAAAATGAAATAGTTAATGCAATCTTATCCTTAAATATAAAGGAATACCTGCAAAATTCAGTTGAGCAGGGAAAAACAAGTCTGAAACTCCAAGCGAGCTATACTGATCTATTTTCCAAAGGTTATCTTGGTTTGTATAAAGAGATGACTGGAAAAAGTTTTACAGGAAGTGTTGTGAGGATTTTTGGAGAAGGATAATATTTATTTTTCACTACCTTTTGGTTAAATTTATCTATAGAAAAGTTTATAAATGAAACCTATCCTCTAATATATAGTTTGTATTGATAGGGTTAAGTTATATATAAAATAACCCCTTAATGCAACTAGACTTAGGGAATGAAGGGGTGGAGATAATGATGAATCCCCAAATATATATAAAAATGAAAGACAATTTTGACATCTTTTTTAGAAGAAAACCTGCTTTGATGTTGGTCGCTCTAAAAAAACTAAGTAAAGCGAGGTATGGAAGTGTTCTTGCAAAAGAAGTTGACTGCACATACAGCCATGCTGTCAAAATTTTACAAACTTTAGAGAAATTGAATTTAGTTGGTTTTGAGAAGAAAGGAAGAATAAAACTTATCAAACTAACAAAAAAAGGTCTGGAAATAGCAGATTATATTGATTCAATAAGAAGACTTTTAAGTTAATTCTTGATCTCACAAGATCTAAGAATATGATAATATTAATCCCATAAATCTTTATAAAGTAATATTATTAGGTTTTATTAAAGTTTTGAGCATTTAAAATGATGTATAAATTATATAAAAAAAGGTTATCAAGCAGGATTATAAATGGAATTGCTAACAGAGTTCTAACAGGAGTTGTTTTATCCAGCCTGGTTTTGCAAGGATGTAATAAATCAGAGCTTTCTAATGAAGATTATAGAATGCATAAACCTATAAAAAATAAACCTGTGCTTGAGAAATTTGAGCCACTGCCAGAAAAACCAGAATTGAAGATAGAGAAAAGGGAATTTGAACTTCCAAAACCAAAGGTAAAAATCGGAGAATTAGAATCCCCCCATAAAAGAACAATGCCTCTGCAAGAATCATTCATAGAACTAATAAAACCTGACTTTGAAAATAAAAAACCAGAACCTCTGGCAGATATTTCAGAACAAAGAATAAATGATTTAGAGGCGATTCTTAAAAAAGAAGAGCATGAGAAACATTTTTTTCAAAGAGCAAATTATGAAATAATCAGCGATTATTATCATTCTTATTATAATAATTACATTGATTATATTGCTCCTTTTTCAGAGAATGTAAGACATAATCTTAAGGGGTTGGGCAAAGAGAAAGTTGTTAAAGGGTACGCCAAACTGCAGACATTATGTTTAGATGTGGCATTTAAACACAAGGGCAAAAAGTTTGAAGAGATTCCAAGAGAAGAATTTACAAAATTAGGGATTGAGATGTCTGAAAACCAGGAAAAAAACGCTTTTGATAATCCTTTTGATTTCAGCAGGGGATTTATTGCAGGAGCTTATGCAAAATGGACTGTGGAGAGGGTTCAATTTTTTAAAAGACTTATTGAGTCAGGAGAGGCAGGAAATTATGAGGAATTAGTGAAACAGGCATTTACAAAAGAGCAATATAAAGAATATCTTGACGAGCAATTTAAAAGCCTGGACATTGTTTATGATGCTTTTGAAAAATCACTAAAAGGCCCCTTAGAAAAACTTTTTGGAATAAAAGAGGTTAATACCATGAGGAGAGAAGAAAAAAGATATCTTTGTGAACATTTTGAGAATATTTACAAATAATCAAAATTGAGATATATACTAAGATTTTATAAATTGTTGGATAGTTCTGTCCCAAAATTTTTATAGCCTTTAGAAATATTTAAATACTTGTTATTATACTTCTTATAATAGGTTATCTAATATAACTTATCATAGAAGATGTCAGAAGTAGATAAAATATCAATAAGGTGCATGAATATAGAAAAGAGGATAAAAGACATAGATAATTGGAAAATCAGTGTACAGGACAAGAAAGACATTAAAAATGGGTGGATTCGAGCATTAAGATTGGGCGAGTTAACTAATAAAGTTGTGAGAGATGAGACTCTTTCCTCTTATTTATCGGACATAAAAATAGCTTTAGAGCACATAAAGAAGCCAGTGGCTAAGTTAACCGAGGAAGATATAAGGAAATTTCACGAAGCAATGGTTGCTGATAAAATTACATATTCTTTTAAGAAAAGAGAGAAAAATGGAAAAAAGGTTGTTGAAACAATAACTGCTGAAAAACCTTATTCAAAGAACAAGAAAATATCAATAAGAAGGACATTTGTTTTATATTTAAAAT
>CAZWEB010000109.1:0-2557 GCA_964632115.1 Candidatus Woesearchaeota archaeon
TTTTAAAGAACAAAGCGCAAAATTCATTTTCTGTGTCTTGTTTTTCATCAAAAAAAGGCAAGTCAAGGGATTTTGTTACTTTTAATCTGTTTAATACATCTCCTGATAATGAATTTCTTAATATGCCCTCAAAATGATCTCCAATATCAGTGTAGTCATATGCAATGCAGATTAAGTCAGGATGAACTGTTTCTTCTTTCTGAAAATTTCTGTATAAATATCTTTTTGATATTTTATTTCTTCTCTCAAATTCTTTTTTCATTTCAGGATTATCTGTTCTTTTCTCCTGATAAACTCCAAGAATTTTTGGAACAATTATTCTTCTTGAATCTCCAGAAGAACTATTTTTAATTTCATCTAAAGAATCAACTTTCTCAGTTTCTCCGCTAAGAATTTCATCTATTCCTCCAAAGGCATATTTGAATTGAATATCTTCCATTTTATTGTATATTGTATTTTTTGTATCCTATACTTGCTTTGCTCAGCACCAGAACTCTTTCCCACCCACCAGATAAGCCTAAAAGGGCAATTTCACAAGAAATCAGAGATTTATAAAATTAACCTAAAACTGCTCTGTTGCAATAGTGGGAACTTTTGTTAAATTTATAAAGAGATTTATTCACAAAAGTCCCGAGAATATAACAATACTACTATTTATTAGAATATCCTAGTATATCTAATTGCAACTCCAAACAACCATAAGAATCATAATATCTGTTTATCAAATAACCTCAAAAATAATCTCTTTTTGGAGAGAATTGCCTGCTTTGTCTGTTGCCCTGATTAGAATATCATTAAATCCCTTCTTGAAACTCTTGGTTTTTTTCTTGCTATTGCCATATTCCTCACATTTTGTGCATATTGTTTTCCATCTTGGACTGGCAGTTTGTTTGTCATAATATTCAAGAAGTACTGATTCACTGCTAGTTATATTCAAGGGAACTTTTCTTCCATAATTAGTGTTTTTTGGATTCTCAATTATTAATTCTGGAATTGTTGTATCAACAAAAACCCTGGTTTTCTTTGACTCCACTGCATTGATTCCATCACTAACATTAAAATAATACTCAATCCATTTTCCATTATAGTCAGATAAATTAACACTAGTCTTACATTCCTGATTCTTTCCAGAAGAGCAGTTTTCAAGTAATTTTGAGCCATTCCATAATAATTCTATTTTTTTGAGATTATCTTCAGTATATTTAATGTAAAACTCACTCCCATTAATAACTGAATTTCTTCTTGGCTCTATTTTAGAAATTCTAGGAGGCTTGCTGTCAATAAATAAGACTATGCTTTCCTCAATAGAATATCCCAAACCATTTGTAGCCCTAATACTAATATTATTTTCTCCTTCATTTAGTGTTTTTGTCTTTTTCTTGCTATTGCCATATTCATCGCAATTTTTGCATAATGTTTTCCATCTAGGTTTATTATCATTCCAGTTAATATATTCTAAATTAACTTTTCTGTTTAATTCAATGTCAAATTCAACTTTTTTTGAATTATAATCTTGGATTTCAGGAGAATTTACAGTCATTGAGAGATTTTCAATGTATTTTACTTCAAACTCCCAGAATGTTTCATTTTCCCTTCCTGCATTGTCTTTAACATAAACACTAACATTATGCACCCCCAAATTCAGTTCATTTCCAGGAACATAAGTTGCAATAGCATCTATGCTGTCTGCATTAAAAACATCTGCACTAACATTTGCTCCGTCTAATTTCATTATTACACTTGATTTGTCTATTCCAGAATTACTCTGATAAACTTCCTCTAGATAAACAGATATTTCAGGTTTTGCAGTATAAACAAATGATTTATCTGCAGGTTTTAAATTTTTAAACTGAGGATTTGTTAAATCAACATAAACTGTCTTATTTTGTTTTTTCTCAAGCTTGCAGGAATTATTTGCCCAATAGTTAAGTTTCAGGATGCCTGCAGATTCTTTTGGTGGAGAATTTGGAATATTCTCTAAACCAAAAAATCCAGTATAAACAAAAACATCATCAGAATCCCATTGGTAATAAATCTCAGAAGCATCAGGATTTTCTATTATAAATGTGGGTTCTGTTATATACCATTGATTCCATCCATCAGGCAAAGTAGGATACACAACTAATTTTGTTTTGCTGAAAATATACATTGAATTCCAGTCTCCATAAGTTAAATCATCAGCAATATCTTTAGCAATAAATCTCCAGGACATGTTTTTTCCACCAGTTCCATTTATTAAAGCAGAATAGGTGTTCCCAATTCCAGTTGTTGTATAATTTGTGAATTTCCCAGAAATTTCTTTTTCAACAATAACCTCTTTTACAGAACCAGTTATATTTGCATCTACTCTAACATTATCGCCCTCATATGCGCAGGTAGGAGTATTAATAAGGGCAGTAATATTAATAGGTTCAACAATAGTTATGTTTGCTCCTTTTTGAGAAAATTGATTTGCTTTCATCTGGACTTTGAGAACAGTTTCATAAATTCCAAATTCTAAATCAGATGCATTAATTGTAATATTATATGTCAATGTATCATTTTCAATATCATAAGC
>CAZWEB010000110.1:0-2533 GCA_964632115.1 Candidatus Woesearchaeota archaeon
AATCCTGGCAAAAGTTCAAGCTGATGAACTCTTGTATTTATTGGCTCTGCTTTATTGAAAAATTCAATAAATCTTTTCTCTTGTTCTTCAACAATTTTCTCTGCAAATTCCTGTAATTGGATTTTTGAGGTTTCTGTTAATTTTTCTCTAGGCAAACGTCCAAGAATATAATATATCTTATCTCTCTTGCCTTCTCCAATATAAACCTTTTCTTTTAACTCTAACTTTATTCCCCTTCGTGGAACAAGATGCAAAAGAGTGAGATTTACCGCCCCGATAGCCTGGGCTATGGGCATCATTTTCTTCTCTAGAGGATAGCCATAAGGCAAATAGTCTAGTATAATCGCATATTCTTCTTTGTCTGTCATTTTTATTTATATTTTTTAACAATTTCGAGTATTTTATTTGTCTCTTCTTCATTTAATGTAGTGTCTGTAAATATTTTATTTAAATCAGCAGCATCTTCAGGCATTAAATCAATTATCTTTACTATATTTTCTTGCTTCATTTTTAAAAGCCCTAAAGATTCTATTTCTTTGCTTATTTCTTTAGATTTTCCTGCTTTGCTTTTTATGAATTTTTTCATAAAAACACTAAGCTGTTTCTTTTTTTCATCGTCTTTATCTTTTAGACTCTCAAGTATTTTTCTAGTCTCCTGCATGTTTAGTGGTCTTGTGTCTTTTATCATTTTCTTTATTATTCTTCTTTATTTAATGATTTTAGTTTTTTTAAATGTACTGGATGTACTATATAACTCTTTTCCATATTATAGTCTTTCATTTTAACAATATAACATCTCCCTTTCTTGCCTGAAACTACTCCGGTTTTTCCTTGGATTCTTTTTGGAAAACCTCTTCCTTCAGGAAGAGATAAGTCTCTTTTGATTGCAACAACATCTCCTCCTTTTAGTTCTTTAAAGTATTCACTAAGCCTTATCTTTCCTTTTTCTCTTGTTTTTTTCCTTTTTAACATTTTTTAATTTTTCCCCTTAAAATTTATCTGTCTTTGTGTTCTGCTTGTGAATATACCCTATCTAATGCTTCTGACAGAGCACTATATAAACTTTTATTTTCTGAGCTTGATGTCAGTATTCCTTGTTTTGTTTCTGCAAACACCTTGATTTCATGCAAAAAGTATTTTTCTTTTTGAGTTTGTTTTAATGTCACTTTAATCTCATTATATTCTGTTTTCTCACTGATTTTCTTAGCATAAGTGCCAATAATTTTCTTAATCACAACCATTTCTATGGGTTCTAGGTTAAATCCTGAGAGAGTTATATTTCCGCCGAGTTTTTCTTCTCCTTTCCCTTTATTGCTTTTGTCATTCCTCAAGCTATCTGTTTTAGTTCCTTTAGTCTTTACTTCCATTTTACTACTTGTAAAATATGATTTATAAAGCTTTTTATGTCCGAGATATGCTGGAAAAATAAGAAATATTCAGATTTAATAAAGGTTTATAGCCCAACAGAACCCTGATGCAAGTCTCCTTTATCTCGGGCATTATTCATGTTTTGCACAATGGCGTTGAACATCTTCTCTCCAAAAACACCATGCCCGCATTTTTCACAGAAATCAATAACACTTTCGTCACCTACTCCGCAGCCACAATAAATGCATTTCTTCATGTTCCTCTTTTCTATTACCCTCTTTATTTTTGTTAGGTTTTAATTCCTTATTTTATTTTGTTTTTAAGGTTTTTAAATATTTCTGTGTTTCTTTTATTTATCTGAGTTTTATAAATTAGTATTCTTAACAACAACAATTAATTTAAACCTTCTAGTTAATATTACCTCATGGCAAGAACCCCAACAAAAAAAGAAGCAGAAGGAGCGCTTTTTAATGCAATTAACACTTTTGATTGGGTTAAATTTTTAGACAAAAAAAAAGAATTTTTACAAAATTACAGAGCTCTTTCTGCACAGTTAAGAGACGGAGATGAATTACTCATAAGCGTAAGAAGAATTGAAGAAGAAGTTCATCAAAGGTCTGTTGTTCATAGTTACCCTCTTTTTGAATTAATTCTTCATCAATCAGATGGTTTAGAAGTACCCGTAACTAATTCTAGATTATTATATGATTAATTTTTACTCATATCTCAAGGCATCAACAGGTTTTAACTTAGATGCTTGTATTGCAGGCAGCAGCCCACTCATAGAACCAACAGTAAAGCCAAAAGCCAAAGCTCCGAGAAAAATTACAGGATTCATGCTTGCCTGCAAAAGATTTGTTCCAAGATAAAATGCAGCAATATACTCTGCAAATTTAGCCAAGCCTATTCCAATTCCAACTCCAATTAATCCTCCGATTAATCCAAGCAATCCTGATTCAATTAAAAATATAGTCATTATGTGACTGTTCTTGGCTCCAATTGCTTTCATTGTTCCTATTTCTTTTGTTCTTTCTAAAACAGAAGTGTACATTGTATTCATAATTCCAATTCCCCCAACAAGCAGAGAAATAGCAGCAATCCCAACTAAAACAGCCTGGACAACACTGAATATGCTTTGAAAACTATCCAGAATCTGTTCTGATGT
>CAZWEB010000111.1:0-2509 GCA_964632115.1 Candidatus Woesearchaeota archaeon
AGGAAAGTTGTAGACTCAAGCCAGGTGCAATACCATTATGCGATGGCGGCTTATGAATATTAAGATATTTTATTATTTAAAAAGCTAAGTGTTATAGATTTTTAAAGTTGATTGTTTTATCAAATAAATCTTTATAAAGGGTGTTAGTAAAATATAGTATGGCTCATAGGACTTTAAAAGATTTGGTTGATAGAAAATTAAAAGAGTCTAATCTTGAAAGCATAGGTGCAGTATATTATATTCTCCATATAATCTCTGAATCTGCCAGTGGAGAATATGAGGTGCATAAATTTTATGAAGCCAAAATGATTCTTTTGAGTGAAGACATATCTGACTATCCAAAAAATTCTAAAGAAAGAAAAAGGGCTGAAAAGAAATTTGAAAGTGCGAGGAGTGGATATAAATCAACTGATCCTGAAAGAGATTTGCCTTTTTAGACTTTGATTATAAATTTTAAGTTTTTGTATGGGTGATTATGGTTTTTGATTATTATTAATATATTCTACTAACTGTTACACTTTTGTAACCTATCTTAGCAATCCTGTGCAATACCATCACCTAAAGGTTCGTGAGAACCGAAGGGACAGGAATTTTAATTCCTGTATGCAATGGCAACTTTAGAAATAATAGAAATTAAGAGAATTTAAAGTTTATGTTTGACAAAATCTAGATTATTGATGCCTGGCAGCCAAAAAACCGATTAAGAATTAATATTAATTTTTAACATTAACTGCTTTTGGTCCTTTATCGCCTTCTTCAACATCAAAAGTAACTTCGTCGTTTTCATCTATAGGTCCTTGTTTTATTCCAGACTCATGAACAAAATATTCTTTGTTATCTTCTGCTGTTATAAATCCAAATCCTTTTACTCTATTAAAAAATTTAACTTTTCCTTTCATTTTATCCTCCCATAAATTTAATTTTCTTTCACCGCAATTGTTATAGTACCCTATTAGCAACCACATGTGATGCTCTCCTGATATTTATCATGAATTTTCAATTTTTAAATCTTGTCATTTAATTTAAAATTCTTTCAGAATGAGAACTATCTAAGTTTAGAAGGTTCTCAACAGATTATAAAAATTAAAAAATAAATTATCCGAATAATGCTGAGAGCCCTTCTGCTGCTTCACTTGGCTTTTCTTCTTCTTTCTTTTCAGCTTTTGCTTCTGCGCTAGGTGCTCCACCTGCTGGTGATGCTGCCATAATAGTTGCATTTTCCAGTTCTTTTGCTATATCAACGCCCTTTAAACTGGCAATCAAAGTTTTTAATTTTGATTCATCTGCCTGAGTTCCTGTTGCTTCTATAACTTTTTTCAAGTTGTCTTCTGTAATTTCTTTGCCTGTTCTGTGCAATAACAAAGCTGCATATACATATTCCATTTTATTTGTTTTCCTCCACAGTTGGTTTATTTTCCTCAATTGATTGAGTATTATCTTTTTGGTTTTCTTTACTTGGTTTTTCTTCCTCGCTTTCTTTTGGTTCTTCTTCCTTTTCACTTGGCTTTTCTGCTGGTTTTAATTTTTCTAAACTGTTTGCCTCTGCATTTGCTTTTGCAAGTAAAAATGAAATTGTTTCCTTGCAGTAATATACAATTTTCTGCGCAAATCCAGTTGCTTTTGCTGCTGATACTCTAATCTCCTGGATTGTTTTTTCCTTGTCTATCTTAACATCTGTATATATTTTTTCATTTTTAAGGTCATATAGTGCAATAGGTTCCAGCCCTATTGTAAATGGCTTCATATCAAGTTTAGCCATTATAGATGCGGCGTTACCACTAATTTTTTCTCCTGCTTTGACAATTATCTTTTTTTCTTTTACTGCTATTTTTCCGTTTTCTACACCTACTTTTATTCCAAGAGCACCAAGCTCGCTTATTGCAGGTCCTGGAAGCAAGTCAGTTACTCCTGCTTCTATTTCAATATCTTCAAGAGCTATTTGTCCTGGTTTTGCTTTAATTGGATTTTTATTTTCAACAAGCAAGCCGGCTAATTCAAATGAATCAAGTTTAGAGAATAAAAGAGCAGAGTCTTCCTGAACATAATCTTTTAATTTTTCAAGGCTATTTTCTGCAGTCTCAAAGGCTTTCCATACAACTCTTTTCTTGGCAACTTTAATCTCAGCTTCTTTTCTTAGTTTTTTTCTGATTTCCTGAAATTGTTTTGATGGAAGATTTTTTATAGAAGCTATGATAATTGTACTGTTGTTTTTTATAGACTCAACTAGTGATTTTACTGTTTCTAATTTTGCTTTTGAAACATTAGTTTCTATTTTTTTCTCTGTTGTGCCTTTCTTTTTGGCTTCTTTCTCGGTTTTAATTTTTTGTTTTCTCTCTGTCATTTTTAAATTTTCTCTTGTTTTCTTTGAAATTTAAAAGTTTGAAAATATTTCATTTTCATTATTTTTAATCCAACCCTACTTTTACTGGTTTAGTCATAGTGAACTTAATCATTACATTTTTCACATTTTCTTTGTTTCTTGGAAGTGTTTTTAGAACAGAATTATAAA